>NZ_MPPI01000061.1 GCF_001895925.1 Phormidesmis priestleyi ULC007 | reverse complement strand
CCCCTATCATCGCCTGATGGTGCAAAATCGCGCGGACGACCGAAGCAATCGCCCGCCAAAAACTTACTCGACCGTCTACAACAGCACCAATTCATGCATGATTTCCGCGTTCCCTTTGATAACAATCAAGCGGAGCGGGACTTGCGGATGATGAAATTGAAGCAGAAGATATCCGGTGGATTTCGCTCGGTCGAAGGGGCGCAAATGTTTGGTCGCATTCGGGGCTACATTTCCACGCTCAAGAAGCAAGGATTCAATGTATTGGACGTAGGACGTACAGTTTCTGGATGTACAGTTTCTGTATCAAGCTACTTTATCAAAATTAGCTTCGCCCCTAACTTTGATAAAAAGATTCTGTCCACGGTTAAACCAGGGTTCAAGGCTCAAAACCTGCTCAAATTTTGTCCGAAGTATTGTCACTAAGAAACGTGGATTTAATTAAAGTGCCGCTTCTTGCCCTCACCTTAGCCCTCTCCTTGGGGAGAGGAAACAAGAATTCTAGCTCCCTTGGGGGAAGGGTTGGGGAGGGCTTCGCCCCGCTTTGCGAGGAGGGCAGAAGACGATCACAAGTTTTACAGGTTACTTAATTCACGATCCTACGCTTGATAAGCTTGCGCCCCTTTGTTGACAAACTTCAGCGTATAGGCTTGCTTGTAGTCAGTTCCTGGTTTAAACACGCCTGCGCTTACCATTGAGTTAAAAAAGGTCTCCCAGCGCTCGTCGGTCATTGCCCCGATGCCTTTTGTCCCTGCGTCTCCGCCATTCACAATCTGATATTTGTCAAACGTCGATCGGGCGTAAGCAAGCTGATCGTCTGTCATTTCAGGGTTGTCTTTTTTAATCAACGCATCGCCTGGAGCGGGATCTTTAAGGTAGCTATACCAGCCTTTAATCGACGCATCGACAAATCGCTGCACCAGATCAGGATTTTTATCAACAAGCTCTTTTTTAGCCTCGATCGTGGTCGCATAAGGCGCATAGCCAGAATCTGCCAGCAAGAACACCACTGGGTCGATTTTTCCGACTTTCTTGATCACGTTGGGTTCAGACGAAACATAACCCTGTTGAGCCACATTCTGATCCGCTAAAAAGAGCCCAGGGTTAAAGTTGTAGGTGCGCTTCTGGTCGTCAGTAAAGCCAAATTTTGACTTTAGATAAGGCCAGTAGGTGGTGTATGCCTGAGCAGACATGAGAATTGGCTTGCCCTTAAGATCAGCCAAGTCTTTGACCCCGACATTGGGGTGAGCAATCAACACCTGCGGGTCTTTCTGAAACACGGCCGCGACTGTGATCTTAGGAATGCCCGACTCGATCGAGACGATCGCATCGGCTCCATAGCCCATAAAGAAGTCGATCGCGCCGCCCATCAAAAGCTGAGTGCCGTTGACTTGAGGCCCTCCCATTTTGAGCGTCACGTCTAGCCCGTGGTCTTTATAAATGCCTTTGGCAACTGCTTGATAAAAGCCCCCATGTTCGGCTTCAGCAAACCAATTGGTACTCATGGTGACTTTATCGAGCTTGCCAGCACTAGAGACGGGCAATGCTGCCGGAGAATTGTTGGTTGAAGACTCGCCTCCCTGAGAGCAGGCAGCAACAATCCCGCTTCCCAATGCGAGTGAGCCATATTGAATAAACTTGCGGCGACTAACGCCTTGACGATCGGAGGAATCTTGACGGTAACTCACGCGCTGTCCTTGTTTCATGCCTATTAAATGCAGTATAAAAGCCACAAATATTGCTATTTGTAGCGAAGAATACTTTCTTTATCGTAGACTACTACACGGGTGACTCGATCAAACTGCTCAACCGAAAATGAGCGATCGTCAAAATTTCTGACAACGCTTGGGTGATTTCTGTTGACAATGAATTTTTTAATCGTTGATCAAACGCATCTAAAATGCTGGACTTGGTGTGATTTTTAACCGCAACGATAAACGGAAACCCAAACTTATCTTTATAAGCCTGATTGAGAAATTGGAATCGAGCATAGTCTTGAGCTGTCAACCGATCTAAGCCGATTCCTGACTGCTCCTGCACAGAAGCCTCTGCCATTTTTGCTTTAGCGCCCAAATCAGGGTGAGCGCGAATCAGCGCCAGTTGTTCAGCCTGACTCATATCGTTGACGATCGCAGTCATTTTTTGGTGCAGATCATTCACGTCAGCAAACGGGCGTTGGTGCCAAACTTGATGGGCGATCGTGGGCGTTTCCTCAAAGACAGCACCCAATCGTTCAACAAATTCTGTTTGACTCATCGGGTTAAGTTGCGCGATCGAGTAAACCATTCAACTGCCTCGATAAGTGCTGTAAGCCCAAGGCGATGCCAGCAAGGGTACATGATAATGAGCCGTCGAATCTGAAACTCCGAACTGAATGGGAACCCGATCGAGAAACGGCACTTCCATAAGATCGCTCTCAAATCGTGCGAAATAAGCTCCGACTGAAAACACGAGTTCATAAACGCCGACCTTTAATTCGGCATCTGCAAGCAACGGCAAATCAGTGCGTCCGTCAGCATTGGTGACGATCGTTTTTAGCAGTATTTTTTGTGATGCAGAATCGATTGCAAAAAGCTCGATCGTCAAATCATTCGCTGGACAGCCATTTGCGGTATCTAAAACATGAGTCGTGAGTTTTCCCATTGTAACTTCTCTTAAGATCGTCAATTGCAAGGGCATGGCACTGCCGGGCCCATTAGTGTTGCAAGTAATAGATATTATTTAATCTCCCATTATTAGTGTAGTGGCCCCGCTAAGATTGTATTAGAAATCGCATTGATGATATCACTCCCATCCTCGTGTTTGAGTTGTTCATACCACTGCTGCGTTTTTTCTGGGTCTTTACCGTGCGTCATGTGCGATCGCTTCCGCGCCCTCAGCACAATATCTGCGGTTCGACCCAGACGTTCTGACTCATAGCGCTTGAGCGCATCTTCAACGCCCAGCGTGGTTGAATGCAAATAGCGCGTTAACACCTCGGCATCCTCGATCGCCTGACAGCCTCCCTGCCCCAGATCAGGAGCCGTGCTGTGAGCCGCATCGCCCAGCAGCGCCACACGACCTTTGACAAACCGCTCTAGTGGCTCAATGTCGTGAATCTCAACCCGATTAGTTCTTAACGGGTCGAGTCGCTCAATCAGCGTTTGCACCGGGGCAGCCCAGCCCTTAAAAAAGCTCATCAACTCCTCTCGATAGTGGTCTGGAGTGCTTACAGACCCCTTGGGAAGCGGCACATCAAAAAAGAAATAAAACCGCCCATCACCTACGGGCATCAACGAGGCGCGTTTGTGTTCGCCCACATAGATCGCCCAGCTATTGGCCGGAGCCAAATCTGGGCTGATAGGCACAAGTCCGTTCCAGTTGACGTAGCCGACATAGTGGCGATCGGTCGGGTGCCCTAAAACTCGATCACGCACGATCGAGTGCGTTCCGTCTGCCCCAATCAACAGATCGCCTGTTGCCGTGCGTCCGTTTTCAAATCGGGCAGTCACACCCGTTTCAGTTTGCTCAATCTCAACACACTTGCAGTTAAGCTGCACGTTTTCAGCCCCAAACTCATGCAGCAGCATCGTTTGCAGATCAGTTCGAGCCACTGGGTAAGGGCGCTGCCCAACTTTTTGCACGAGCGGATCTAGACTGACATCGGTGAGCAATTCCCCAGTGTGGCTGTGATATTGCATGCGATCCATCTGTCCGCCGATTTGGGCGATCGCTTTGCCCAGGCCCATTCGATTCAGCACCTTAACCCCATTTGACCAGAGAGAAATGCCAGCACCAGCGGGACGTAACTCGCTGACTCGATCGTAGATTTCAACGTGATAGCCCACTTGACGCAGCGCGATTCCGGTTGCCAGACCGCCCATTCCTGCTCCAATGATCACAACCTTGAGGTCATCCATTCGCGACTCCTGCCTGCTGCTTCTAGTCAAAACTGTAAAATCTTCAGACTCAGCTTCGTATACCGGATACTATTGCCAAAGCCAAGACGCAAGACTGTGATGCTAGATACTAACTGGAGTTTTAACTAAAAACAACAGGAATTCACAAAGAACAATCCAAAATGAATTGCAATAAAACAAGTTTCGATCTTTACAGACCACGGCAGCGATCGCGGCTGCTCTATCTGACTTCGCAAAAACGTGTCGAGGGCTGAAAACGGTTCGTCTAGCAACAGCGATGTTAATCTGATTTCAACTGCCAAGATTTGTCTTGAGAAAACTCTAACACCACTGCATGATAGTTGGCTAACGTCGATCGATGACCCACACTCAAAAAAGTGGTGTTGCTCGCCTGCAACTGCTGATAGAGCCGCTCCCCATTTTGGATGTCTAGGGCACTGGTGGCTTCGTCTAAAATTGCGTAGTTCGGTTTGTTGAGAAACAGTCGAGCAAAGGTGAGGCGCTGTTGTTCACCCAACGATTAGAATGTCTGCCCAATCTTGTTGGGTGTCAAAGCCTCCAAATCGTTTGGCAAGATCTACTAAATTCACCATTCCAACACTTGATCTAGCTGTGCTTTTTCGACCTCGATCGTAGTATTCGAGTACAAAATTTGTTCGCGGAGTGTTCCCAACACCCTATAAGGACGCTGAGACAAAAGGAGAATTTGATCAGAGTCAGGACGCACGATCGTGCCGCTTCCTGAGTTCTTTGTGCTCAATTTTGGATGAAGAAGAGCATCAGAGATGATTCAACTATCCCATTCAAACCTCTTGACTTGCAAGACGGTATCTGTACTTAGCCCGTGAGGGGTTCGGGGAGCGATCAGCCCCGCGCTGTATGCGTAGTATCAGCGTCGGGATACAGGGACTCCCCGCGCTAGACGATGCCCGTCTTACTCAGTTGCCTACGGAGGGAAACCCTCCTTCAGCACTGAGCGCCTCGACGGGGCTGAGACTAGCGGCCGCTTTGGTTCTGCACATACTTTCTAAGGATTTCTAGAGGGGTGTTACCGCAAGAATCAATAGAGTAAGATTCACTCCAAAACACATCCTTCCAGTAGACAGCATCTACCTGCGCCTCAAACTCCTGCCTAATTCTGCGACTGGAAACACTTTTAAGATTGTTGACGAATTTGCTCAACTGCATCTGTGGAAAGTATCGGAACACGATATGTAGATGATTGGGTTCACCGTTGCATTCCAATAATTCGCACTGCCACTTTTGGCACAAGTCAGCCACAATCTCTTTAAGCCTTTCCAGCATGGTGGGAGTAATGACCTTGTAGCGGTATTTGGTGCTTAAAATCAAATGAGCGTAGAGACGTGAAACTCCTCTTGAGCGTGGCTTATAATCCATTTGCACTCTATCAGTGTGTATAGTATGATTATAATCAAGAGGTGCGCCTTGACGAGTGAGTTCACCACTCTATCAAGACGACTTCTCCAAAGTCCGCACATACCGAACTAGGAGCAAATACATCATGCCAGATCCCAGAGATTCTCAGGTTTATATTGACCCCGAAACCAACAAGTTTGTGGTTGAGGAAGACGGCGGAAAGCGAGAAGCCACTCCCGAAGAGGCAGACGAGCAAATCGAGAAATAGGAGGAGGTTCAGAAGGAGGCTGACAAGAGTCTCAACTAATTAATCTCCGTCCAGCATCACAATCTCGTGATGCTGGATTCATATTTTTGAGGACTTATCCAATGGTTGCTACTTATCCAAAATCAGTAAGTCGGACATCTCTCAGCGCTCCTCCTTTAGCGGTTGGCGCGAAACCGACCGCCCAAGAAATCTATTATTCAGGTCGTGTTGTGCGGTTCATGGGACGAGTGTATTGGGTGAAATGGTGCAACGGCACTCAAGTTTGTTTAACGGCTAGACAGGGCTTGTATGGCGGAATCTATCAACCTTATCCCATGAAGTCGTTTGACTTTAATGAGTGGACGGTTCCAGTTACTCACGTCTTTCTTGCGGTGGTGTAGTCAATGAGGCGGTGAGATGCAATGCTCCTAAAGAAGCAAAAAGGAAGATGCACACACTGCGGATTGTTCTTCAAGGATGGAGATCTGCTCGAAGCCGACCCTATCATCCCCCGCTCCCAAGGTGGTACGGATGACTACAAAAACCTTCAGTTACTCCATCGGCATTGTCACGACGTTAAAACTGCCCAGGACAGCAGGAAAGGCTTGCATGACAAGCAACACGTCATTGAGGAGCCGGATGCAGGGAAATCTTGCACGTCCGGTTCTGAAGACCAGCAGGTAGGGCGACCTGCCTGCTGAGTTTAATCACTTGCAAGTCCCTAACAGCGTTTAGGTGAGCTTTATTCGGCTGCCAGTTCCGCCAGTTCTAGCCAGCGATCGGTCGCTGTCTCGATCGTGTGTTCTAGCTCTGCCATACGCGCCGAAAGTTTTTCTACCGCCGAGAAGCCATCGGGCGGATTGCGATGCAGGGTTTTCTCAATGTCGGCTTTTTCAGCTTCCATTTGCGGAATTTGAGCTTCCAACGTTTCAAACTCGCGCTTCTCTTTATAAGAAAGCTTTCGAGCTTTAGTGGGTGCCGTTGCTACCGCAGGCTGATCGATTTGTTTGGCAGATTTCTGACTCGCTGCGTCTATTTTTCCCGCGTCTTCTTCTGCTTTTTTGTAATCTAGATAAACCGAGTAGTTGCCAGGATATTTGCGAATGTTGCCACCCGGTTCGAGCGAGAAAATGGTATCGACGGTGCGATCGAGAAAGTAGCGATCGTGTGACACCACAATCACACAGCCGTTAAAGTCTTCTAGATATTCTTCTAAGATTGCCAGCGTTTGCACATCGAGATCGTTGGTCGGCTCGTCTAAAATCAAAACGTTGGGTGCACTTAACAAGACTTGTAGTAAGAATAATCGCCGCTTTTCGCCTCCAGACAGTTTGTGAATGGGCGAATATTGCTGACTGCCGGGGAATAAGAATTTCTCTAGCATCTGAGAGGCGGTGATCACCGTCCCGTCTGCTAGCGTCACCAATTCTGCCGTTTCTTTGAGATAGTCGATCACTCGCTGGTCTTGATTGAGCGAGTTGAGCAAATCATCTGAGTGTTGATCAAAATAGCCGATGTGAATGGTGCTGCCGATGTCTACGGTGCCAGAGTCGGGTGTTAACCTTGCTGTTACCAAATTCATTAACGTCGATTTTCCGGCACCGTTTGCGCCAATGATTCCCACTCGATCGTCAGGGCTAAATTCGTAAGTGAAATCTTTGATCAGAGTCTGATCGCCGAACGATTTTGAGACATTAGTCATCTCAATCACTTTCTTACCAATTCGACGACCTGCCGTAGCGATATCAACCTTGCCGTTTGCCTGTTTAAATTCGCGATCGCGCATTTCGTGAACTCTATCGATCCGCGCTTTTTGTTTTGTGCTTCGCGCTTTAGGCCCTCGACTCAGCCACTCTAATTCGCGACGCAATACGCCCTGATGTTTGCGTTGAGTGCTGGCAGCCGATTCTTCAGCCAGCGCTTTTTTCTCTAGATAGTAGGAATAGTTACCAGAGTAAGCATAGAGATCGCCGCGATCGATTTCTAAAATGCGATTGGTGACGCGATCGAGAAAGTAGCGATCGTGGGTGATCAAAAGCAACGCACCCCGATAGCGATTGAGATAACTTTGCAGCCATTCCACCGACAGCGCATCCAAATGGTTAGTCGGCTCGTCCATCAGCAGCATATCGGGTTGAGACAGCAGCGCCGTCGCCAGGGCAATTCGCTTGCGATAGCCGCCTGAGAGATCGCCAATTCGGGCGGTCAGGTCGTCAATGCCTAGCTCGGTGAGAATAATTTTGGCGTTGGTTTCGAGTTCCCAGGCTCCGGTCGAGTCCATTTTTTCAGACACTTCAGAGAACCGCGCCATGATTTGGTTTCGGTCGCCTTGCCCGTGAGCTAACTTGTCAGAAAGCTCTTCATATTCACGCACCAGTGCCATCTGTTCGCCGCTATCGGCAAACACTTGCTCAAGCACCGTGTGGTCTTCGTCAATTTCGGGCTGCTGCGGCAAATAAACGAGTCGCATACTCGGATTGACGAGGCGTTGACCCGCGTCGATCGACTCCAATCCAGCGATCATTTTGAGCAGGGTTGATTTGCCAGAGCCGTTGGTGCCAATCAGCCCCACCTTATCGCCTTCTTCAACGGTGAAGCTGGCATCTTTCAGCAGTTCTTTAATGCCGAAGTCTTTTTTAATCGATCGAAGGGTAAGCAGACTCATGCGATTTTAGGTGAAAGCAGTTATGTGGGCAGGTTAGCACTTCATAGATCGTAACGTGAAAAAGTGGGGCGATCGCATCAAAAATTGAGTGCAGCAATAAACGTCCAGCCTAGTCTATAAAAATCCGATAAAATCAAGGCATGAAATTCGAGTGGGATCAGCAAAAGAACCAAGCAAACGTTGCAAAGCATGAACTTGATTTTGCAGACGCACCTAGAGTTTTCAGACTACCACTCCGTGTTTCTCTAGATGAGCGGCAAGACTATGGGGAGGATCGATGGGTTGGAATCGGGATACTTGACGGGCGTTTTGTGGTTGTAGTTTTTACAGAACCGAACGAGCAAACAATCCGTATTATTTCACTTCGCAAAGCTCTGCCTTATGAACGAAAATGCTATGAACAATACCTCAAAGACGAATTGGGAGAAGGTTGACTCACTCACAGAGGAAGAAATTGATACCTCTGATATTCCTCCATTAACTGAGGAGTTTTTCAGCAAGTCGCGGTGGTGGAAACCCGTAGCGCCATTGAATGTTCTGGTTCAAGTAGATCCCAGCACGCTAGCCTGGTTTCAGGCTCAGGGCGAGGATTATGAAAAGAAAATGGCTGCGGCACTACGAATTTATGCAGAAGCTCACAAAGTAGAGTCAAACTCAGAGCAAGCGCCAGCCGCATAACAACCCCAATGCACTCGATCGTCAAGAGGCGATCGGTGGGATGTTCAAGGTTGTCTGCGGTGGGTGATTGGGAACGTTAGGCAGAAAGTCCTTTTGCGCGGTGAGGGAGCCGCATGACTATGAAGAATTCAATAATCGATGGCTCCCTAATGCCCAATTTTCTAGAGTTGAATGGTGATTTTGTTGTGCAACTCCTCCACTTGAATTAGTGAACCATTCCCCAGAACAATGTTGAACTTCGCGAGCGATCGTTCAACCTGATAGCCAGGTAAAACTCGAACAATCTGATATTCAGTCGTCAAGTCACTCGTGCCATCCCATTTGAGCAACGCCAGTTGATTTGACGCGATCTCACTCAGTTGTGAAACAAACTCTTCAATGCGATCGCTTACATCCAAGATAATGCCAGACGACATAAAGAGATAACGCTCCTGCAAATCCAAAGTCACACTAACCCGATAACGTCTTTCGGTTGAGCAACGCAACTCAACGGTGAACGAAATCGAGCTAGGAATCACAGTCCTAACTCCCATATTATTTTGTCCTCTCAGTTAGTTTAGAGAGGACAAGAACACTGATTTCTCAGACATTCCACAGGGGTGAAAAATGGTTGCAGGATCTTGATTCCAGCCTTTCAAGATCCCATAGCAAAGCCGACGGTGTACAATCATGAACGCCTCCTAAGTTACTCACATTAACTAGGGATGGAAGTCCTCGGAGTCTGATCTCGCAAATCAGATTTCGGGGCACAACTTCATCACTGCGATGTATTCTACAGGAGTTTTTTGCTTTTTGAAATGCTGAGTTTTGAGGGAGTCGCGATTTATCCCGCTTGTCCGGTGAGGATGACTCCAGTCATGATGAAGATTTCTTAAAGCCCCGCCATTAATTTCTTGAACCAGAGATATTATGTGACTGCATGACGTTCTGCCTAATTCCCCAGTTTCAGGCTGCTATATTGAAGAGGTATTTACTAGGACTCAGCAGCAAGTTCTTAGAAGCTGTTTCTTGAACCAGACAGGTTAGCACCATGCCAAGTGGCGCAATTCCAGTCAAAGTCACTCTAAAAAATGAGGCAGGCAAAGAAATCACCAGTGCTATCATAAATGCTCCTGGTAGCCACAAGTTTTATAATTTGCCAGCAGGCAAATACACTGTCACGTTTACTGCTCCTGATGGCTTCAAGTTTCTTTCACCTAACCCTTCTTCTCACAGTTTGACGGGTGATAAAAATACTCTCGAAGTAACGATCGGGCTAAAAGATGTTATTGCTACCGGAACTCCCTCTCAAGGAGCAGAATCTTCTAAACCGCCGATTGGATTAATTGCTCTAGCAGCGATAAGTATGTCTCTGCTTGGGAATTTATCACTAGTCGAGGACTTTTTTTCCTCATTCTCCCCAACTAAAAGATTACAGCCAGATCGAGTACAGTCTTCTCCGGATCCCCGTCCAAGAAGTACAGATAACCGTTATGTGGATGAATTACCACCAGAAGTGGAAGCTAAATTGAGACAGTGTTTGAAGGAAAATCTTAAACGTCTGTTAGGTATTCCTAGTCTTTCAGATTTAGTTGAGTCATTAACTAAGGAAGAAAACTCTAAAACTGAATTTCAATCACAAGTTATACTTTTGTACAAAAGAGTTAAAGAGTTACGTTCAACTATTGAAGACTGCGACCCTACATTAATTCAGGAAATCGTTGCGGCTGAAAATCGTAGAACCAATCAAAGACAGTCTCAAAACAGAGTGATGATTGTCGGAGAACTGGTCAATGTACGGGTAAGCCCAAGTTTAGAAGCTGAAGTGATTGAGCAACTTCCATATGGTACTACTGTGCAAACAGATATCCAAATCTTTACTTATCTTTCAGATCAACAGCGATTAGCAATAGCAAGAAGCGAGGGTTGGCATCCTATTATTTTGTCTGACAGAAAAAGAGGCTACATTTACAGCCTCTACATCAGAAAATCACTATAACTTGCATCTTTAATATGAGATCGTAGCATAACAAGTCGATGAAGCGGACGGGCAAGAGATATTGGTGAGGTTGCAAAAATCCTCTGCCGCTGCTTATCTTGGTCGTTCCTGTCCGAGCAACAAGCGACGGAAGTTTTACGATAATAGTCGCGGAGTTTTAGTCAGTGGAGATTTAACAATGACGAAGCCCAACTTTAGCAAAATGACTCGGCAAGAGCTGAGAGCCTATGTTTTAGCTCATAGAGAGGATGATGCAGCGATCGAAGCTCTAATTAAAACGGGAAATCCAAACAGCCCAACCTATCCATTTCCTCAAACTGACGAGGATTTGAGGAAAATGGAAGAAATACTCAAGAGAAAACTGGGTAGCAGTGGCGGCAGACGTGGAATATCTCTGCGTTGATGAGCGATCGCTCCTTTCTCAAACCCCATTTTCAAGCCGCAGTTTAGCTTCTTTTTCAAACCACGCCACAACTTGCGGCACGGTCAAATCTTCGATCGCGACTCTGGCATCTGCTGCCGATCGCTCTAATGGCTTGATCGCCGAAATCGTCAGTTGCGTAAAGAATGGTTTAAAATTGCTATCCATCCCCTGCTGCAAACCGGGATCGTTAGCGACCCAATCGGCGATTTGTTGGGGATCTAAATCAGCAATCGCTTGGTTGGATTGTTGCGCGACCTGCTTGAGCGATCGCAGCGCATAGATCGCAACTCTGACTGAGAAGCGATCGCGTGAAGTCAGCAGAGCTTTATCAACCTCAGCACATTCGTCAGGCGTGAGAAATTCTGTAGGAGATGCTGGCAAATCAGTCATAGAAAGAACGGTAACGACTCACGCTTAAATTCTAGACCACCCTCTCGATCTCCGTAGACTCTTTATCCTCCACAGTTTACCCTTCACACTTTACAATAAGTAATAGAGCTAGAGCCAGGAAAGAGAAGTCCTTAATGGTTGACATCATTGAAATTCAGCCTGTACTTGTTATAAAAGCAACATCGAGTGCTTCTGAATGACTTTTGCAGGAGCTTACTCCCGGTTTATCGCGTTTAATCTAAAGAGCAATCATGAAAGACCTCACTCGCTATCGAAATATCGGCATCTTCGCTCACGTCGATGCTGGCAAAACAACCACTACCGAAAGAATTCTGAAGCTGACTGGTAAGATCCACAAAATCGGTGAGGTGCACGAAGGCGCGGCAACCACAGACTTCATGGCGCAAGAGCAAGAGCGCGGCATCACGATTCAGTCTGCGGCAACGACCTGCTTTTGGAATGACCACCAACTCAATATTATTGACACTCCCGGTCACGTCGATTTCACCATTGAGGTCTACCGTTCTCTCAAGGTGCTTGACGGTGGCATTGGGGTGTTCTGCGGTTCGGGTGGGGTCGAGCCACAATCTGAAACCAACTGGCGCTATGCCAACGATTCTAAAGTTGCTCGCCTCGTCTATATCAATAAGCTCGATCGCACGGGTGCCGATTTTTATCGGGTCGTCAAGCAAGTTGATAAAGTGCTGGGCGCAAAACCGATGGTGATGGTGCTGCCGATCGGCGTTGAAGAAAAGTTTCGCGGCGTAGTCGATCTGCTGACCCGCAAAGCCTGGATCTGGGATGACTCTGGCGATCCGATGAGCTATCAGATCACCGAGGTGCCTGCTGATATGGTCGCTGAAGTCGAAAGCTATCGTGAGCAGCTCATTGAGCTAGCGGTCGAGCAAGACGATGCCCTCATGGAACAGTATCTAGAGGGCGAAGAGCTAGATATCGACTCGCTTAAGCGGTGCATTCGTAAAGGCACCCGCGACCTAGCCTTTTTCCCGACCTACTGCGGTTCGTCGTTTAAAAACAAGGGCGTACAGTTGGTGCTAGACGCTGTGGTTGACTATCTGCCCAACCCCATGGAAGTGACCCCGCAGCCAGAAGTCGATCTCGAAGGACACGCGACGGGCAACTTTGCTCTCGTTGATCCAGAGAAGCCGCTCCGGGCGCTTGCGTTTAAGATTATGGACGATCGCTTTGGTGCGCTGACTTTCACGCGCCTCTATTCTGGCAAGATCTCGAAGGGTGACACCGTGCTTAACACGGCAACGGGCAAAACCGAGCGGATCAGTCGCCTGGTGGAAATGCACGCCAATTCTCGCGAAGAGATTGACTCGGCTCAAGCGGGTGACATTATTGCGATCGTGGGTATGAAGAATGTCCGCACTGGGCATACGATTTGCGATCCCAAAAATCCGGCGACGCTGGAGCCGATGGTTTTCCCAGACCCCGTGATCTCAATTTCGGTTAAGCCCAAAACCAAAGGCGGCGAAGAGAAGATGGGGGCTGCCTTGACCAAAATGGTGCAAGAAGATCCATCGTTCCACATGATGACCGATCTAGAGAGCGGCGAAACCATTCTCAAGGGCATGGGCGAACTCCACCTCGACATCAAAGTAGACATTTTGAAGCGCACTCACGGAGTCGAAGTAGAAGTGGGCGAACCCCAAGTTGCCTACCGCGAGTCGATTACCAAGCGCCTCGAAGACGACTACATTCACAAGAAGCAGTCGGGTGGTTCGGGTCAATATGCCAAGATCAGCTATGTGGTTGAACCGGGCGAACCCGGCAGCGGCTTCCAGTTTGAGTCAAAGGTGACGGGTGGCTCTGTACCCAGAGAATATTGGCCCGCCGTCGAAAAAGGCTTTGAAAGCTGTATCGACAAAGGCGTGTTGGCTGGGTTCCCCTGCATGGATCTGAAGTTCACGCTGCTAGAGGGGGGATTTCACCCGGTTGACTCGTCGGCGATGGCGTTTGAGATCGCGGCTAAAGCTGCTTATCGGCAGTCTATTCCGCAAGCGGGCCCTCAATTGCTCGAACCGATTATGAATGTCGATGTGTTTACCCCAGACGACTATATGGGGGATGTCATTGGCGATCTTAATCGTCGCCGGGGAATGATGAAAGCTCAGGAGACGGGGCAGACCGGGGCGCGCCTCAAAGCAGATGTGCCGTTGAGCGAGATGTTTGGCTACATTGGCGACCTGCGAACCATGACCTCTGGGCGTGGACAGTTCTCAATGTCGTTTTCGCACTATTCACCTTGCCCCAGTAACATTGCGGAAGAGGTGATCAAGGCAGCGAAAGAGCGTCAGGCTGCTGCGTAGTAATTTGAATCTAACTGCCCTTTTATAGAGCAGATGTTTTAAGCTTTCTGATTGGTGAATTGCCGATCGGGAAGCTTATTTCTTTAGAAACGCTAATTAAATAATGTTGGTGACTTGCAACAGCAATGGGCACGGCAGTGCCATGCCCCTACGCACATTGGTTTTAATGATGTCAATTCAAACGACTGGAATGGTTCACACGACTTCGGCACGATCGTTCGTTTATCAACCTCCCGCATCTGCTTACGGTGCCCGTCGCATTCTTGTTAAACCCAATTTGGGCTATCCGGTTGCGCCGCCAGTGACGGTGAGCATGGAAGTCTTGGGTCAGGTTCTGAAAGCGTTGCGTCAAGCCAGTTCTAAGGCTGAGATTTTAATCGTGGAGGGGGTTTGCTCTCCGGTTAGTTTGGCTGACATCGCGGCACGAAATGGACTTTATGCACTGCTAGATGAAGGAATGCAGCTTCTAGATGCTGACACACTGCCGATCGTAGAATATCCCAATCGTTCTCCAGTCCCGGTGCGCTTTGACAAAATGTGGGCACCTGCGCTGCTGCAAAAAGTGGACTGTCGGATTACAGTGGGAACGTTTAAGCGAACCATCTTGAAAGATAAACCGCTAATTTCTGCCTCGCTCAAGAATTTGTATGGACTGTTTCCACGATCGCAATATAAAGCCCGCAGTGCCAACTCTCGCGGACAACTACACCGCCCCTCAGTGCCTCTCGTGTTGCAGGATGTCTATTTTTGCATTGGGCATCTGTTTGATGGAGCCGTAGTGGATGCCGATCGCCGATTAATCAGCCCTGACTGGAAACCCGATAAAGGAAAGACCATCGCCCTGGATAAAGTTTTTTTTGGAGATGACATGATCTCGGTCGATCGGGCGGCTTGTCAAGACGCAGGAGAGGCGATTCCTAGTTATTTAGATGCAATTGATCAGATACGATCTCGCTCCTAGTCATCTTCACTGGCTAAAGCTTTTCGGGCAATGCGAGTCAGGTAAAGGGTAACTGCAACGGTGGCAATCAGCCCGACCGATCGCAGCGCCAATTGAGCCGATTGAGCGGATGGGGCTGATGCGTCAATAGTGGCTAAACTACCCGCAAGAGAACCGATATAAACATACAGAATTGTTCCAGGAATCATGCCTGTACAACCCAACACGTAATCTCGAAGCGAAACATCTGTAACGCTAAACGCATAGTTTAATAGAACAAACGGAAACGCTGGCGATAGACGAGTTAGAAAAACAATTTTCAATCCTTCTTTGGCAACGGTTTCATCGATCGCTTTAAATTTAGCATTGCCTTCAATCTTTTTAGAAATCCAGTCACGAGCAAAATAACGTCCAATCAGAAATGCAGCCGTTGCACCAAGTGTCGCACCAATGAACGCGTAGAGAGAACCCCAAATAGCACCAAAGACAACGCCTGCACCTAAAGTTAAAACACTTCCTGGAATCAAAAGCACGGTTAGTAAGAGATAAGTGCCGATGAATATGGCTGCACTCGCTGAACCAAAATCTTGAATCCATTTCAGTAAACTTTGCAATGATTCTTGGATATTAGAAAGATGAATTGCAGCGACAATAGAAAAATTGATTAGAATCATTACAATTAAAAAGTGCCTATCTTTCTTTGGGGACTTAGAGCAATCTTACAAAATTGATTGACCTTTCAAAAAAGTTATTTTGAACTGTAGAATTTGACTCAGACTGGATTAACCTTTTGATGAAAGCAGTGACTCTAACGTTTACTCAACGTCTTTTGACGGGCGATCGTAACCCAGTTCAATACACACTATCGCTGACGGCAGAAGAACGATCGCGATCGCGCCACCCCTTTCAAACTGATGACGGGCAGGCGATCTATTTGCATCTTCCTAGAGGTACAACGCTGCGAGAGGGCGATCGGCTACGAGCCGAATCAGGTGAACTTGCCCAAGTGCGCGCTAAACCCGAACCTGTGCTTACCGTTACGGCTGAGAGTGCGATCGAGTTGCTGCAAGTCGCCTATCATCTCGGAAACCGTCACGTTTCGCTCGAAATCACGGAGACTTATTTGCGCCTTTCACCTGATCCGGTGCTGCAAGATTTGCTCCACCATCGCGGGCTGACTGTGACTGAAGAAGTTGCCCCATTTCAGCCTGAAATCGGTGCTTATGGACATGCTCACTAATTCTGCATTGCTGAAGTTATTACAGCTTGCCAGCCCGACGCTGCCGATCGGGGCTTATAGCTATTCTGAGGGCGTTGAATCTCTGGTCGATGCCGCCAAGATCACGAGCGCGTCTAGTCTAGAACACTGGCTCAGGCAAGAACTACGCTATGGAGCCGTGCGTGTTGAAGCGGCTGTGATGATTCGCGCTTATCGATCGACGATTGTTGAAGATTTTTCTGCTTTGACTGACTGGAATCACTGGTTATCAGCAACGCGAGAAACCGAGGAGTTACGATCACAAAGCTGGCAAATGGGACGATCGCTGCTGCGATTATTTCAAGACTTACAAGCGGATGAATTCACCCCACTGCTGTTGCAGGAAGAGTGTAACTTTGCGATCGCCTTTGGCACGATCGCCGCTCGTTGGCAAATCGACGAACAATCTGCCACTTTGGGATATTTCCACAGTTGGGCGACGAATCTGATTAGTGCAGGAATTAAGCTGATTCCGTTAGGGCAAACGGCAGGGCAGCGGCTGTTGTTGGAGTTGGGTGAGGCGTTCGATCGAGCCACTCAAGAAGTGTTGACGCTGCAAGACGACGATCTGAGTAGCTGCGGTTGGGGTTTATCACTGGCAAGCATGGCACACGAAACGTTATACAGCCGACTGTTTCGCAGTTAGAGCATCTCATTCTCCACGAAGACAGCATTGAGCCAGTCGATTACAAACAAAAGCCTTGCCAGAGATAATCTAGCGGGGTTTAGAATTTGATCACACATTGATAAGCCAATTTATGATGACTAACCCACCCGATAGGCTCGATCGCATTGAGGCAATTCTGGCAAATCTAGCCAGCCGAGACGAAACCTATCAGCAGCGCTTTGAGGAACTCGATCGACGGCAAGACATCACCCAGCGACAAATAGACGTATTGCTAGCACTGCATGACGAGACAACTGAGAGACTTGATCGACAGGACAGACAATTAGAAGTCGATCGGGCTGAGTTTCGCTCGACCGTACGCGATATTCTCAGTCATTTACAGACCCGCTATGACGGCAACGGCGGCAGCTAGATAAAAGAAAGCCCCCAGCTTTCGCCAAGGGTGGCTAATCATGACCATCAAAACTTTGCTCTACGGGTCAAGGAGCGATATTCTCTACCACTAAGTGGCTACCCGATTGATAGAATGTCGTCTCAAACGAGGCGGCTCCGCCCGGTGGGATGTCCTATTTCAGCCCTTGCTGCGCTTTTGCGGTTAGTTTGTCACTTACAAATGTTGCACTCATCATGCCTGCTTTGGTGGTCTTCCAAGCGTAAGTGACTGAATTCCCGGTTTTCTCAGTCTCGTCGCCTTTGTAGCCGATAAGGTTGGCAATATCAATGTGGCTCATCCCTTCGCTGAAGCAAGTTTCATACATCGCTTGAACCAACGCTGAGTAAGGTAAGTTGCAAACATCGGCACCTTCAGGGATGAAACCTTGTAAAACTGCGATCGGGTTAGGTGTAACACCTGCGGAGGAAGTTTTGGGGATTCCGGTTACTTTACCTCCTCGACCAGCAGCTAACACGATTTGTGCAATCGCCACTTCGTCATTGGTTTGTTGGCTAACCGTCCCCAACACAGGAATCTCCTTAGCCTTAAATTCTTTAGCCGTTACAACTGACGTGGAAGATGAGGACTTCTCTACGCTTGGACTTGAATTTGCACAACCTACAAGCGCTAGTTCGTGTATACTAGAAAAGTATTTTTGTATTGCAAATGATTCATGAAGCCTGAGACTGTCTTAGAGATCTACCAACTCTTCTTACAGTCGGACGATTGCAAAGCAAATAGCCGACTCGCGGACAACCTAAAGACTACTCTCCGTCGATATATTCTTCCCCAGTATGGATTTACGGCAGCAATGCTGTCTGATGATTTGGATGGTTGTCTAAAAAGGGTAACTCAGATCTTGCACCATTCTCAAGAAGGGGTTGCCAAACGGCTGAAAATCTGAAAGAAAGGGCGTAGAAGTAATTTGGTTTGACGGTTATGGAAACCATCTTTGAGTACGCCCAATCGCTAGTCTATACCTTGCTCGGATTGATGCCTAGTCCTCATCAGCGCAGCAGTCTCGAAGCGCTGCTCGGACTGTTTCTACAAGCCCAAGGACAAGCCATCCCTGCCCACTGCACCAGCAAATCCGCGAGTGCCTTGAGTCGCTTTCTCAATCGCTACGACTGGTCAACGGTAGGAGTGATTCGCGCCACGCGCCGCGCGATGCTCAACCAAGTTTTGCGGCACCTGCCTCCCGGCATGACCACGTTAAAAGTGATCCTTGACCTGACGACGCTGCCCAAGTGTGGCAAGTTTGCTCACCTGGCAACGAGTTTACCATCGGAGGTTGGAGACGACAGTGCAACGGTGCAGACTGACCCCTGGGTGCGGGTACTCAATGGCAAACGGGGGTTGCATCTAGTCATGCATCTAGTCATGCTGTATCTGGTCATCGGACAGTGGCGAGTGCCCTGGAGCTTCTGCATCTGGCACGGCAAAGGGCACCTTAGTCCCGTTCAATTAGCCTGCAAGCTGCTCGCCCGCGTCCCCAAAACCCTGACCCACCGCTTCCCCGTCATCGTGCTGGCAGATACTGAGTTTGGCACGATCAAGTTTCTCCAGGCTGTGCAAAAGCGACAGTGGCGAGCGGTTGTCGGAATGCCCGGCAACCGTCAGATGGAGAATGGCAAGTCCCTCAAGCAACTTTACCGCACCGGAAGACGCGGGCAACAAGTCCGCTTGGTGGGGATGTCAACGCCCCTAACGGTCTCCTGGTTTTGGCTCAAGCGCTCAGAGCGCAAACGAGAACTGCGCTTTGTCGTCTCTACTTACCCGTATTCTGGAGTCTACTTGGTGCGACTCGGACGACAACGCTGGGCGATTGAGGGCTTTTTCAAAACCATCAAACATCGCTTTAGTTTGCATCGCTTTGGTCAATCCACCTTGCTGGGACTCTACCGCTGGCTCGTGTTGTCTCTGGTCGCCTTTGTACTAGCACACTGGACACATTGTTGGGCAAAACCTCAGCGCCTAGATTGGAAAGCCGCAAGGGAACTTGCCCAAGTCATTCTCTTGCCGCAGGTTGTTTGGAAAGACCTCCTACATCAGATTAGGAGTCACTGGGACATTGCGATGCAGCATGGCTTTGAAATCATTCTCAAGCCCATCCGCTGGGACTATTGAGAATAGTGCAAGATCTGAGTTAACCCTTTACCCTTTGCTATGCCTCAACCTATTCTTTATATCGCGATCACTAATCATGGGTTCGGTCATGCAACCCGTGCCGCTTCCGTTGCCGCTAAAATTCAAGAACTCTGTCCCGAAATTCTGCTGATTTTGGCAACGACTGCACCCCGATCGCTGCTAGAAGCTTACATTCCCGGTGATTTTATTCACCGTCCTCGCGGGTTTGATGTCGGCGTTGTGCAGTCTGATAGCCTGACGATGGACAAAGCCGCGACGCTGGAGAAATTGAAAGAAATTAAAGCAAATCAACGATCGCTGATTGCCTCTGAGGTCAACTTCATCAAACAAAATCGTGTCGGATTAGTTCTAGCAGACATTCCACCGTTAGCGGCTCCGATCGCCAAAGCCGCAGGCATTCCGGGTTGGATGATGGGCAACTTTGGCTGGGATTTCATCTATCGAGCCTGGGGCGGCGAATTTATTGAAATGGCAGACTGGATTGGCGAGTGTTTTAGTCAATGCGATCGCTTGTTTCGTTTACCTTTTCACGAGCCGATGGGGGCATTTCCGACGATCGTAGATACCGGGTTAACGGGGGTAAATCCTCGCTTTGATTTGGCGGAACTGAAGGCAAAATTTAACCTGACTGAAACGCCCAAAGAAAAAATTGCGCTGATGACCTTTGGCGGATTGGGACTCGATCGTATCCCCTACGAAAACGTGCAGCAGTTTCCCGACTGGACATTTATTTGCTTTGATTTGAGTGCGCCTGAGTTGCCTAATCTGTTGCGAATTGACGATCGCTTCTACCGTCCCGTAGACTTTATGCCGCTGTGCGGTCGCCTGATCTCAAAGCCCGGATACAGCACTTTTTCTGAAGCGTGTCGGCTCGATTTACCGATCGTTTCACTGACCCGCGAAGGCTTTGCCGAGGCTCCCGTTTTGCTCGAAGGCATCCAAAACTACGCCTATCACCAAATTCTTGCGCCTGCGGAGTTCTTTCAGGGAGATTGGGAATTTTTACGGCAACCGCTGCATGCACCTCGTCAGTCTTCGTCACTCCCTAAAGATGGTAATCAAACAATCGCTCAAGCCGCGATCGATTATTTGATACCAAACCATTAACAATTGAATAAACCCGAAGATTGCGTAGGGTGGGTTGAGCCACACGAAACGCATCGTTATTTAAAATTGACGCATTTCGCGATCGCTCAACACAACCTACAAACGTTCTACAGTTGAATGATGGTTTTGTTGTGCAACTCCTCCACTTGAATCAGTGAACCATTCCCCAAGACGATGTTGAACTTCGCTAGCGATCGTTCAAGTTGATAGCCGGGCAACACTCGGACGATTTGATATTCAGTCGTCAAATCACTTGTGCCATCCCATTTCGGAAATGCCAGTTGATTGGATGCAATCTCACTCAACTGTGAAACAAACTCTTCAATGCGATCGCTAACATTCACGAGAATGCCAGACGAAAGGAAGATATAACGCCCTTGTAAATCCAAAGTAACACTGACTCGATAACGTCTTTCAGTTGAGCAGCGTAACTCAACGGTGAACGAAATCGAGCTAGGAATCACAGTCCTAACTCCCATATTATTTTGTCCTCATCCGTTAGTTTAGAGAGGACAAGAATGCTGATTTCTCAGACATTCCACCGGGATTAAAAACGGTTGCAGGATCTTGATTCCAGCCTTTCAAGATCCCATAGCAAAGCCGACGGTGTACAATCATGAACGCCTCCTGAGTTAACGCAAGTAACTAGGGATGGAAGTCCTCGGAGTCTGATCTGCGAAATCAGGCTTCGGGGCACAACTTCATCACTGCGATGTATTCTACAGGAGTTTTTTGTTTTTTGGAATGCTTAATTTTTTAGGAGGAGCGATCGGTTCTTTGAGGAAGTGCGGGGCGATTAACCTTTCGGGGAACTGCGAAGCGATCGTTTCTCTAGGATCTCTGATGAAAAGTGAGGGGAGATATACGGAAAGTTTCGGGGTGTCTGCCCAAATCAGGGAGATATACGGAAAGTTTCCGCATAATCAATAGTTAAATTGCAGTAAAAACTACACTTGTACTATCTGCTACAATTACTCTAACTGCAATTTAACTACTCATTGCAGCCGATGCAACAAATAAGTCACTCGCAAGATTTTGACACACTCAAGCACGGCTGAATTCGCTTCAATTAGACCGCGAGGTTATCCGTGAAGTCATCTATGTCGATGCAACTAGAAGGTTGATGGTGGGGCGCGATCGCCAAGTGGGCAAAAGTTTAGTGAAGTCCGTGAATTTGCGGTAGTTTTTCCCGTTAGTCACCAACCAGCCTCGTAATCTTCTATAAATTAAATAACTTGAGTGTTGTGATGTCATGAGAGAAAAATAAGACCCGCGACTCGCGGACTACGGATGCGAGAACTGTTTTTGTTGCTTGGCAAACAAGTTAGTAAACACTTGCGCGGCTG
>NZ_MPPI01000060.1 GCF_001895925.1 Phormidesmis priestleyi ULC007 | reverse complement strand
ACCTTCTGCCTGAATCTCTTTCGGCTCAATGGTTTTGATTCGATCACCAGAGGGCTGCGATTCTTGGCGCACGATGTCCAGAAACTATTTTCCTTCTTTCAATAGATCAGCCCTGCCCCAGAATGGGGAATTTACGGGGCAGAAGCCGCTGACAACGAAGCGAAAAAACTCGTCGAACTGACGTTTTTTTAGGTTTTGCAATCAAACTTTTCTAATTCTTCTCGCACAATTTGCGCTAACTTGTTTGCGGCTCCCGGCTCTCCCCGAACACTGCGAAGTTTGTCACGCATTTGTTGCAGTTTTTCAGGGTGATTGAGAAAATCTAGAGCAAGGTCTGCCACGACTTTGGGCTGGAGCCGCCCCACAAGTTCAGGAACAATTTCTTCATTTGCCCACTTATTGGGCCATGCCAACAACCCGACACGCTGCAAATAAAGCCAGTTAATCAGCTTCGCCACACTTGACCCAACCCCTGGCAAGTTGGACAGCAGCCCCGGAATGCCATCCCAAGCGCGCATCGCATCGAGTTGCTGCGTGGGCACCACCACAATCATCGGCACCGCTAACGCACCTAACTCGGCAGTGTTGGCTCCGATCGTCGTCAAACACAAGTCACACCGCGACAGCAGCGAATAAACCGGAATTCGTTCGGTCTGATTTTGACAAAGCTGGACGCGCAACCCGCTCTGCGTCTCTAAATAAGCGCGTTCTGTTGCGGAAGTCGGTAACACTAATTGAGCGCTGACCCCATCAACCAGAGGCAAAATTGGATTTTGTTGCGGATCTGCAAATCGAGCTAGGGTTTGTAGATCTAAAGTGGGCGCAACCGGAATCACAAACCGAGCCTGCGGACGATCGTGCCAAATCAATTCAGCAACAGCTAACAAAAATGGCACCCCTTGCGCGAGTTTGGCAGGTTTAGAACCTGGAAGCAGCCCGATCAATTCTTCAGACTGTTGAACATTGGATGGCTCTTTCTCTCGGTAGTGGGCAACTTCTGCCATCAAATCGCCGACGATCGTCAGTTTTTGAATCTGTTGTTTAGGGGCACGATCAACGATTTCCGAACGCATCACGCCAAAGCGATCGATCCAGCGATGCCATCGGGCTTCCCATTCTGCGTAAGTGACCGTGCGATAGCCCAACCGCTTGCCGAGAATCACCGAAAAGAATTGATCGCCGCCTAAAAAAAGCACCACACCGCGATCGCGCCAGTCCCAATGATCAAGAGTTTTACCCCGCAGCAAAAAGGGGTAGAAAGCCTTTGCCGCCTGCACTCGATCGACTTCTGGATAGCTCAGAGCGATATCAGCCTCTTGCCCACTCGCATTAGGGCACGGCGAAAGCACTACAGAAATGCGAACCAGGGCACGATCGTCGCCTAAAATTTGCCGCAGCGATCGCACCACAGGCTTGACCCAGGTCGCGAGTTCTCCAGGGCCATTAGAGAGAATCAGAATATCGATCGGGTGAGAGAGGTCAGACATTAACAGATCAGTATCTAGCTGGACAGATGCTCCGAACTGCCCTCACCCTAGCTCTCTCCCGCAGGAGAGGGAACAAGATTTCTAGCTCCTCCTATAGGCTACGGTGTACACACAAGGTGTTCGTCGCTCCGTTTCAGTCGGCTTCAGCCCCCTAAATCCCCCATTCTGGGGGACTTTGAAACTGGAGTCTCGGCTCAAAGTCCCCCATTCTGGGGGATTTAGGGGGCAAAGATCTCGGCGATGACGGGATCAGAAGACTTGTGTGTACACCGTAGCTCCTGCGGGAGAGGGGTTGGGGGCGAGGGTCTTAAATCCAGGGGAAGAACAACAAACCTTTCACACCTTATCTTGGTTTGCGATCGCAAGTTTTAGGGCTGCGAGTTGCGCTTGTGCCTTGTGCAGCGATTCGTGCCATTCTCGCTCTGGGTCGCTGTCTGCTACAATACCCGCTCCAACTTGTCCCCAAACGAGATTTGTGCCGTCGGCTTGTGGAGCGTAGAGCAGCGTCCGAATCAGGATATTCAGATCCAAATTGCCTCGCAGATCTAGATAGCCGCAAGACCCATAGAATAAGCTGCGGCGATCGGGTTCTAGTGCTTCAATAATTTCCAAACAGCGCACTTTAGGACACCCCGTAATCGTGCCTCCTGGAAAGAGGGCACGAATCAAATCGACAGCAGTATATTGAGTTTTTAGCGTACCGATCACATTACTAACTAAGTGCATTACGTGACTATAGCGCTCGATCGTCAGCAGTTCATCGACTCTGACTGATCCCCATTCACACACCCGTCCTAAATCATTGCGCTCTAAGTCTACTAGCATGATGTGTTCTGCTTGTTCTTTGGCGTTGTTGAGCAGGTCTTGGGCAAATTGGCGATCTTGATCAGGGTTGATTCCTCTAGCGTGGGTGCCTGCGATCGGGCGAGTCTCAGCGTGTTGCTCCTGCAATTTCACCAATCGCTCAGGCGAACAGCTAATCACCGCGCCCCAAGGAGTTTGCCAATAGCTGGCAAACGGAGAAGGATTGATCTGCTGCAATGCCTGATAAATTGACCAGCTATCGACGGAGGTTTGCGTTTCAAATCTTAGAGACAGATTGGCTTGAAAAATATCCCCAGCTTGAATGTGTTTTTTAGCCTTCAAAATAGCAGCTTCATAATCGATTTGCGACAGGTGAAACGCGACAGGTTTTGGGGCTAAATTCTCGGTTAGGACTAGCGATTCTCGATCGGCTAAAGGCATTGCTAATTTTTCTTGCATCCGATCGAGTTGACCAACCTCGGTCGCCGCTATCCATAGAATTTGTTGCTGATGATCTAAGACCGCAAAGCATTCAGGCTCATACCAATAAGCGATCGGAAAGGGCAACAAATCAGACTTGAGATAAGGCAGTCGCTCAATTTCCCACGCCAAATCATAGCCCAGCCAGCCCAGCCAGCCTCCTTTAAAGGGCAGCGAGTCAGGAACGAGATCAGACTGAAGATTTGGACGATCGAGCAACTGTTGCAGAAAAGGCAAAATTTCACCGATCTCAGGAGTCCACAGTTGCGGCTTTCCTGCCACCACACGCGGCACACCCGCACACAGCGAATATCTCGTCAACGAACCATCCGACGATGCCAGATAAGGACTTTCTAGCAAAGTCGCGATCGTCCCGTCGCTTGATTTAAACAACACTGCAAAGACTTCTGAACCCGTTTTTTGGTTGAGCGGCAGCGATCGCCAGTGCCAAGGCAAAATGACATCCATGATCAGCAAACAAAATAATTTGTGTAGGGGCATGGCACTGCCGTGCCCGTTATCGTTGCAAGTAACCGATATGATTTAATTCACGATCCTAAAGTGAACGCAACGTGCAATTCAACCTACTCTGAAAACGCTCAACAAATCGATCGGCAAACTTTTATTTAAAGTCGTTAGAATAGGATGCTGACGAAAATTTAAGACTGACCCTCCTCAGCCCGTTTTGCTCAATCCCCTCATCCCTCAATTTTGCTTATGTCCTTGCCCATTGTTGCTATTATTGGTCGTCCCAACGTGGGCAAGTCAACCCTCGTCAACCGCTTCTCAAAGCTGCAAGACGCGATCGTCTTTGATGAACCCGGCGTAACCCGCGATCGCACCTACAAACCTGCCTTTTGGGGCGATCGAGATTTTTTGGTGGTTGACACAGGCGGATTAGTGTTTGATGACGACACCGAGTTTTTGCCCCTAATTCGTGAACAAGCATTAGCGGCTTTGGCAGAGTCAAGCGCGGCTATTTTTATCGTCGATGGCAAAGAAGGCCTGACCACCGCCGACGAAGAAATTGCTCGATGGCTGCGTCAACAGCCCGTTCCGGTTTTGCTGGCAGTCAACAAATGTGAATCGGTAGAAGATGGTCTGACCCAGGCTGCCGAGTTTTGGAGTTTGGGCATCGGCGAACCCTTCCCGGTGTCTGGCATTCACGGCAGCGGCACTGGCGAATTGATGGACGCACTGCTGACTCACTTACCTGACACCAGCCTGATCGAAGACGTTCAAGAAACCCGCGTCGCGATCGTCGGCCGTCCTAACGTCGGCAAATCTAGCTTACTCAACGCCTTTGTGGGAGAGAAGCGCTCGATCGTCAGTCCAATTTCTGGCACCACACGAGACGCGATCGATATGGGCGTCGAGCGCGGAGACAAACCCTATCGCCTCATTGACACCGCCGGAATTCGCAAGAAAAAGAACGTCGAATATGGGCCCGAATTTTTTGGCATCAACCGCGCCTTCAAAGCGATCGATCGCTCCGATGTCGTGCTATTTGTGCTAGACGCGGTGGATGGAGTCACCGAACAAGACCAAAAATTGGCAGGGCGAATTGCCGATGAAGGTCGCGGCTGTGTGATCGTCGTCAACAAATGGGACGCGATCGAGAAAGACTCGACCACCATTTATGAATATGAAAAGCTGATCGGCGATCGCTTGCACTTTCTCGAATGGGCAGAAACCATTTTTATCAGTGCCGAAAAAGGTCAGCGAGTTGAGAAGATTTTTGACCTGATTGATATTGCCGCCGAGCAGCACCAGCGCCGAGTCACCACCTCTGTGATTAACGAAGTACTCGAAGACGCAGCCCGATGGCACTCGCCGCCCACCACGCGCCAAGGTCGCCAAGGCAGAATCTACTACGGCACCCAGGTCAGCACCCGCCCCCCGACGATCGCGCTATTTGTCAACGACCCTACCCTGTTTAACGAAGGCTATCGGCGCTATGTCGAGCGGCAGTTCCGTCAATCGCTCGGATTTAAAGGCACCCCGGTGCGGCTCTTGTGGCGCGGCAAAAAAGTGCGCGAAATGGAACGCGGCAGCGTCAACCGAGCGATTAAAGTGAGAACTAAGGTCTAAGGTTTAGAGTTTGGCGAATCTCAACCGCCCAAAATCCCTCAGCCCAAAATCGAATGGATTTACTGCGATCGCTGCCCCTCGGTCTCTATTTAGAACAACCCATCACCTGGCTACATCGGCTTGATCCCCGCGTCAAACTGGCGTGGCTAATGAGCTTTTTAGCCACTCCGCTGCTGGCAAGCCCAGAGTGGCGAATCTTTTTGGTGATTCTTTTAGTGCTGATCACGGTGTCAGCGATGATTCCTCTGCGTGTGTGGAAGCAGCAGATCGGCTGGCTGGCGCTGCTCTCGCTGTATGTGTTTTCATTAGTCTCGATCGCTCCAGACGGCTTAAATGCCAATCACCAATCCCGATTGCCCGAAAACGAATTAGCGTTTGTTCAGCAGTCAAATGTAGTATCTGCACCTGTTGCGCCGCCTGTCTGGTATAACCCGTTTAATTTTGGCAAAAAGCCTGGTACTCAAGACGGGGCAGTTGAGGCGCTCAAGCGTCCCGATCTGCCCCAACCGACGACTTATCGCTACATTTTGCTGAAGCGAGGTCCGCTCACCGTAACGCGGCGATCGCTCGATCTAGCAATTCGGGTCAGCACACTCTTATTTACCTTGCTCTACAGCACAAACTTATATCTTCTGACAACGGCTCCTGAAGAAATCACCGCCGGGCTTGAAGATTTGATGAGTCCCCTGCGCCGATTTGGAGTGCCTGTGACCGAAATCGCGTTGACGTTGACGCTCTCCCTGCGCTTTATTCCCCTTGTGCTAGAAGAATTTCAGAACTTGGTGCGATCGGTGAGAACCCGCGCGATTAACTGGAAAAAACTTGGACTTCGGCGCAGTGTGCAGGTTTGGATGTTGGTTGCAGAGCGGCTCTTAGAAAATCTGCTGCTGCGGGCAGAACAGATTGCTAGCGCGATGAAAGTGCGAGGGTTTACTAGCCCCGATCGGCATCGCGTTGAGTGGCACCAGTTGCACCTTAAGCGACTTGACTGGTTAGCGCTAGGTGCTCTAGCGCTGCTGTGGGTGGCAAGATTTGTTTGAAGAATTGCAACAGATCTGGAATGCTGAAAGAGCAGACTATGGGGGAACTTTGTGGCTTTTTGGATCAAGCTAACCTTCGATCGCGCTCTTTATATCATTGACTTAGACCGGATCGCCGCCTTTTACCAGACCTCAACGGGTCGGGTCGCATTTAGTCTGTCTGATGAAAGCATCACGATCGTCGTCAACCAACAAAAAGACCCCGACACTTATCGAATGATTTTGAACTATATCGAGCAAACCACCGGACACCGCTTAGAGGAATAAAAGGTTTCAGGTTTTAGAATTCAGTCCAACTGCCTCCGCTCTAACGCTAACTTCGCCGCGCCGACGATGCCTGCCTGGTTTCCTAGTTTTGCGGGCAAAAGCTGCAAGCCTTGACGAGAGCTAGGCAACACTCGCTGATCGATCTCTGACCAGATCGCCGGAAAGAAAAATTCTGCACTGGCACTGATGCCGCCGCCGATCACGATCGCTTCTGGGGTCAACACATAAATCAGACTACTTAGCCCGATTCCTAAGTCTCGCCCATAGAGTCGCCAAAACTCTAACGCGTTGGGTTCTCCGGCTTGGGCGAGTTTGCCGAGTTGGTCAGGCTCTAGCCCAGTGCGTCGACGAATCGCCGCGATCGCCGCATACTGTTCGAGTGAGCCACGATTGCCACTATTACAGAGAGGCGCGTCATCCGTCGGGTTAAGGGCAATCAAGCCTAATTCTCCAGCAGAGCCGTCTCGTCCGACAAACAGACTGCCGTTGATGATGATTGCGCCACCAACCCCAGTGCCCAGCGTCAGCAAGATTAAGTCGCGTAAGCCTTGCCCTGCCCCTAGCCAAGCCTCGCCCACACCTGCACAGTTGGCATCGTTTGCCAGCACTGTTATGCGTCCGGTTTTGGCTTCAAGCCAATCGGCAAGCGGCACCTCTTGCCAACCCGCCAAATTAATCGCTACTCTGGCAATTCGCCCATTAGCGTCAGCAGGACCAGGCGTTCCAACTCCGATCGCTCGGCTCTCATGATTAGGATCGACCTGCGCGATCGCCGCCACTATTGCTGCTAACACTGCCTCTGGCGTTGCAGGTTGAGGCGTTGGCACCGTTAAAGATTGTAAACAAACGCCATCCGCTTTAAACCGCCCCAGTTTGATTGCGGTTCCCCCCAGATCAATGCCCAGAACCTGATTCCTGTCTGTCAATTTCATGCTGTCTCTGCTCTCGCCTCTCATATACGAGAACTCTAGACTTTATATGATTCTTTCGTCCTTTTTAGGGTAGCCCCTGCCACGCTTGCGCCACGATCTCACTCAGCCAGCGTCGTTGCGCCTGCTCTAGCAAGCTGTCATCTGCCAAAATCTCTGACAGCAACTCGTTTAGAGACTGTCCTTTTGCTCGTGCCAGTTGGACAACCTCTGCGATCGCGGCAACAATTAGTTCTTCATTCACAGGTTTTTGTCGAAGTGCAGCGATTTCTTGGGGATTCGCTGGAATAGGATAGTTCATGGCAGAGTTATATGGCGCTGTAGTCGCAGTCAATTATGAGAGAGTTGTAAAGTTTCTTTAGAATGTTTGGTATTCAGGAGTCTATCGTATTTTGATCCCCTGTCAAGCCCTTCTCCCTCAGTAAATCTATCGGAGTTTAGATCCCCCAAATGAAAGAGATTCTTTATTTAGAGGTTCCTACCCCAAAAACAGAGCAGGTGATGCACTGGCTTCAGCAGGAGTATCAGCCAGAAATTGGGGAGAAAGTACCGACAGCAGCAGGTTTTCGACTGCGGCTGCCTTCGCAAAATGTGAGAACTGCTAATCAATCGGCTCCTAAATCTGAGAACTTTGAAGAACTCTCGGTTTTTATTTGGACGCTTCAGCGCACGACTTATTTAAAAGTGTTTCGCTGGGCATCGCGATCGCTGCCTCACGAAAAATCTTTTGTGCGGCACCTGACCCAAGCGATTAGAACACACTTTCCGCAAAACTACCCGGCACCTGCCCAAATTGATCTCTCAACTCAGACGATCTTTGAAGCATTGGCAGATGCCTATCCTCAAACCGTCCACTATTTTCAGAAAATGCCCAACGGGGAATATGACCTGACTCGCGTCTATTGGTGGGAACAGCGCTGGCGGGAAGGTGTGAAAAATCCTCAACAGCCCAGACAAGTCGTTTTTCAAAACCCGGAAACGCCCAAGTCCAAAATTCCCAGTGCCAAATCCCTAACGCCTCCCGCCTACGACCTGATCTATGTCGGGGGCGCTCTCGGCACGATTCATGCGGCTGTGATGGCTCGGTTGGGCTATCGGGTGCTGCTAATCGAGCGTTTGCCCTTCGGACGGATGAATCGCGAATGGAATATTTCGCGCAGCGAGTTTCAAAGTTTGATTGATTTAGAGTTGTTTACTCCGGCGGAGTTCGATCGAGTCATTGCCAGAGAATACATCGATGGGTTCCATAAGTTCTTTGATGCCAACAATCCACCGCAGGCAAAAGCGCGGGTGCTGCACACGCCAACGGTTTTGAATATCGCGATCGACTCCGATAAACTGCTGAAGATCTGCGGCGAGAAGTTGCGCGAGTGTGGCGGCGAAATTTGGGAAGAAACCGAGTTTCTGCGAGCCGACATCAGCCTCGATCGCGTCACAATCCAGACTCAACATTTACCTTCCCAGAGCCAAAAACAGGTCACAGGGCGCTTGCTGATTGATGCGATGGGAACGGCTTCTCCGATCGCGTGGCAACTCAATGGAGGACGCGCTTTTGATAGTGTCTGTCCGACGGTCGGAGCGGTGATCAGCGACGGGTTTGAGCCAGGAGTCTGGGATGCTCAATTTGGCGATGTGCTCAACAGTCACGGCGACATATCACGAGGACGACAGCTTATTTGGGAGCTATTTCCGGGTGAAGGCAAAGATTTAACTTTTTATCTGTTTCACTATCACGAAGTGCATCCCGACAACCCCAGCTCACTGCTAGAAATGTATGAGGATTTCTTTACGATCGTGCCTGAATATCGCCGATGCGAGATGGAGAAACTCGTGTGGAGCAAGCCGACCTTTGGCTACATTCCGGGTCACTTTAGCGTTAACGATCACGATCGTCAGGTGGCGTTTGATCGGTTAATGGCGATCGGTGATGCTGCGTCGCTGCAATCACCGCTCGTCTTCACGGGCTTTGGTTCGCTAGTGAGAAACCTCTCCCGCATGACTCATTTGCTTGACACTGCCCTCAAGCACGATTTGTTAAAGGCTCGACATCTCGATCGCATTCGCGCTTATCAAAGCAATGTTGCCGTCACCTGGCTATTCTCAAAAGGCATGATGGTGCCGACTGGCAAGTCTCTGCCGCCTCAGCAGGTGAATGCGATGCTCAACACCTTTTTTGATGTGTTAGCCACCCAGCCCCCTGACATTGCAGAAGCGTTTATCAAAGATCGAGTCACCTGGCTGCGGTTTAACCAGATGGCGATCATTGCGGCTGTGAAAAACCCAGCACTGCTGCTGTGGATCTGGGAAATGGCAGGCGCAAAAGACCTGATTCGATGGCTCGGCAGCTACTTCAACTTTGGGTTAAATGCGCTGTTAAGCTGGATTTTTGCAGGCTGGTTTCCTGGAGTTTTGCATCGATCGCAGCCCTGGCTAGAGCCGCGTTTCCCGGCGCTGTGGCTGTGGTTATTGTCCCACGCTTATGCGATCACCTATGGCATGGGCAAACCGCAAGCGATGCCAAAGCCAAGGTTTTCAGTGCGTGGGCTGCCCCCTGAACTCTCAGAGCCTCATTTAGATTCCAGCACAACGACTAGAGAAAGTCAGGTTCCAAGCTAGAAAGTTTGGGCGTTGCAGAATGAGAATGAAATAGCTGTAGGGGTAGTGCCCCCGTGCCTACCCCTGACGGAGGGCAACCACGGGGGGATTGCCCCTACAACCATCCCTTTTTAATAGCTGTCTCCACCCGCCACAGGGTTTTTGTCGGTTTCGATCGCCAACTGCTCTAGAGACGCATCGCGAATGGCTTGCCACTGACAATAAAGGTCAGAGCCGTCCAAATCGCTCACTTGAAACTTTCTAACCGCTTCATCGATTTCTTGTAGCGTGGTCGGAATCGGAACCATACAAGTGAGTTCTGCCATGTGATTTCTCCAAAAATGGGATAAGCGAAGCGCACGAGTGTATAACTCCCGATTTTAATCAGATTCACAAATAAAAAATCTCGCTTGTTACAAACCTAGATGATTTGTAAGCGATCGTCATTAATGTCAGTTCGATGAGTTCCCTCACTTCGTTATTCAGCGCTTCAGCCCCCTAAATCCCCCAATTTTGGGGGACTTTGAACCTTAATTTTGGGCATGAAGTCCCCCAGACTTGGGGGATTTAGGGGGCAGCCCGGATTTGCAACCGTAGCGAAAAGCTTTATCGAGTTCATGGATTATTAATCCCATGCTTTTGGTTGACGAAACGTATAAACTTCTTTAATCACATCAACCCAACCGTTGGCAAGCGCTTCGAGCAGGCGATCGCCCTTTTCTTTAGTGGCAGGCAGGGGATCGCCTAACACACCACTCTTGCTCAAATCTCGCGTCGTCCAAGCAAAGGGTAGTGCCCCTTCCATGCTTAACAATCCGTCTCGTGGCTCATTGAGTGGATATTCAGCCACCGCCCGATCCATTTTTACCTGATCGGGCAGAATTGACAGCAGCAGACTGGTTTCAGCATCTCCCGCGTGAATACCGATCGCTAATTCTTTGGGGGTGATTAACTCGATCGGCAAGTTCGGCACCTTCCAGGTAAAGAGCGGAAACACGATAAAATCCTCATATTTTTGGTGCAAATCTCGTGCTGCAATTTCAATAATTTGCGGCTGTCCTCCGTGAGAATTCATCAACACCAGTTTGCGAAAGCCCGATCGATAGACGCTTTCTGCAACCTCCATCAACACGGCTAACATCGTTTGAGCACTGAGCGTAATCGTGCCGGGAAAGTGCCAATGCTCGTTTGACTTGCCATAATCCAGCGACGGCAGTGCATAGGCGGGGATGCTGGCATCCAACTGGCTAAACGCTTTTCCCAAGACAGCGACACTAATCGCGGCATCGACCACCAACGGTAAGTGAGGTCCATGTTGTTCGATCGCTCCGATCGGCTGCACAATCACGACATTTTCTTTGTCAGGCATTGCCTGAATATCTGTCCAAGTGAGATAGGGAAAGAAGCGATCGGGTGGAATGAAACCATGAAGCATAAGGAGATAAGGGATAAATCATTAAGATATGCTAGATCAGGAAGGCGAGGATAATGTCGATAGCACATTCCTGATGAGCGAAGTATTAGAAGCATTTAGTTTGCAGCTACAAAATTAATGCCTGACGATTCGACACAAAAAGAATTCTTAGACTTGTTGCACGGGCTGCACGTTTTGGGATATCGCAATCGCAAAACTTGGTATGACGTACATCCGATCGTGGTTGAGCTTTTAACCGATAGGAACCTGATCTAATGTCCAATACAGCAGAACTGGATGCAGAAAACCTAGAAGCTTATGATCGTGTTCTGAACCGTAACCGTCCCCGCTATCATGACTACGCAGCCCTCAAACTTTAAAACTCAAAACTCTTGAAGCAGCGCCTCGACACTCTACTGGTAGACCGTGCCCTCTGTGACTCTCGCCAACAGGCCCAACGCCTGATCCAAGCCGGAGAAGTCAGGGTCGATCGCCAACTGATCGACAAACCCGGCACCGAAGTCAACATCAGCGCCGAGATTCAAATCAAACAAAAATCGCCCTATGTCTCTCGCGGCGGCGAAAAGCTAGTCAAAGCGCTGCAAATTTTTGAAATTAAAGTGAGCGATCGCATCTGTCTCGATGGCGGCATCTCAACCGGAGGCTTTACAGATTGTCTGCTGCAAGCGGGTGCGAAACTGGTTTATGGCATTGATGTCGGCTACGGGCAAGTCGCCTGGAAGCTCAGACAAGATCCCCGCGTCATTTTGCGAGAGCGAACCAACCTGCGGAACCTCACCCCAGAAGACTTATATCAACCCGATCAGCCCTATCCCGATTTGGGCGTGGTCGATGTGTCGTTCATCTCGCTCACAAAAGTGCTGCCCGCTATGTGGAAGCTGCTGCAAGATCCGCGTGAAGTTTTGCTGCTCGTCAAACCCCAGTTTGAAGTCGGGCGCGATCGCGTCGGCAAAAAAGGCGTAGTCCGCGACACCAAAGATCAGGCAGGCGCAATCTTTCAAGTTTTGCAAGCCGCTCAAGCACTCGGCTGGCGCTATCGAGGACTCACCTGGTCACCGCTTTTAGGGCCAGCCGGAAACATTGAATATTTGCTGTGGCTAGAGGTGACGAACCTAGAAAATTCTCCAACATCGCCTGACTTGGAGGCAATTAGACAACTGACGCGATCGGCGCACAAAGCCTTAACCAAACCAGAAGACCAACCACCTTCCGCAGATCAGTTTAATGAACCCGAATAGTTTAAGACTTGTCTTGCAGGTTTCTTAACCAAATCTTGCCCCTTCGGGCGACCCCAGCCAGATCTCTGACCACTGGCGTAGTGTCAAACCAAGCCGTTCCATGCAGGTCGCTGCGAGAACTACGTTGCCATCCCAAATTGGGTGCTGCAATCAACGTCAACACATCGGGGTTTTGAGCGCGAAAGTAGCTATATGCCCAATCAGGATAAGTGGCTCCGCCTTGAGGATGATCAGCCGGACGCTGCTGCACCTCTTCCAGAAAATCGATCAGGCGATCGAAAATTGTGCTGTTCACGCCATAAAAATGAGTCGTTAATATCCACTCATCAGCCGGAAAGGGTTGCAGCTTGATAGGCGTGTCTTTAGAAACTTCCGCCGTGTGTCCGAGATAGACAAATCCCCAATCAGATTGCGTCAACTGCTCAACGATCGCTGCCTGGTTGGGCACAAATTTCTTTGCGATCGTCAGGTCATCTTCTATCACCAAAACGTTTGCTAAACCCTCTCGCTTTGCCTGTTTTAAGATTGCGAGATGACTTAAAAAACAGCCTCGAACTGGAATGCTAGGAAATCTTTCTGCACTCTCTGGACGAGTGGCAGAGAAAATTTCAATTTTATTGGGAGTCAGCGGTAGCTCCGCTTTATTCAGTTCTCGTATTATGTCTTTGCGACGATCGACTCGCTCAGGTAGATTGATCACATAGATACGTTCAAAAAAATCCTTGACCAACATCCCTAACTCCTTTGCTTTGACCAATCAGATTTCGGCGTTGCTTAATAAAAGTATAAATTGTCCTCCTCACGAAGTGGGGCGAAGCCCTCGCCAACTCTTTTCCTCAAGAAGAAGGGAGCCAGAACTCTCTTGTTCCCTCGCCTTTTGGGAGAGAGCTAGGGTGAGGGCGGATTTGACGGTTCCTCCCTGGATTCAGCACCTAAATCAACCTCAATCACCGTCATTTGAAAGAGGATTGGGTTTCAGGTTGCACCAGCAACACATCTTCATAGATCACCTCGATCGGAATCGTCAAACCCACACTCGTTAGCTCAATGTCATCGCCTTCGCCGTAGAGAATAAATGTCCATACTCCCGATTGACTCCGCCGAAAGACATCAACGGTCTTGGTTGCAGACCCAACCAAAACATCCTCTTGCAAACTTTCCATGCGGCGGTAGAGGGCAAATTTTCCACCGCGATCGTAGGCTTCAGTGCTAGGGGACAAGACTTCAACGATCAAGCAGGGATAGGCAGTAATAAGAAATCATCGATCATGTTACTTGACTCGACATAAGTTAACGAAAATCAAACTGCCCCAGCTTAATTATCTGTAATCATTGCGATCGCTAGACGCTGCCGATCGGGGCGACGCACTGCGGTAAGGTGGAAAGAGTCACCATCAAAGCCAGTTTCACATACTCGTTGATATGTCTCTCACCACATCCCCCGTTTCTAGCCGCACTATCCGCATCGGTTCTCGCAAAAGTCAGCTTGCGCTTGTGCAAACCCATTGGGTGCAGGCAGAGTTGCAGAAGGCATTTCCCGATCACACTTTTGAAGTTCACACAATGAGCACTCAGGGTGACAAGATCCTGGATGTGGCATTAGCAAAGATTGGCGACAAAGGGCTGTTTACCAAAGAATTAGAAGTTGGGATGCTGAATCAAGACATTGATTTTGCAGTTCACTCGCTCAAAGATTTGCCGACGCGGTTGCCAGAAGGGTTGATGCTGGGGTGTGTTACCGATCGCGAAAATCCCGCCGATGCACTAGTGGTACACGAAAAACACAAAGGCAAGCAACTCGATACGCTGCCAGAAGGTGCCGTGATCGGAACTTCTTCGCTCAGACGGTTGGCACAGCTTCGTCATCACTTCCCGCACTTTGCGTTTAAAGATGTGCGCGGCAATGTGATTACTCGTCTCGCAAAATTAGACGCAGGCGAATATGATGCGCTGATTTTGGCGGTGGCAGGTTTAGAGCGGTTAGGGTTGGGCGATCGCGTGCATCAAGTCATCCCGGCTGAGATCTCACTTCATGCGGTTGGGCAAGGTGCTTTGGGCATTGAGTGCCGCAGCGATGATGCCGAAATTCTCTCAGTGATTAAAGCGTTAGAACACCAGCCGACCGCTTATCGCTGCTATGCAGAACGAGCGTTTTTGAGAGAACTCGAAGGCGGATGTCAGGTGCCGATCGGGGTCAACACCGTTCTCAAGGGCGACACACTGACGCTGACAGGAATTGTTGCGAGTGTAGACGGTCAAAAGGTCGTCAAAGGTGAAGTTTCGGGAGCCGCGATCGAGGCTGAAGCGTTGGGCACTCAACTGGCTCATCAACTTGTCGAGCAGGGCGCAAAACAAATCTTAGACGAGATTTCTGCCGCCGTTCGGTAACGCTAAACAGAGTTCATTAAGCACAAATTGGTGAGGACATTTAAGATGACTCAAGAATTAATTGATTTGAGATCAAGCATCTTAGAAGGTCGTTACGATGATGCGCTGCTGCTGGTTGATGAACTAGAAGGAATGAGTAAACAAGCCATCCTGCGAAATATTGAATCGTTTCTCGTCAGGATGCTTGTTCATCTCATTAAAAATCAGCTTGAAGAACGATTAACAAATTCTTGGGTTGCTTCGATCTCAGATTCAATTCTACAAATCAAAAAACTCAACCTTAAAGACAATAAAACATCTCATTACATCAAAGCTGATGAGTGGGAACCGTTTTTGGAGGAAGCGATCGAAGCAGCGATTGCCCCTGCCAGCATTGAAGTCTTGAACGGACGATTTAACCCGATTCAGGTGAGTGAACGAGTCGATCGAGCTTTATTAATTCTGACTGCCCAAAGATTACTTAATTTGACCTATCAGCATTCAACAAAAGAACTTCCTGCGGTGGTTAATCGTCGCCTAGCTAGCTTGTCCGGCGGTCAAGAATGGTACGAAGGGAGAGAATAGAAAACGATTTATTTTCTACTTTCTGCTTAATCGATCGACAAATTCCCCATGTTCTGATGGTGCTAATCCTTTCTGCAACTCGGTTAAAACAGTCGCTAAATCTCCTTGTCTAGATCTAGTCTGACAGTTGAGTTGTCTGCAATATCGACTTTTGGGGTTGCTGCAACATAAGCACCCAACCAGCCCATGATGTAGTCGTGAGGTCTACCGTGATTTCTGACTCGAACTGGAGATGCCACGTAAACGACTCCTTCAATCAATTCTGCTTTAAACTTCTCAGGGGTGGCTGCATATCGGCGCTCAAACTCACCGCGAGTCAGTCGATCGCCGTTCTCTAACCGTAGAGTTGAGACTAAGGAACGTTTCACCATAAAACCTGGCTTGCGATGGGTGCTTTCATTCTGTCACAGACGAGAAGGCAGGTGCTCAAATTTGCGATCGCTCCAACCCGTTGAACCGTGCCCCTTAATCGGTATGATCACAGTGCTGACTACTCAAAGGGGACACGAGAGCTAAGATGCGAATTTTGATAGTTGCGGCCGAAGCTGCGCCGATCGCTAAAGTCGGTGGCATGGGAGATGTGGTCGGTGCCTTGCCCAAAGTGCTCAGAGAAATGGGGCACGATGTGCGAATTTTTATGCCCTACTATGGGTTTTTGCCAGACAAAATCGACATTCCCGCCGACCCGATTTGGAAGGGCAGCGCGATGTTTAATCAGTTCGCGGTTTACGAAACGGTGTTGCCCGATTCTGACGTTCCCCTTTATTTGTTTGGGCACCCAGTGTTTGACCCGCGTCGCGTTTATGGCGGAGACGATGAAGAGTGGCGGTTTACATTCTTCTCTAACGGCGCAGCCGAGTTTTGCTGGAATTATTGGAAGCCTGAGATTGTGCATTGTCACGACTGGCACACGGGGATGATTCCAGTGTGGATGCACCAAGATCCCGATATTTCTACTGTGTTCACCATTCACAACCTGGCTTATCAGGGGCCGTGGCGCTGGAAGTTGGAGAAAATGACCTGGTGCCCGTGGTATATGCAAGGTCATAACGTGATGGCGGCGGCAGTGCAGTTTGCCGATCGGGTCAACACCGTGTCACCCACTTACGCAGAGCAGATTAAAACGCCTGCCTATGGCGAAACCCTAGAAGGATTGCTGTCATTTATCGGGGGCAAACTGTCAGGCATTCTCAACGGCATTGACATCGAAGCGTATGATCCGGCGGTGGATAAAAGTTTAGCGCAGCCCTTTACGATCGAAACAATCGATCAGCGCCTTAAAAACAAAATTGCGCTTCAAGAAGAAGTCGGCTTAGAAGTCAACTCAAAAGCGTTGGTCTTAGGAATGGTATCGCGATTAGTCGAGCAAAAAGGATTAGATCTAGTGATTCAAATGCTCGATCGCTTCATGGCTTATAGCGATGCTCAATTCATTTTATTAGGAACGGGCGATCGCTATTATGAAACGCAGATGTGGCAATTGGCAGGTCGATATCCCGGACGCATGGCCGTCTATCTGCTCTATAACGATGCCCTAGCACGACGCATTTATGCCGGGGCAGACACCTTTTTGATGCCATCGCGGTTTGAACCCTGTGGCATCAGCCAACTGTTGGCGTTGCGCTATGGCTGTGTGCCGATCGTGCGCCGCACAGGTGGCTTAGTCGATACAGTGACGCATCATGACCCGATGAACCATGCCGGGACGGGTTATTGCTTCGATCGCTATGAACCGCTCGATCTGTACACCTGTCTGGTGCGCGCGTGGGAGGCGTTTCGGTTTAAACCTCAGTGGCAAGAGCTTCAGCAACGCGGCATGAAAGAAAACTTTAGCTGGGAAAAATCGGCGATCGAATATGTCAAGCTCTATCGCCAAGTATTGGGCTTGCCGCCCGAAGAGCCGCAGCCCGAAAAGCAAGCAGAACTCGTATCTTAAAATGATTTGCGAATGTGACAGATTCGTACAGCGCAAGCGCGGGGTATCGTAGGGGCATGGCATGCCGTGCCCTCTCACGATCGTTCGATCGCAATTGTGGTTGAAATTGGTACAAATAGAGTTAGCTGTGAATCGCTGAGTCTTGCTGTGAATAAGACAGATGAGTCCTATCAGTTTGGTTGGTTTGATTGGGTTTGCCTTTGGTATCCTCCCGGTTGGCTGATTTTGTTTAATCGCCATTGGCAACACTACAAACCCGACCCCGATGGCTGGAACTGGTTGGAATATCTGCTGTTTCTGATTCCTGGCGGATTTTATTTAGCATTGCTAATTCGGTGGCTAAGGCTAGGAGGTCGATCGCCTCGATCGCAATCTAGTGAGCCTGACCCGCACTATCAGCAAGTGTTCCGAGACGAGATTTTAACGCCGATCGCCACCCGATTTTTTCAAGCAGAGTTGCACCAGCTAGAAAACTTGCCTGATGCACCTCCAGCGATCGTGGCGCTCAACCACGCGGGCATGTGTTTCCCGTGGGATTTTTTGTGTTTGGGCGTTCTCTTAAGCCAAAAAAAAGGCTGGTATGTGCAACCCGTCGCGCATTCAATCTTTTTCGATCATCCTTGGCTGGTGTGGTGGGTGCCACGCGGCTGGGCGCAGACGTTGGGCGCGGTTAGGGCAGAAAAAGAGAGCTTTGAACACGCTATCTCACAAAAACAAACCGTGCTGCTCTATGCGCCCGAAAGCTGGCGAGGTTTGGTCAAAGGATGGCGCGATCGCTACGATTTAGCCACGTTTGATCCGAGTTTTATTCGTCTCAGCGTTCAGCATCAGGTGCCGATTTTGCCTGTGATTTGCCTCGGCAACGAATATCTGCATCCCTGGACTTTTAACAGCAAACGGCTGGCTCGCTGGCTAAAAATGCCGTTGCTTCCGGTGTCGCCGTTGCTGCTCGTGTTTCTGCTGTTTCCATCAATGGGAGTTTGGGCAGTGAGAACGCGACTGCGCTATTACTTACAGCCGATTCAGCATTCCTGGAAGCATTCACTTTCGCAGAATGAGACAGCGCGATCGCACCTCTATCACCAAGCCGAAGAACTGAGAGCGGACATGCAAAAAGAACTCGATCGCTTACGAAACTAGCATTGCAAATAACCAATATTATCTAATCCAAATCCACAATCCTGATCATCGGATTAGCCCAGTTCGCAAAGCCCGTACTGCAACTTGAGTCCGATCGTCGGCTCCCAGCTTATTAAGAATGTTGCGAACGTGAGTTTTAACCGTGCCCACAGTGATATATAACTTTGCAGAAATCTCAGCATTGCTGCATCCATCGACGATTAGCGCTAAGACTTCTAACTCTCTTCCTGTTAGTGGATAAGCGGGAATAAAGTTACCATCTTTTTCGGATAATCCATTAATAGCGATCGTGTTGGACGTAGGATTCGCGCCTGCATTCGCATAAGTTTTTTGAGACTGTTGCAGCACGACACGAGCGATCGCTGGATCGATCCAGGCGTTTCCTTCTGCGGTGATTTTTAACGCCTCAATCAACTGGTCGATCGTGGCATTTTTCATGCAGTAGGAGTCGGCACCCGCCGCAAACGCTGCCAAAACGGTGTCTTCATGATCCTGCATGGTCATGATCAAGATCTTGGTTTCGGTGGCTTCTCCAGCGCGCTGAAACCGTTTGAATTGTTGGGTGAGTTCGATGCCAGTCATGTCAGGCAACCCCACATCGACGATCGCTACATCTGACGGCACCGACCGCAGCAGGCTCAACCCAGTTTTGGCATCTCTAGCTTCGCCCACAACTTCAACGCCTTCTCGCTGCTGAAGCGCTGATCTTAAGCCAATCCGGGTCAGGTCATGATCTTCAATAATTAGGACGCGCAAGTGATCCATTACTCAACCTCTAACACAATCTAAATGAAAGTTTAAATACTTTAGTCAAATCACTCTTTTGAAGGGTGATCTCTCACCTGAGAAAATTCTAAGGGGCAACCATCAGTCGCTCTGTCTACCTTTAGAAGCTTCTTTCCTCTATCGCCGGACAGAGATGTGTTTGTCATTACCGATTTCGTTGCAAAATTGGCTGAGGGTCTTCTGCCACCCAACCCAGTTTAGAATTCGATCGCACTTCAAAATGCAAATGTGGGGTACTAGAACTCGGTGTGCCTGTTTTGCCAACCGTCGCGATCGTGGCTCCTCGTTTCACCGTTTGTCCTGTTTTGACTTTGATAGTGCCCAACTGAGCATAGCGAGTTTGATAGCCCTGCTGATGGTTAATCACCACTAACTTTCCATAGGCACCTTGCTGACCTGCAAAAGCGATCGTGCCATCGGCGATCGCTAAAACGGGTGCGCCAACTGTTGCCACCAGATCCATGCCAGTGTGAAACACGGGCTGATTGCGTCCGGTCGGCAGATACCAACCATAGCCCAGAACAACGCTGGCTTTAGCAGAGAGCGGATAGCCCGACAAACCGCTTGAATTGGCTTGAGTAGGCTGTCCATCTAATGGCGACCAATTGACCCCAGGCACAAATACCACTTTGGGTGCAGGCTGACAGCCGTTAATCTCAAACAACACATCGGGGCGCACTTTATAACGAGCCGCCACCGTTCGCCAGCTTTGCCCAGCCGCAACTTCGGCACGGATACCATTGTAAGGAGGCACGAGAATATTTGCCCCGATCGGAGCCTTTCCAGTTCTTAACACCGGGTTCATGCCCATCAGCGTCGCGGGAATCAGATTATATTTACGGGCAATTCCTTCAAGGGTTTCGCCAGCCACCACTTTGTGACGAACGACACGAGACAGCGCGGGAGCCTGACAGGTTGCGGCCGGTGCGGCATTTGTAGACGAAGCCATCAGTCCGCTGAGAAGGACGCAAACGACGAACCAGGGACGGGACTCGATCACTACATTTGAAAGATTAAATCGCCGCATTGACAACCCTCCTAATCGTAAGAACCCTCTCACAGTTTAGCGGCCAAGACTTGAGCGGTGCTTAACTTCAGGTCTGAAAAACCGGGCGACTGAATGGGGCGATCGTCCTGATAAATAGACAGACATGAAAATTTGCCGATATCAGACCTCGGATTTCTTAAAGAAATCCGAGGTCTATGCCTGATCGAGAATGCAGAGGGTAATTTTTGCTTCTAACGGGTCTACAATCCACTATCCAAAGTTGCGATCCGGTCAAATTCCCGATATCGTGGCTGAAATGGAATTCGTCGATCGCTTGGCTCGATCGTGCGAGGCAACCCCGCTAATCAGACCCTCTGGGAACCGCACTTAAACTATTTATGAATTCCAGGCTACTCAAACAAGAAGCAAATCTGCTCTATAAATCTCTAGCGCCGCTCTTAAAAGTCAATGCAGCGTTTGCGGATGTGATTTTGGTCGATTTAGCCAAGCTGATTCAGCTATGTGGGCGCAGCAGTGGCAAGGTGAGCGCGGCAGAACTGCTGGCATATCTGGTCACTTACGCCCTAATCAAACAAGATGCCGAAAAGCTCGATGCAGCCCTCAACCGATGGGATGAGTCACCCGAAGAGCGCCTCAAATATCAGAAGTTAACGCTGCAAATTATCTTAGACCTGACTCAAACTCAGCCATCTGACTCCTTTGAGTTGCCGTCAATTTTGAACCGACTGGATGAAGAAAAGGGAACTAACTATCTCGGTGATGCAACCAACGCGATTTATAAATTTGCTCAAGCGATCGTTAAAGCCGACGGCACGGTCACTTTGCAAGACTTGGAGGCACTCTCTTTAGTTTGGCAGCGGCTCCACTCTTACCGCAAGTTAGCCAGCTATCGAGAAGGTCTGACTCCGACTCAAACATCTGATTCAGCCGATCTCGATCGCGTTTTAGAAGAGGCACTCGCCGAACTTAACGACCTGATAGGGATGAGCAACATCAAAGAAGAGGTGAAGACGCTGACCAATTTTCTCAAAGTTCAAAAGATTCGATCGCAGCGAGGTTTGGCAAAAACAACGGTTTCTCTTCACGCTGTATTTTGCGGGCCGCCGGGAACCGGAAAGACCACTGTCGCTCGATTGATGGGTCGCATTTATCACGGGCTAGGATTTCTCAGCCAAGGGCATTTGGTCGAAACCGATCGCTCTGGCATGGTCGCGGGATATGTGGGTCAAACCGCCAAACAAGTCGATGATCTCGTCAAGTCAGCGCTCAACGGCGTGCTGTTTATTGACGAGGCTTATGCTCTGGTGCCCGGAGAATCGGGGCGTGATTTTGGACAAGAAGCGATCGATGTCTTGCTGAAACGCATGGAAGATCATCGCGATCGCTTAGTCGTGATTGTGGCAGGTTACACCGATGAAATGACCACATTTATTGAGTCAAATCCGGGTTTAGAATCGCGCTTCAATCGCTATTTTTATTTCAATCATTACAAGCCAGAAGAGTTGCTCGCTATCTTTGAAAAAATGGCCAGCAAAAGTCATTTTAAACTGGCTCCTGGTGCAGGTGAAAAACTGCAAAAGTTGTTTGCAGATCTGTATGAAAATCGAGATAAGACTTTTGGCAACGCGAGACTCGTTCGCAATCTGTTTGAGAAGAGTCTTGAAAGGCAAGCAAATCGATTGGCGGTGCTCTCGTCTTTAAGCGATGAGTTGCTCACGACTCTCTTGGCTGAAGATATCCCAGATGAGATGTCGGGCGTTCAGACGGGAAGAGAGTCTTGAGTCGCTAGACAACTATGCGCTGTGCTGGCTGAAGTTGGGCAAGGGCACCCATCACGAATGTTGGCGATCGAGCAGTCATCGTAGAGTTAGTTGGCGGGGAGTGTAAATTAGTTTGTGTCAGAGGTCAAAACACGATCTAATGAACCCATCACCAGAGACACAAACTCATGACCTTTCGACCTGAATTAATTGACGAACTTCTCAAAGAATA
>NZ_MPPI01000059.1 GCF_001895925.1 Phormidesmis priestleyi ULC007 | reverse complement strand
CCCCTTGTTCAGGGGTCATTTCGCGGGTTCTCAGAACGACTTCTATTAGATTGTCCAATTGAATGGCGAGGTTGGCACTGAGTATGAATACTCATCGCAAAGGTGGGATGCTCCCCCCCGACCCATCCTCAGTCGGCAAAATAAAATACATCACGGGCTGATGCTCCAGACTGCGGTTGAGATAATGTCCGTAAATCCGATGCTGCCACTCTTTGGATGCTAGATGTAGCGACCCGCAATCATAAATCATCAAACCCGCAATCATCGCGATTTTGAACCCACATTACTGCAACTATGCGGTCGCTCAAACTCGAATTAACTGCAACTAAACCCGAATTAATTGCAACTAACCCACAATCATCTGCTCAAACCCACATTATAGCGGTTTTCAGTTCAATTAAGTACAATAACAGCGGTAGGTAAACCACCCCTCAATATCTTTTAAGGTCACAGCCTTGAGGGCATCCGTAATTCCTTGATCTAGGGCTTCACGAGACCGAGCGTAAAAACGCTTTGACTTTCGACCAGCAGTTCTCAATCGGATTAAAGTCAGGAGAATAGGGTGACAAATACACCAGTTTTGCCCCTGCTGCTTCAATCAGGTCTCAAACTCCCTCTACCCCATGAGAACTCAAGTTGTCCATGACGACACAAGCTCCTACCCATAAGTTAGGCACTAACATCTGTTCCACAAAGTATTTGAAGACATCTCCGTTGAGTCCACCCTCAAAGGTGAGTGCTGCCACCATCCCATTCAAGCTCATCGCTCCCACTAAGGTAACATTACGTCCTTTTTTGTAGGGACGTTCTCCCGTCGCCCGGTGTCCTGGCAGGGCACGAGCATAGAGCCGCGCCATCATTAAATTCACCCCTGCCTCATCGAGAAAGACTAAATCGTCTGGACGAATGTCTCGAATCTGGTCTCGATACGCTTGGCGTAATCCCTGAACTCGCTCTGTTTCAGCTTGACTGGCGTGCAGCGTTTTTTTTTCGCGTTAAGTTCAACTGTTGCAGGGTACGGCAAATGGTACTGGGACTGACCCGAATCTGAACCTGTCGGTCGAGTTGGTCACACAATTCTTGCAAGGTCGCATCGTTATCTTGTTCGACTAACTGCTCAATCAAGGGGAGTTGATTCGCTAACTTGCTGGTAAAACCGCCCGTGTGGGGTTTGGGTTCAACCGTTCCTTCGGTTTGATGACGTTTGAGCAAGAGGCGCACAAAATTGGGACTGACCTTGAATCGCTTGGCTAATTCCCGTTGCGATCCTTCTTGTTGCTCATAGGCATCCACCACTTTCTGACGCAGATCTACAGAATAAGCTTTCATCCTAAAATCCTGAGTGACAACTGCTCTACTTCTAATGTACTCCATTGAGCCGCAAACCGCTATAACTGCAACTATAAATTGAGGTGCCCAAATTCAATCACAGAGCTAGATTGGCAACCCAGCCATTAACATCTGGTCGGTTAACTCCTTCGTCCGCGCCGGATCGAGTTGCCCCCGAAATAGTAGCTTTATCTCCGCTGGTTTTGCATGAAACTGGTCTGCCAAGCCCCGCAGATCGTAACCGCGTCGCGTCAGCTTTGGCTCCACTTTCACAATCTGTAAAAATTCTTTCGCAGCCAACTTTAGTCAGTGCGTCTTGCTGAAGATCGAGGAGTTGGTCGTCAGTTGAAACACGAGCATAACCAATTAGCACGACAAAAAGTAAATAAACTCATTCATGACAAGTATATCTTGATTTTGATTTCTTTATTGGGTTACTTTATTAAGCAAATGGCGGTTTGCCATTGTGGTAAGTCGTTCTGTGACAGACTAAAGAAAACGGACGTTTTCTTTAGTCTACCTAACTCAATTTATAGTTGCAGTTAATGTGGGTTAGAGCAGATGATTGTGGGTTAGTTGCAATTAATCTGGGTTCAGTTGCAGTTAATTCGGGTTTGAGCGACCGCATAGTTGCAGTTAATGTGGGTTCAAAATCGCGATGATTGCGGGTTTGATGATTTATGATTGCGGGTCGCTACAGATAGAAGGCGTTGAATTTCCTGCTCATCCGTTAAGCCATTCAGTTCGGAGAAAAACCCGATGGCGATCGGAGCCGTTTCTTCCGCATCCGCCTCACTCACACCAGGATGCAAATACCAGAAGTCAGACCCCTGCGGATCGCGCTGCTTAATCGGATAGCCCAACTTTTGTCTCAAGGCTTCGACTCGGATCTCTGTTTCCGTAGCCGTTTTGGTACAAGTCGATTTAATAGCCATACAATTTTTGAGACGGTTGATAGGTTTGTGGACAAATTTGCAAAAATCTGTGAGTCAATTTGCACAGTAAACTATCAGCATCACCCCAAAAGATTAGGCAGCCTAAACAATTTATGTGCAGTTAGATCACCGATTGACTGCTAAAATTTGGCAAGTAAAATTAGAGACAACATCAGAAATTTGATGTCATCTAATCGCAAGATTCTGAACAACTCAATCGCTATTCTAATTAGTCAAAAACTTCAGTGAGGAAAATACTGAGTAAGTAAATCTTCTGCTCCTAGCTGCTCAAGTGTCGATTTGATTAGCTTAAGCGCGAGTTTGGAAGGGCGCGATTTTCGATTTTCCCAGCGATTGACAGTCGGGCAAGTAACTCCCAAACGTGCGGCTAGCTGCTCTTGCGTCAATTTTAGTCGCTGGCGCAAACGCACCACTAACTCAGCCATATCTTGAGTCTCATTCACGGTCTAGCTTTAACAAGTGATGTATCAAATGTAAACTTTAATTCCCCCACATCGTCATCCGTAATTACCGACTCTTTAAGTAGATAAAGCTTCTAAATATATCCGGGTGGCAATTAGATACCACTGAATAATCTAATCAAAAATCAAAACCATTAATTCTAAAAAATTCGTCCGCCACTTTTTCAGCAGCCTACGAACTGCTCACTCAACCTACTATGGCTTTCAGACTTTTCACCCTTAACCAAACCAGTTTTTCAATAACAGATTGCCTCTAGATAAATTGCAGCGAGTCGTGACAGAACACCCAACAAAGCGATCGTGATTGTTCCACTTTGCACCTAGAGAAATGCGATCAACATCCAATAGGAGTGTCTCCACTCGCTGAGGCAATCAATTGAATGGAAACATTACTGAATGCCGTCGCATCAACAGTTCGGTAGGCAACCAACCATCCTCAACGTGCAATGTTTGATGAACTCCTCCGATAACCGTTGCAGCTACTGCCAACCCATTCGCTTTTGCCCAGTTAAATCAGTCTCTAAAACCAGCAGGCGTTGCGGCATCGCTAGGTTGTGGTAGATTCCATCCCTCGACGATCGCTCGATACAGATAGCCAACCGGATTCTGGATCGCACGTCGCTGCTGCTGATGTCGTAGGTAGACAATCGCGGGCTGCACCCGATCGGGAAACTCGGAGACTGCTGTCGTTAAAGCGATCGGTAAGGGGGAGCCGGGAGAATGAGAGATTGCCTGAGCCACGGCATCAAAAAGTTCTGGGAACTTTGCGCGTTGAACGTCTGAATTCTTCCCAGAACTATACTGCATCAGGGTATAGATTGCGTATTATGAAAGGACTGAAAGCGAAGCGTTAGTAGGGAGTCTAACTCCTGCTTATGAGTCGTGTGGCATTGGTCAAGACAACTAGAAATGGCGGCTTTGAACTGAGCGAAGTCAGCATAATAGGTCGAGTACAAGCACTGCTTTTTAACAAACTTCCATAACCGCTCAATCAAATTTAAGTTGGGGGAATAAGGCGGTAGGTAGAGCAACTCAATCTGGAGCGATGCTGCAAGCTCAGTGACGAGGGCACATTTTTGATAACGGGCATTGTCCAGCACCAGGGTGATCGGGATACTCAGTCCTAACGCCGCTAGTTTTCTTAACGACTCACAAACACTCTGGGCATTGATGTAAGCATCATTTGTCACGAGGACGAGTTCGTGGGTGAGGGCATTCATCGCGGCTCAGACATTGAAGCGCTGTCGTCCTGACCCCGTTTTGACAAACAAGCGCTCGAAACCCCACAAAACCCCCAGATACGCTCCTAAAACAAAATGGGCAGCATCCCCAAAAAACACGGCTCGATTGCCGGCTTTTGCCTCTTCTAGGCGAGGCTCCAACTGGTTTTTTTATCTGCCTCTTGCGGCTCTGGGTCGGCTTTGGCGGGAAGCACGCCGACTCGTCTGCACTTCATGCCCATCCCTTGGAGAAACACTTGTACCTGGCTACGACTGCGCCGAATCCCAGTCAACGCCTCGATCTTCGCCGCTGCTTGTGCCAAGCTTTGAGGAGGATGTGCCCTGAATTGGGCTTCCAATGTGGCTTGGTGCGGCTTCAACTCACTTTGGGGTTGATAAAAGGTCAACACTTTCAGTCCAGCAATGCCCCCGGCTTGGTAGTCTTTGAGGTAACTCCGTAAGGTGTTCTGACTCACCTGTACCAGTTGAGCAATCTCCCAGTGAGGCAAACCTTGACTCTTCAAATACAAAGCTTCCATCTTGCGCTGGACTCTCGGATGGGGATGATGGAACCGTTCATAGTGCAGGGCTGCGATCTCGGCTTCGCTGAATGAGATCTCAATCAAGGGAACCTCCCGCTGTTTTCTCACGTTGTTTCTACATCAGTGAGTATACCCGAAAAGTGAAGTTTATGCCCCTACATGGTATAGGTCGCCTATGCTCCCCAATGTGAAGCAGCAGATCAGCGATATGGCGATGAATGGGAGCGGAATTCGCGATACGGCACGGGTGCTTGGGATTAGCCCAACCACCGTGATTGAAACGCTCAAAAAAAGTTCCAAGCTAAAAGCGGTGAATGAAATCGTGTTAGCCGAGCTAGAACCGCCTCAAACCATCGCTCGGCTGTGCCTTGCCGATGATTTAGATCTCGAAGCTGAAGTGGATGAAATGTGGAGTTTTGTCCAATCCAAAGATCAACAACGGTGGTTGGGGTGGGCAATTGACCATATGACAGGTCAGGTGTTGGCGTATGTGTTAGCCAATCACAAAGATCAGGCATTCGTAGCATTAAAAGCCCTGTTGGAACCATTCGGCATTATGCAGTTCTACAGCGATGGCTGGGGGGCGTATGAACGTCATCTCGCTCCTGTCTTTCACACAGTTGGAAAACGGAATACTCAGAAAATTGAGCGCAAACATCTGACGTTGAGAACCCGGATTAAGCGATTGGCACGTCAAACGATTTGCTTTTCTAAGTCGATTGTGATGCATGATGGGGTGATTGGACGGTTCATTAATCGCGTCATATTCGGATTCCCCATTTAGACACGAACAACACGTCTAGAACATTACCCACTTTCTCATTAGCAGCACTTAAGCCCACAACAGATGCTGGGAATGGATGCTCATCCTCTGCGGAAGCTGCCCACCGAGTTGCTGTACCCTGTGGATCGGCATCTACTACAAGCACTTTGTTTCCTCGTCGGGCGATCGCGCCAGCCAGTTGCATACTGACCGTAGTTTTTCCTGAACCGCCTTTCTGATTTGCTACAGCAATGATCTTGGCTGGCATGATATAAAACCTACAAACAATTTATACAGTTTTTACGGTTAAAAGCTTTTATACTATTTATTAACTCCTTACATTCTTGCATGACCGATGTCAGAAGCAAAACTGTAAAAATCGTATAAAATATTCATATTATTTTTACCATTTATACGGTTTATATTATATTGTCATTTGTCAGACACTAGCCGTGTTGCCAGAGGAAATCATTGTATGACTAGAAAGAGTATGAGATCAGCGCTTAACGCCTCTCTTGAAGCAGAAGATGAAGCGGTCAGAAATCGCTTCGAGAAAGCAGAAAGTTTACTGGGAGAGAAACCACCAGTTGGTGAACAACTCGTGGACACAGTTCCCGTAGTGAAAGAACAGTCTAAAAAGGAACGAGTAATCCGGGACAGCTTCACCTTGCCGTCCAGAGACTATGAGTTAATTACTGCTGTCCGGCAACGCTGCCTCAACTCAGCTGTCAACATAAATAAGAGCGAAGTCATCCGAGCTGGTCTTTATGCTCTTATGGAAATGTCAGAAGAAGATCTAATCGATCTAGGGAATAACCTGGAAAAAGTCAAAACAGGAAGACCAACTGAAAAACTATAAACAGTTTATATAGTTTTAACTATTGATATAGTTTTACTGATTTTACTATTTACTGAATTAGTCTCGCAGAAGTTTTGGAGTTGTCCTAATCGACTTTTACAGAACGATTGTGCCAGTTTCAACTGTAAAAGAAACGAACGTTTTCTTGCCGCTTCTGAAAACCTTTCTGGAAGACCAAAACTCCTCTGTTTTGGTGTCAAGAAAGTCGTCTATTTTTCAAAGTCAACAAACCCAGATGCGCTACGAGTTTCTTGACTCTTCCTGAACTGCTTTTCCTCTCCCTCCTATCCAGCAATGGATGCAGCCTCTTTGCAATTAATCCTGGCTGGCATGGATGATTGCAGGTTGGTTGCACCTTAATCTCGGCTCAGTTGCAACTAATGCTGGTTTGAGCGTTTTTTATAGTTGCAGCTAATCCTGGTTTGAAAAGGCGACGATTGCAGGTTTGAGCGATTAGTATTGCAGGTCGCTACAGCTACTTGCCCTTTGAAGGTGCCGGAGCCATTAGCCAATGGTTGCTGAAGCTTTTCAATGACAACAGTCCTGACTTCGGCAAATCCCTACGCCAGTTTGATTACAACACCATCACAGATGCCATTGTGCATGTTAAATACACAGCCAGAGAAGACGCAGGAGCGTTTAAGAACGGTGCAGTTGCCCATCTTCGAGACTATTTCAGTCAAGATGGAGCGACACCCTCGCTACGCATGTTCAACTTGCGACAGGAGTTTCCAACCCAATGGCAACGTTTCCTGAATCCAACCGACCCAGCAGACGGAAATGTCTTTGAGTTGGAGATGATACCAAACCTCTTTCCCGTCCGGGATGCGGAAAAGACCTTAAAGGTCAGTACAGTATGGCTACTAGCACGATGTACAGATGCAGGAGACTACAGTGTTGTTATGACCCCTCCATTGTTGGGTTCCTTGACGCAAAGGTACGTCAAGCGACATGGCCTAGGTCCGACATTCAGTCCTGATTTCGAAGTTCCCGGATACGATCCGGCGAGAAATAGCGATAGAAAGCTGTCCTCCCGACTCTGAGATGATCGATGACATCCCCAACAAACGGGTAGTTCACCGTGTCCTTGAGCCTTCTCCAATGAAAAGCTCCGGGATTCGGTCGGCATCCCACCCCAAAAAACATCCTGAAAGCGCAAGCTCAAAAAGGGGAAAGGAAACCCGTGTAAACGGCGGGTCTTAGCGCTTTTCCTGGCAGGGTCATGTCGCTTGACGTACCTTTGCGTCAAGGAACCCAACTACAGGCAGGCGTACAGTAAATGTGCTGCCCCTACCCAACTCACTCTCGACTTGAATGCTGCCAAGATGCGTTTCAGAAACCGCCCTCGCGATCGCCAGACCTAACCCAGCTCCTCCGGTTTGGCGAGAACGATCGCTACTCACCCGGTAGAAGCGATCGAAAATACGTGACTGATCGTTTAAAGCGATGCCAATGCCTGTGTCTTGAACATGAATTATTGCCTGAGATTCATCTCGCTCTAGAATCACCGTTATATCTCCACCAGGGAGAGTGTATTGCAGGGCATTGACGATCAGGTTAGAGAATAATCGGCTGAGTTGATCTTCATTCCCCATAACCCACAATGGCTCCCTGACGCGAAACTGGGTCGATAGCTGGATGGGAGCGGCAATTTCTAATACCAACAGGCTTTCCACTAAATCGTGAATGATGTCGTTGAGGCAGCAGACCTGACGGTTTTCTGCCAAAACCTTTTGATTCATTCGAGAGAGCAACAGAAGATCCTGTACCAGATGTGCCAGTCGATTGTTTTGGCGATTGACCACCCCTAATGTTTCCTGCATCTCCTCGTTTGAGAGATCATCTACATCCTGGACAGATTCGACGGTAGCGCGAATGGTAGCAATGGGAGTGCGGAGTTCGTGAGCAGCATCAGCGGTGAACTGTTGCATCTGTTGATAGGACTGATAAACGGGTCGGATTGCCAGTCCAGCCAACCACCACCCTGCACTCGCGACTAACAGCATGGAAAGGGGTAGCCCAACGGCAAGCAATAGCCGCAGTGTGGTGAGATGGTCGTCATATTCTTTCAGCGATCGCCCAATCTGCATATAGCCCCAAGCAGAGCCAGTAGCGGTCTTCAGCAATAGAGTGGTTTGGTGATAGCGCGTACCATTCCGGTGTTGCAGCGTACTCCAACCCTCTTGAGTCTCTGGAGGTGGTAACCCGTCTAGCTGACTTCCCAAACTCGCCAGCAGTTGCCCAGATTGGGTGAAGAAGCGCACGTAATAGTTGCCTTCTTGAACAATGCCGAGAGTATGTCGATGTTGAGCGTCATTTGAGCAATCAGTTCTCGCAAGACATAATCCTGGCAGGGCTTGCTTGATCGCAGGCTCAACCTGGTCAGGTTGCTTAAGTTTCGGTTCTAAGGTGTCATGCAGTGTTCCTGAAATAGATTCTAGCTCCTGCTCAACGGCGCGCCAATGAGCAACTGCTAACATCTGATGCGTGGTCAGTCCGCTCAGACTTAAGATCAGCCCCATCACCCCGGCATAACAGCCTGCAAGTTGGAGGCGGGTGCGATTGAACAGCTTATTTTGATGCATGAGGAACGTTGAATCGGTAGCCGATTCCATGAATCGTTTCAATCGGCCCGTCACACCCAGCTTCTGAAAGCTTACGGCGTAGCAGTCGAATTTGGGCGGCTACAGCGTTGCTGGTTGGTTCTGCGCCGACTTCCCAAAGCTGGTTCATGATTTGCTGACTCGTCACCACTTGGCTGGGATGCTTCATGAAATATTCCAGCGTCTGAAATTCTTTTGCGGTCAGAGGAATAGATGATCGCCGACCATTGGAGTCTTGCAGGCAAACCGCATACATACTGTAGTCAAGAGTTAGATTGCCGACTTGAAGCTGTTGGGGATGGAGTTCGGGCGATCGCCGTTGCAGCGCTCGCATTCTTGCCAAAAGTTCTGCCATGCCAAAGGGCTTGACTAAATAATCATCGGCTCCGGCATCCAGTCCGGCTACTTTATCTTCCATGCGATCTCTCGCAGTCAGCAGCAAAATAGGAAGTGGATTGTTTTGGGTGCGGATCTGTCTGCACAACTCTACGCCAGACACGCCGGGCAGCATCCAGTCCAGGATGGCTAAGGTGTAATGAACATTAGGGTTTTCGAGGTATGCCCAAGCTTCGCTGCCATCTTGCACCCAGTCCACCACATACTTTTCCCGACTTAGAACCCGATGAATCGCGGCTCCTAAATCGGGTTCATCTTCTACCAGTAACACTCGCATACGATCGCTGACCTTAACAGCTTGTTATAGATAACCCAGCCCTAGAAAAGCTTCTCCTTGGGGTTCCACACATCAATGAGATCAAGATGAAACTTTCAGCAAGTCAGTGTGGAGTAGGCGGCGCAAAGCGGTATAGGTAAGCGATGTCACCTACTGCGATTTCTGGGGTGTCTCTTGAGATTGAGAGTTATTGGGAGTTGCTGACGGCTTGCTCTGTTTAGGTTGCTGCTGGCACACCGCCCGCATATTTCGCCAAACGACATTCCGAATGTGCGTGGGATAGTTAACAACTGGCGGCGTTGAACGAGCTGCATCTCCAGTGCATCTGAATCGAGTCGCCGCAGTAGCCGGAATAGATGCTAGCAATAGCAGAGACACCGTTGTGCAAACGAGTGTTTTCATGTTTTGAAGTGACAAGCGAAAATAAAAACAGGATGAAACTTTAATAGGTTTTGAAGAGAGTTACGCAAAAACCTTGAGCCTTTATTTCTGAATGAAGAACTGCTATGGAGGTACTCATACAAAAACCTCCATAGCTCAAGAAATAGTTTCAGTTAGTTGAAAACACTGATTGAAACTATTTACCTGATGGCGCTGAATGGTTCATTCCGGGCATTTTGTTCTGGCTGTCGTTCGTCTTTTTCTCCATCATTTTTTTGCAGCACTCACAGCCGCTCATTTGCTCGGTTTGAGCAGCAGGCTTTTGATTGTCTTGAGCAAAAGCATTGCCTGCGGCGATCGCTGAAATAAAGAGCAGGGCGATCGCGCCAGCCGCCGCAACCTTAATTCCGTATAATTTGTTCATGTTTACTCCTAAGGGAATCGTTAAACAGACCGTCAAATGCTCTTTCAGAGCGGCCCTATCTCTAGCCTAAAGCTGAGGAATGAAATCAGAATGAAATGAAACTCAGTATTATTGCTTAAAGCTGAATCGCCCATTCACTTTCTCTCCATTGATGTCTGACAGAACGGCAACTTTGTAATCTCCTGCTGCGGCACCGGGGAGCATTGCCGTGTAGTGTTTTTCGCCAGCGTCGTATTTCATGTCCAGCGATTTCTGGCTGCCATCGGGTAGCTGAACTTGAGCCGTTACCTTTGCATTGGGAATGGCTTCATGGTTATCCCCTTTCTGCAAGAACAAATCTAGATGAGTTCCACTGGTCTCCTTTCCGGTCACTAGCTCTAGATGATAGGCACCAGACTCAACTACTTGTCCGCCCTGCCCGCCGTGATTTTTACCAGATGCAGATTTAGCGGCACTGACGGCAGGAGAACCACTGGTAGAAGGTTGAGTTTCCGCAGGAGCAGAAGCAGCAGGGCTACTGGCTGGGTTGGTTGCTTGATTGCCACTGCAAGCACTCAAGAATAATAGTCCGATCGTCGAAATGGTCATTACACTCAGTTTCAATTGCATAATTCTTCTCCTAGTTAATAAACAAAACTGTTGACTCAAACCGTTATGCTTTTCCTTCAATTCGCTCCATCTCTAGCTGAGAAACTTTACCGTTCTCCACAGTTGAACGTTTGGGAAATAGGTATTTGCCGAACTTGGCGTAGAGCGCAGGTAAGATCAGCAGCGTCAGGGCAGTGGAGGTGAAAAGCCCACCCAGCACAACGATCGATAAAGGTTGCAGCAACTCTTTTCCAGGACCGCCTGCAATGACCAAGGGTGCTAATCCTAACGCTGATGTAAAGGCAGTCATCAGGATCGCGTTGAGCCGTTCCATCGACCCCTGAATTAGAAGATCTTTCAACGGCATTCCAGCAGCAAACTTGGTGTTGTAGTTGTCTACCAGCAGCAAACCATTCCGAGTGGCGACCCCAAACAGCGTGACAAATCCGACGAGTGAGGCGATCGACAAGATACCTCCTGTCAGTGCTACCGCAATCACGCCACCAACCAACGCTAGCGGCAGGTTGATCATAATCATAGCGGTGGAAGCAACTGATTTAACCGAGAGATACATGATGATGGTGATGACGACGAAGGCGATCGCGCTGAACAGCAAAATGTTTTGGGATGCTCGTTCTTCGGCTTCAAATTGTCCCGCGTATTGGATATAGTAACCAGCGGGAATCCGCACCTGTTGTTTCACCTTGGTCTGAATGTCGTTCACGACCGAGCGCAAATCTCTCCCCTGGGCGTTGGCAGCCACCACAATCAAGCGAGAGACATTTTCACGATTGATCGTGTTTGGACCCGTGCCGTCCTGAACTTTTGCTACCTGCGCCAGCGGAATTTTATTGCCACTGGGCGTATCTACCATTAAGTTGCCAATGGTGGATACGCTTTGGCGGGCTTCTGGTTTTAACCACACCATCAGATCGAAGGTTTGCTGTTGCTCCAATACTTGCGACACCACTCGTCCATTTAATGCCGTCTCGATCGTTTCTGAAAGTTGCCCAATCGTTAAACCGTACCGGGCAGCGGCAACGCGATCAAACTGAATCTGAATTTGCTCGACCGGAATTTGCGGTTCAAGCTGGAGATCAACAACGCCTTCAACTGACTGCATGACATCATTCACTTGCTGTCCCAGGGTGCGGAGTTGCTCCAATTCAGTACCGAAGATTTTAACGGCGATCGCGCTTCTGACACCTGACAGCACTTCATCCATCCGGTGGGAAATAAAGCCGCCCACGTTGGGTGCTGCCCCCGGCACTTTGGCAAATTCTTGCCGCAACAGCTCCACACTAGCTTTACGGTCTTTCATGCCCATCTCGCTCAACTCCACGTCTAGGTGAGCCAGATTCACGCCTGCGGCATCAGCATCGCCCGCTGCCCGCCCAGAACGCACTTGAATGCTCTGAAAGTTGGGATTATCTTTCAGCTTATGTTCCAGCACAGAGGCAGCGCTGTTCGTCGCCTCTAACGATGAGCCAGGATAAAGCAGTAACGTATTGACCAGCGATTGTTCCTGAAATTCTGGTAGAAAGATGCGTCCGAACGACGGCACTACGATCGCCGCCGCCACTAAACTTGCCCCTGCGATGCCGAAGATAACGGTCGATCGCCGCATCGAAAACGTGAGTAACACCAGGTAAATTCTTTTGAGAAATTGAGCAACCCAGGGTTCGCGTTCAGGCAAGCGACCATAGGGCAACAAAATCGCGCACAGGGCAGGCGTGACGGTCAGAGCGACGACGCTAGAAGCCAATACTGCTGCCAAGTAGCCCACCCCCATTGGGATAAAAATGCTGCCTTCTACCCCCGTGAGTGCAAAGATGGGCGAGAAGACGACAACTGTAATAATGGTGGCTCCAAACACGGAATCTCGAACTTCCTGACAGCCCTCAAACACCACCTCCAAAACAGGGCGGGGATTGGGAGAGTATTTGTTTTCTCGTAGACAACGGTAGACGTTTTCGGCATCGACGATCGCATCATCGACCGCAGATCCGATCGCCACTGCCAAACCGCCCAGGGTCATCGTGTTCAACCCTTGTCCGAGCCAGTTGAGCGCCAGCACCCCGATCAATAAGGACAAAGGCAAAGCCGCCAAACACACCGCTAAGTTGCGCCAGTTCATCAAGAACGGAATCAGGATTAGGGCAACGATAATGCTGCCTTCGATTAATGCCTCTCGCACATTGTCGATCGACGCATCAATGTAAGTTTCTTGTCGAAACGTCGTGGTAACCTGGATGCCTTCTGGTAATCCTGCTTTCACCTCGGTCATCGCGGTTTCAACAGCGCGGGTAACGGTGGATGTATCGGCTTGCGGCTGTTTGTTGACGATCGCGACGACTGCTTTCTGAGTATTGACGCTGGCATCCCCACGCTTCACGGCTGCCCCGATTTTCACATCGGCTACATCTGTAATTCTGACAGGCGTGCCATTGTGGGCAATAATCACAGATTGCTTTAAAGCTTCAATGTCTTCGATTCGCCCGATGCCTCGAATCAATTTTTCGCGATCGGGCGTAATCAAATAACCACCTGGTGCATTCACGTTTGCCGCTGCCACTGCGTCTGATACATTTTGGAGAGATACGTTGAACGCTTGTAGTTTTTCTGGAGCCACCAGAACTTGATACTGTCGCACATCGCCACCAAATACAATGACTTGCGTGACTCCTGGCACTGCCAGCAGGCGATTTGTGACTTGCCAATCGACAGTGCGCCGCACCTCCATTAAGTCACTTGTTTTGGATGTAAAGGCGTAAGTGATGATCGTGCCAATGGGTGAACTGATGGGAGCTATCTGCGGAGTCTCAATCCCTTCTGGCAGTTTACTTTGAGCGGACTGCAACCGCTCTGTCACAAGCTGTCTGGCTTGATAAATATCGGTGCCCCAAATGAAAACGACTCGCACAACCGAAATACTGGCTGCACTAGAAGAGCGAACTGCCGAAACTCCTGGCGTGCCGTTGATCGCGCTTTCGATCGGCAACGTCACTAGCGATTCCACTTCTTCGGGCGCTAATCCCGGCGCTTCGGTTTGAATTTCAACCTGTGGGGGTGCAAAGGTAGGAAATACATCCAGAGGCATTTGAATGATGGTGCGAAAAATCCAGATGGTGATGACGATCGCGCCCAAAATTACTAACCAGCGGCGAGCGATCGCCCACTGAATGATGGAACTCAGCATGACGATTTACCTAGCGCGGTTGATGAGGATGATCTGGTGCTGCCTTTGGTGAAGGCGGCGTTGGCAGGATGCGAGCATCGTAGTCAGTTAAGCTTAGGTCATTGAGGGATTCATGACTCGTATGACCATTGGACAATGGAACGAACGCCTTGCGGTTGCGACGATTTGCCCACACCATTCCAGCCCCAAATGCACCTGCCATAATCGCTCCTCCCACAGGAATCCCAACCCACCAAGGAATTGCAGGCTGTGAGTTAGCGACTGGTGCAGAGTTCGTTTCTCCGTGATCAACAGTTGGTTTACTACCGCCGCGCAGCGATTGAGCATATAACTGGTTAGCGCGTTGAGTCACAATCCGATCGCCATCAAACAACCCGTTTTTGACCTCGATAAACTCGCCTGATTCTCTGCCTAACGTGACTTCTGTAGGTTGAAATGCAGTGCCATTTTGGACAAAGACGATCGTCTTCTTATCATTTGTTGTTACCAGTGCAGACTTAGAAATTGCTAACAATGCGGCAGGAGTACGATCGGTCAGCACCTCCAACTCCGCAAACATCCCTGGTTTCAGAACCCCATTTGGATTATCGAGCTGCGCTTTCACAGAGACTGTGCGGGTTTCGCCTTGGACGACAGAACCAACGACGCTAATTTTTCCTGTAAAAGTCCGATCAGGCAAGCTAGCAACTTTCATCTGGACTCGTTGCCCGATCTGAATACGATCGAGGTCTTTCTCATAAATGTTGGCACTTACTTGAACACTGCTGCCGTTGATGATTGTCATCACCTTTTTTCCTGCATCCTCGCCCGATTCGCCCGTGGTGGTTTCGAGATCGGCAACGGTGCCTGAAATCGGAGCCGCGATCGTGATCGTGCCATCCTGATTTGCACTTGCGCCGAGTTGTCGCAGGCGAGTTTGATAGGTTTCCCCACTTAGCTGCACTCGCGATTGAGACACTTGCACAGCAGATTCAGCCCGTTGCAGTTGTGCCGTCGCTTCCGAAACCTCTAACCGACTTGCGGCTTTGGTGAGAGCCGCTTTTGCTTCCGCCAGTTTAGTTTCTGACTCCAAGAATGTCCGGCGAGGAAGTGCGCCACTAGCAGCCAGTTCCCGGTCTTTGTCGAATCGCTCTTGAGCAAAGCTGAGTTGCGTCCGAGCTTGAGCCACGTCTGTCGCAGCAATTTTCTGTTGTTGAGCAAAGTTTTGCTGTGCCAGTCGCAAGTCTGCCTGTGCTTGTTGAGTAGAACCGATCGCTTCCGATCGACGGTCTAACGCAGTAGTTCGCAGTTCTGCCAATTCTGGGCTAGTCATGATAGCAACTGCCTGACCTTCGCTCACCTGATCTCCTGGTTGCACAAGTAGCCGCGTTACCGTTCCTCTGACTGGAGTCGTCACTTCCACCTGTTGGTTGGGCAGTGATTCAATTTGTCCAGTAGTTTTAATACCAAAGGCTAATGGTTGCCGCGCTACGGGTTCGATCTTCAAACCCAGTCGCTTTGTCGTTTCTGCATCAACCTGAATCGCATCCGCCGATTGAGCCGATTGACTTCCGCCTTTGAACTCGTCGCCGTGCCCGGCATGAGCTAGCACTTCAACTGGAGTCATTAGAACAAACAGACTGAGAAGAGTTCCAGAAAAACGACGGGCTGTTCCTGATCTGTGAGAGCAATGATGAGTCATTGAAGGTTTATTCGTTGCGAGGGGTGGGTATTAGGAGAAGGTTGGATATTTAAAGGTGGTTTCAGATTCAGTGATGGTTAGAAAACAGACCACGGATTAGAACAGGCATAATTAATGAGTATTCGCTCTAAAAGTGAAATCAGTATAAAATCTATGCCAGATTAGTTCAATAATGAGAGTTGATTTTTCCGTTTACCTTGACTGACCGAAGAACGTTGATTGTCTGGAGACGCGATGAATCCAAACATAGTCTTCTCCCTCTGGCGAACACTTACTCTGAATTAATCCATTCGAGTAGTATAAATTTTCACCAGAGGCATCCTTGTCATACCCACTAGACGACCATTCCCCATAGAGATCGTTGACGAAAAAGCCATTTGGGTCGTAGCCACGCACGACTAGAATATGACCAAAGCTAGTAAAATATCCATGAATAATGCAGGGATAACCTGACGCGATCGCCCGCCGTAAATCAGATAATTTACCCCGCATCGTAAATTCATCACGGATGCCATAAGCGGTCGCCGCCCTAGCCAAATCATCCGGCTCCCATCGGCTGAGTCCACTATTTTCCATGTAGCGGTACAGTTCATCTTCAAGTTGTCCAACGCCTGTTCTCCCCTTGATCTGGAAATACGCCATTACCATTGCAAAAGAAGTCACATTACAAGCACCCGTAGGATTTAGAGCGTTATCGAGCTGGCTCTTATGGGGAATATTCAGTACCTTTGACAAGGGCAGCCCATTGGTAATCGGGGTTGGAGTCAGTGCCACCACGTTGTTCTTGTCATTGATTACCTTAATGTGAGAACTGTAGACGTACCAGGTATTACGTTCAGGATTCCCTAACGTTGCACCCAGTAATGCCACCTTCAAATGGCTACGCTCTAATAGCTTCCAGGAGTGAATCTTAAATTCTGTCCCAGCTGAAACAGAAACTTTATCCTGTTCTCGCAACTTGGAAGAATCTTCAGTGGACTGCTTAAACGTGGTATTTTGAACAACTTTGAGTTTCATAGACCGCACATTGATTTTCTAGAAACTGAATTTTGTGGGTAGGGCTGCGATCGCCGCTTTTTAAACAAATCGCAGTCCCATCCATCCAAGACTCAACTTATTTTCCATACCAAGCTTGTTTCCACTGCTGCATCTGCTTGATTTCAGTTTTCTGAGAGGCAATAATTTCTTGAGCCAGCTTCTTGATCTCAGGACGCTTTGATTTGCTTGAAGCATCCTGCGCCATCACCACTGCGCCTTCATGATGTGGAATCATGGCGTTGAGGAACCGCAGATCAAACTGAGCATCTGCCGCACCCAAATCCATGTTCATCATCATGCCTTTCATTTGGTCTTGAGACATCGGCATGGAATGACCCATTTTTGAGTTGTAAGCGACTGGCTCTGCACTAGCTTTGGGATACCAAGCTTGCCGCCATTGCTTCATCTGGTTGATTTCTTTGTCTTGTGCTTTGAGGATACCAGCCGCCAGCTTTTGGATTTCAGGACGCTTGGACTTCTGCTGCGCTTCTTTCGCCATTTCGACGGCTCCCTGATGGTGAGGAGTCATCGCATCGACAAATCGCAGGTCAATTTCGGCATCGGCTGGGCCGAGATCCATCGACATGCTGCCGTGGTTCATGCCGTTCATATTACTGTGATCCATGCTTTGCATAGAGCCAGCATCAGTCGCAGCAGGACTAGGGGCTTGTGCTTGGTTTTGAACGGAGGTGGAGCAGGCATTCAAGAAGCTGCTGGTGGCGATCGCTCCTAGCGTCAGAGCTAGAAAACCTGTTCTTGCGAAGAAATTGTGTGACATACGTTCGTTGTGACTTAGATAAAGGGTTAAAAGAGTGATGTTGTTATTCTGAATACTCCAGTTGGCTGGAGAGTCAACTAGTCAAACTTTCTAATTCTAGAAACCATCTGAAGGCATGAGTCAACATCAAATTGGCACCTTCCCCAAGGTTGCACGTAGTTATGAAATTAGGATGAAATGGCTGTCGCTCAAAGGTGTGAATCTATCTCCCTTTCGGAGGAGAGACGTAATTACTTCAGTGCCTCCTTAGTGTGAAGCGTGGGAGCCAATCAGCTCTCACGTGTTGTTAATTCATCAGGAGGCAAATTATGGCTGCAACTCAATCTCACCAATCCCCACTTGAAACTTGCATTGAGGGTTGTTTTGACTGTCTACGAGACTGCGAGAACTGTGCGACAGCTTGTCTAGACAGTGACATGGTGCAAATGATGGCTCAGTGCATTAAGCTGTGCCGCGATTGTGCGGATACGTGCAACATCTGCGCCCGGTTCATGGCTCGCAATTCTGACCTTCACGCTCAACTGTGCGGTGTGTGTGCCGAAGCCTGCGATCGTTGTGCCGCTGAGTGCGAGAAGCATGACCATGACCACTGTAAGCGATGCGCCGAGTCTTGCCGTCGCTGTGCTGAATCCTGCCGCCAGATGGCAGCAGCAATGGCGTAAGGACTCATTCACTGACGGTGGCAAAATTCTGCAACCATTCTGCTTGTAGACAGCGGTTGCAGAATTTTACGTGATGCAGTCCTGCAAGCGCTCGTAAAACTTTTGTCGTTACCCCTTGACTCTCCAGCGTGCTAGACACTTCAAGATGGGATCAGTTGAAAATTAAGAGGGTTTGAATCATGACACTTGAATTAACCGTTCCCAACATGGCTTGTTCTGCCTGTAGCGAAACCATTACTCAAGCAGTAAAGGCGATCGATGCTACTGCTACGGTTCACGCTGATCCCAAAACCAAGCTTGTCAATGTTGAAACACAAGCCTCCGAATCTGTCATTAGGCAGGCGATCACCGATGCGGGTTATACAGTTGCATAGGAGTAGATCAATGGAAAATACGACACTCAAATTGCGAGGCATGAGTTGTGCCTCCTGCGCCAACAACATTGAAAATGCGATTCTCTCTGTGCCTGGAGTGCAAGCGTGTAGCGTCAACTTTGGGGCTGAACAAGCTGCTGTCACCTATGATTCTGGCAAAACTGATGTAGCTGAAATGCAGGAAGCGGTGGATGCTGCTGGATACTCAGCTCTACCGATGCAAGACAATGTACTGGCTCCCGAAGACGATGCAGAGCGACAAGAACGACAAGTGGAACGTCGTGAGTTGACTCGTAGAGTTTGGGTCAGCGGTACTATCAGTGCAATTTTGGTACTTGGGTCGCTACCTGCGATGACAGGCTTACCGATTCCCTTCTTTCCCATGTGGCTGCACCATCCCTGGCTTCAGCTTGTGCTGACGGCTCCAGTGCTGTTTTGGGCGGGTAGATCTTTCTTCGTGAATGCCTGGAAAGCCTTAAAGCGTCACACGGCGACGATGGATACATTGGTAGCAGTTGGAACCGGGACAGCCTATCTCTACTCCCTATTTCCTACTTTCCTTCCACAATGGTTCATCGCTCAAGGGCTGAACCCAGACGTGTACTTTGAAGCTGCTTCAGTCATCATTGCCTTGCTCTTGTTAGGAAGACTGCTGGAGAACCGGGCAAAGGGACAAACTTCGGAAGCAATCCGCAAGCTGATGGGGTTGCAGGCAAAGACAGCGCGAGTGATCCGCAAGGGTCGAGAGGTTGATGTTCCGATTGCTGAGGTAGTTTTGGGAGACGTGATTCTGGTGCGTCCGGGCGAAAAAATTCCGGTAGACGGCGAGATTGTTGAGGGTTCTTCCACGATCGATGAGGCGATGGTAACGGGCGAAAGTGTACCTACGAAAAAGCAGCCGGGTGATGAAGTGATCGGAGCCACGATTAACAAAACGGGTAGCTTTAAGTTTCGGGCAACGCGAGTCGGAAAGGATACCTTCTTAGCTCAAATTGTGAAGCTGGTGCAGCAAGCACAGGGGTCGAAAGCACCGATCCAGCGATTAGCAGATCAGGTGACCGGATGGTTTGTGCCTGCGGTGATTGCGATCGCCCTTCTCACCTTTATTATCTGGTTCAACGTCATGGGCAACGTGACGATGGCGTTGATTACCACCGTTGGGGTGCTGATTATTGCTTGCCCGTGTGCGCTGGGTCTAGCTACCCCGACTTCGATCATGGTGGGAACGGGTAAAGGTGCAGAGAACGGCATTCTGATTAAAGGGGCTGACAGTTTGGAACTGGCGCACAAACTGCAAACGATCGTCCTCGACAAAACAGGCACGATTACGCAAGGCAAACCGACCGTCACTGAATACGTCACGGTTAACGGGACAGCCCACGGTAATGAACTTAGACTGCTGCATCTAGCTGCATCGGTTGAACGCAATTCTGAGCATCCTTTAGCTGAAGCTGTCGTGCAGTACGCTCAGTCTCAGGGTGTGGAGTTGATAGACGCACGAGAGTTTGAGGCGATCGCTGGGAGTGGTGTGCAGGGCTATGTATCCGATCGATGGGTGCAGATTGGGACGCACCGTTGGATGAACGAATTGGGCATTGATACCAACGCCTTACAGCAGCAGTGGGACAAACTGGAATCCTTGGGCAAGACGGTGATCTGGCTTGCTGTGGATAACAAAGCGGAAGCAATCATGGGCATTGCCGATGCCGTAAAACCCTCTTCCGTCAATGCGATTCGTGCCTTGCAAAAGATGGGACTAGAAGTGGTGATGCTCACTGGCGACAATCAACGTACCGCTAACGTGATTGCCCGTGAGGTTGGAATTCAGCGAATCTTTGCTGAAGTTCGCCCTGACCAGAAAGTGGCAACGATTGAAACCCTTCAGTCAGAAGGCAAAGTGGTGGCAATGGTAGGTGACGGCATTAATGATGCGCCCGCTTTAGCTCAAGCTGATGTGGGAATTGCAATCGGAACGGGAACCGATGTCGCGATCGCCGCGAGTGATATCACGCTGATCTCCGGTGACTTGCAGGGCATCGTGACTGCAATCCAATTGAGCCGTTCTACTATTCGCAACATCCAGCAAAACTTGTTCTTTGCTTTCATTTATAACGTGGCAGGCATTCCAATTGCCGCAGGTGTTCTCTACCCTATCTTCGGCTGGTTGCTCAGCCCTATCGTTGCGGGTGCAGCAATGGCGTTTAGTTCTGTTTCAGTAGTGACGAACGCACTGCGCCTGCGTAACTTCCAACCTAAAACATTCAGCTAGTAGCCCAAGTGAGAGGCATCACAATGCTCAAGCAAGTGACATTTTTTGGAACGTTAGCAGGATTTGGATTTCTATTAGGTGCAATTTCAGGAACGTTGGTGTAGCTTGCGACTAAGTTGCATTCGCAGAGCCATTAATATAGGAGGAATTCAAATGGTAAACAAGACAGTAATCATTAGCAGCATCGTAACGCTAGGAGTTTTGCTAAGAGTGCCTTCTGGTAAAGCCGTTGCTCAGATGACTCATGAGAATATGCAGCCTTCTACAGAGGAGCAAACAGGGCAGTTTCGTCGAATTGATCAACCCTTATGGGTAAAAGGGGCAGTGACCGCAGGAGGCTTGGGATTAATTGGACTGGAGCTATGGTGGTTTTTGCTCAGTAAGCCGAAGTCACGCAAAGCAGCAACGCAAGGAGGTATTCAAGAAATTACAGTTACCGTCGATGGTGGCTATGAACCCAGCCAAATCGTGGTGCAAGCGGGGCAACCTGTACGGCTCAACTTCGATCGCCAAGACCCCAGCAGTTGCCTTGAAGAAGTACGGTTCCCCGACTTTCGTATCGCTCAAGCACTACCACTCAATCAAATAACCGCGATCGAGTTCACGCCTGAGAAACCTGGTCGGTATGAGTTCGCCTGCGGCATGAATATGTTCCGGGGTGTGGTGGAAGTGCAAGCGGCGACCGCGATCTCATCAGCTTCTCAACTAGCCCATCCTACTAATCACGCCGATTATTGGGTGGCTCCAGCTTCTGGCGTTGAAGCAGTGACGACACCAGCAAGAATCCAGGAGGCAACAGTTACCATCGCTAAGGGCTATCAACCTAAACGGGTCATTGTCGAGGCAGGATACCCCGTTCGCTTGCATTTCGATCGCCAGAACCCTAGCAGCTGCTACGACCAATTACTGATTCCAGAGTTTTCGATCGCTGTTGACCTCACGCCTGACAAAACGACAACTGTTGAATTCACTCCTGAGCAGCCAGGTGAGTATGAGTTTACGTGCGGTATGAAGATGAATCATGGTGTGATTGAAGTGCGAGCTTCTAACGGTTCCAACAACGGAAAGATTGCTGCTCAAGCTGCAATATGAGTCAACCAGACAATACGGTTGAGTCTTCTAAAGGGGCAGTCTCCACCCCTTTATTAACCTCTTGACTCTCCAGCCAGCTAGACACTTTACAATGGAAACATCGCATTGGTGAGGTGGTTATGCTAGTCCAAGAAGAGTTAAAACGAATTGGTTCAGTCGCGAAAAACAGTGGACTGCCGATCAAAACGATTCGCTATTATGACGAATTGGGGCTGCTCAAGACATTTGGCAGAACCGAGGGCAACTATCGGCAATTCAACTCGGATGTGTTTGGTCGCCTGCGTTTCATCAAACGCGCTCAAGGATTGGGACTGAGCTTGCTCGAAATTAAAGAGTTTCTGGAAGTGCATGATCAAGGTGACCTGCCCTGTGACCACATCAAAGTGAAACTAGGAGAAAAGCTTTCACAAATTGAGCAGCAAATTCAACAACTTCAAATTCTTAAACAAGAGTTGAGTGGACTTTTATCAGGCTGGAAGACCGTCCCTGAACATTCGGAAGACACCATATAGCAGTCCTATTTGAGTTGTAAGATCAGCCATAGCGCCGCAACTTGGGAAAATCAAACGTGTAAGACTGCAAGAATTGCACAAATAGCTGCTTGACTTGTGCAAAGGTTTC
>NZ_MPPI01000003.1:144887-212570 GCF_001895925.1 Phormidesmis priestleyi ULC007 | reverse complement strand
CGTGATCCGTCAGTTCATCTTGGAAAACCTCTCCCAATCGACGGTGGCTTGACTTCAGACCTTGCTACTTTTGTCAATGCGTAAGTCCTATCGAATTACAATCTAACCACCCCTCTGCCTCTCTTTCTGCAATTTTCAGCATAATCCTGGCAGTTTCATCATCGGCTTCTCTCCAATGTTGCGATGCGAGTAAGTCACTTAGATGGTTGTAATCGGAAGCTAGCTTAAACATAAGTAAACAAATAGCTCAGTTTTCAATTTACGAAACCCAGAGAGTTTGTCATGGTAATCGTCTATCAGATCTAACTTAGATCTTGCACCTCTGTCAACAACCGCCCAAAACTGAAGTTCCTGGCTCATCGCTTAAACCCATTGAAACGGGTTGAAACTTTGGCTCAGTCCTCTTCAGAGGACTTTTGCGACTAGCCCGAATTTTAATTCAGGGCGGGTGATCGGGAAATCGTTGAGACGGGTGCAAGATCTGAGCTAACCTTTCAAGGTTGTCTCTACCAAAACCTTAGCCGCATAAAACCTAGTTGAGCCGCAACCGCAAGCGGTTCTGCTCACTGACGAAGAATGCAAATTCGGTTGTCGGCTCCAACGCTAGTTAGATCGTAGCGTCACGAAGATTTTAGCATACAGTACAAGTGAACTAAATGGCGCTGTCGGTCTAACGTTTGCGGTCAGCGGTTGCCGATCCCCTTGAACTTAGCCCCAGCGGCTTCCCTCAATCCGTTGCACCGCAATTGTTATATGGTGATCGCCTAATTTTCGATGTCACATTGATTTGTGTGCAACAAAGGCAACATGAGCTTGTGGTAACTTGTAATCACCGTAACTCTCCATACTCTCAACAGTAAAACCGACTTGGCTCAACTTCTCAGTAATATCTGCGGCTTTATACAATCCCAAATAATGCAACTCGTCATCCCGCCTATAGTATTCTCCCACTCTGCGTAAAGTGACAATGCGACGGCTTAAGACTAACTTCTCCTGATCCTCCTCCTTTTCAACCAGCACTATCCAATCTTTCCCCTCAGTAAAACTTTTAACTCTGTTGCCTTCTATCACTTGACCGGGTTCTGCAATATCAAAAACAAAAACACCCCCCGGAGCTAATGCGTTGTAAATACGCTCAAGAAGTTGAGTGAGTATTTGATAATTATTATCATCATCAAACAGGTAATTGAGACATTCACCGACTGAGATAACCGCATTACAAGATGGGATATCGACCTTAAATAGTGACTCAACTCGAAACTCAGCACTTGGAACTCTATTTCGAGCGATTGAAATCAGAGACTCAGAAATATCCACCCCGAAAACCTGATAATGCGCTTTCGTGAGTTCTAAAGCTGATAATCCACTTCCACAGCCCAAGTCCACTACTAAACCGTCTCGAATGTTGTTTTGAGCCAAAATTTTGAGTATGCCAGGGGCTGACTTGAGAGCGTAATCACTATGACCAACATCATGAATGTATGCGAGGTCTTCCTTGTACCACTCTTTCATTACTATGCTCCAGCAGATGATCTCGAAAATTATTTACGATCGCATCCCACCACTAGCTGAAGTGTACCGTCTGCACCGAAAACTGAGCCGTATAACGGGTCGGTTCAGCGGCACGGAGCACTCCCAAGATTTTACAGAACATCTATGTGTCCGCTGCAACCGAGTTGTTAGCTTGCGGATATCAAGTATGAGGCGTTCATTTTGACCTTACCCGCATTGTGCATTTGCCAAAACTCAGAGAATGAAATTGATCCATACCTTTCTGCGCCATCGGAACCAAACTGATAATCTGTTGTGAACAGAATTTGACCAACAGGTGAAGCCGCAAGCAACTGTTTAAGCAGGCTTTTTACAAGAGGCAAGTATTCATCCTTGAATTCTACATTATCATCTGAATCATCGCCTTCTCTATACCAATCTCGCTTGAGAAGATTGTAAGCAGTTACGCTCTTCTCATCAAGCAGATGATAGATACAGCCTTGCAACTTATCAAAATCTCCTTGGAACAAAGGCTGTGGGCTGCGATGTGAAGTCAACACCGTCTCTGCCTCAACCCTGAACGGCAAGTGCGAAAAGTCGGTCGGCTCCAGTTGTTGGATGCAGATAATTTCGAGAGAAGGCATTGTGCTTATGATTTTACAAAAATAGCGCAACTCTCCAAGCTGTGCGCCGCAAGCTAACGTTGCTGTTCAGCGGCTGTAAATCGTCTTGGCATCGGCATCAGTGAACCTTGGTAGTCCGCTGCAACAGCGTTGTTCGATTGTGTTTACGAAAGTTTTAACTCAGGTTTGGCAATTCCGCATTACTTTGCTTTATGTCAACAAAGGGAAGGCGATCGCACCAGCAGTCGAAGCCCAATTCTTGACCAGTTCAGCAACTATCGCATTTGTACTGGTTAAGCCGATACCCGCACGTTCCATTCTGCGCCAAGACATTTCTTCCGCAATCTGATTCGTCGAACCGCAGGCATCACACACAACCTTGACGTTGAAACCTTCTTCAAGCGCACTAATTGCAGGCGCAACCATGCAAACGTCGGTTGTTACGCCTGCCATCACAAAATTTTTCTTCCCCGTGTTACGGCAAGCATTCGCAAAATTTTCATCATCCCAAGCGTTGACCACCCCTTGACGCTTAATCCGTGCGGCAAATTCTTCGGGCAAAATCTCTTGTAGTTCGGGCATCAACGGACCTTGAACGTTGACATTCGTTTCTTGACTTGAAGTCAAAACGGTTGGCATTCCTGTGCCTTTGGCGAATTTTGCCAGAATAATCACATTTCGTTGCAAGAGTTCAAGCGGAGTTGTGCTTGCCCAGGTGTTTGTCCCGACCTGATGATCGATCAAAATCATTGCCGTGTCTTCAATGTTGAACGCCTTCATCAGTCAGATCCTTTTAAGAAGTACTTGTATCAGAATTTTAAGCCTTTGTGTGGTCTCTGTCCCAACCAATGACTCAAGCAACCGAACTATTGATTATACGGAAACCTTCCGTATATCTCTCTGGTTTGGGGAGATACCCCGAAACTTTCCGGGTATCTCCCCTCACTTTTCATTGGAGATTCTGATTCTATGAGAGCACACCCGTTACTTTGTTGAAGAATTATAAACTTTTATGGATGAACGTCCCAAGATGCGATCGGAGGTTGTGCGGGACATCATTCAACGCAAACATGACTCGTATCAAACCGAAAAAAGCTAAGTATTAGTGGGTTAAGCGATCGGTTGCTTTTCATCACAAGCGGCATCCACGAGAAATGGGACAAGCAGAAATCAAAGGGTAAGCGCACCTCCTCAAAAATTCAGCATTCCAAAAAACAAAAAACTCTTGTACAATACACCGCAGTGATGAAGTTGTGCCCCGAAGCCTGATCTACGAAATCAGACTCCGAGGACTTCCATCCCTAGTTACTTGCATTAACTCAGGAGGCGTTCATGATTGTACACCGTCGGCTTTGCTATGGGATCTTGAAAGGCTGGAATCAAGATCCTGCATATGTTTTTCATCCCTTTAGAATCTCTGAGAAATCGGCATTCTTGTCCTCTTTGAAGTAACCGAGAGGACAAAATATTATGGGAGTTAGGACGATCGTTCCTGGCTCGATTTCGTTTACCGTTGAGTTGCGTTGCTCAACCGAAAAACGGTATCGAGTCAGTGTGACTTTGGATTTGCAAGAGCGTTACATCTTCCTTTCGTCTGGCATTCTCGTGAATGTCAGCGATCGCATTGAAGAGTTTGTTTCACAACTGAGTGAGATTGCATCCAATCAACTGGCATTGTTCAAGTGGGATGGCACCAGTGATTTGATGACTGAATATCAAATTGTTCGAGTGTTGCCGGGATATCAAGTTGAGCGTTCTTTAGTGAAGTTCAACATTGCGATCGGCAATGGTTCACTCGTTCAAGTGGAGGAGTTACACAACAAAACCACGATCCAACTGTAGGACATTAGGGAGCCGTCGCTAGATTTGGGTAGCGGCTCCCCTAATGATCCCTGTATATTTAGTTTCTCTGCGATCGTGGCAACACCTGTCTTTCTTGCTCTAGCTTGACCTTGAGATTGATCAGTTCGTTGTCTTTGACATTGAGTTTGACGTTGAGTTCTCGAATGCGACGAGAGAGAATGCGGATGATGTTGAGCGCGATTTCAGGCGTTTCGTCGATCGCTTCATAGAGTTGTTGCTGAGTTAAGACCAGACAATCACAGGCTTCTAAAGCGGTCACGGTTGCTGATCGTGGCTCCGCATCAAACAACGACATTTCTCCAAAAAACTCGCCCTTTTTGAGGAGAACTAAATCTTGATCGCCAATATGCACCCGCACCTGTCCTGCTGCCACCACGTAAAGCGATCGTCCTTCTTGCCCTTGTGTGAAAACGACTTCTTTAGGGTTAAAAGTATGTTCCTCCATGATCGAAGCCAGTCTCACCAAAAAGTCATCCCGAAGTTCCTGAAAAATCGGGACTCCTCGAACCAGCAATAATCGATCAAAACTGTTTAACATGGTGGCTTATGGGCGGACTTCTCAGGTGAGAAACTGGTTAAGGACTGGATAGGTTAGAGGTCACTCCCAAATTTTACGGGCTGTTGCTGCGATCGCTACAGGGATCTTAGTTCTCCAGTGTTGGGCATATCGTCTTCTTCGAGCGCAGTGTGGGCAAAAGGAATCTGCTCAAGACCCAAGGTTTCGAGCATTTGCTTAACTTGCACCAAAACGAGCCGATCAGGATCATTTTGCAGCGTGGGCAAAATTCTAGCTAGTGTACTGGGCGAAGCAAGCTGTAGGTAAGATAACACCGCTTCTCTGACAAACCCCCTCGGATGGCTGAGGCTAGACAAAATTTGATCACTGGTCAGCCGACAGCGAGAATGCCGCGCCACGTGAAAACAACACGCCAGTGCCCAATCTGACAAGAAGTGACGCAGATCTAAAAGGTGACGCACCCGATCGTCAGAGTTCATCGGCTCATAGGCAACCAGGCTAGACAAATTTTGCAGTTTTTCGCGATCAAGATTGCGATCGAGCAACGCCAGCAGGGCTTGTTTAGACGGAATATCGAGCGTGTTGTCTAAAATTTCTAACCCTTGCGCTTGATTAGAGAGCGATCCTGACTGCAAGTTAAACGAGGCGACCTGAATCGTTCCTGGATCGTAAAGGAACTTCATCAGCAGAAATAAGCGCTCGATCGCATCGGTAGGCATATCGCGCAAGGCTCGTCGCAGCAAGTCTGCCTCCTGTCCTTGAATTCTCCCTGGAGCAAGATCGACCAGCGCTGCATAGACTTGAGCAATCAACATAATCTCTTGGTCAATGAGCTGCTCGACTCCTCGCCGCCCTAGCCGATCCAAAGCGATATCGATGCCGCGCTCTTGAGGGATTTTGAGCAAAATTCGCAGAATGTTGCGGCGAGTTTCTCCCCAAGAGGTTCTTAAGCGAGAAATCAGCAAATCAATGGCTTCTAAGGTGCCAATTTGCCCGATCGCGCCCCAAGCATAGCCGCGCACCAAATCTGACTGGTGAACATCTTCTGCCAGTCTGACCAACATCGGCAAGGCTTCATTCTCTAATTTTACTAACGCTTTTTGAGCCGCGTCTCGCGTCGATTTATAGCCCAACCCCCGCAGCAGCGCAGGATAGTATTCTTCGAGTCGGGTCGCTCCGATCGCTTCCAACACTGCACATCTGACTTGCAGCGATTTGTCTTGCAAAAGATTGGGAATATAAAGCCGCAGCGCTTGCAGATAGAGGGCTTCACCCAGCGCTCGACAGCCCATCACCCGTTCTTGTCGCCGTTTGTGAGTCAGCATTAATCTGAGAGAATTCGTCGCCTCTGCCTTTTGGGTAGGCGTTCCGCGACGCAGCATCAACGAAGCTGCCGTGCCGCGAATGATCGGATCGACGGTTGGAGGCAGATACGATCGCAGTTGCCGCATATCGGGGTTTGCGTCTGTCAGCCAGACATAGCGCAAGGCAACCGCCATCACTTCGGGAGTCGGCTTCTGATCAATCAACGATCGCACGTCACCTAAATAAGCTGCGTTGGGATAGTTGAGCATCACCTCCAAACTTTTTTGCTGCAAGCTAGGCGAAAGCATATCGAGCAGCGGAGACAGCACTTCGCCGACGTTTCGAGGGTCAATTTGGCTGAGTAGCTCAATGCACGATCGCTTATCAGCTTCGGCTCCAGGCTTCTCTAATGACTCAATCACGGCTCGTTTTAGCTCACGCAGATCGACATCAGAGCCACTAAGTTTTCCGCGCCCCGCATCAAACACGAGCAGATTTAAGTAATCTTTCTTCAATCGTCGAATCGTCCATAGCCAAAATAGCGACAGCACAATCACGACCGCAAAGATGGTGAGGTTTTGTGCTTGAGTGCCAGTGCCCGGTTGAGCGTAGACCATTAACAGCAGCGCCACCCCTGTGCCTCCGGTCGCTAGCGGCTCTGCAACGCCGCGCACTTTTGCTTGCAGACTGCCTCTCAGCATTTCGGGTATCGGCTGAAATAGAACCGGACTCACACTCGCGAATAGAGTGTAGTGCAGCAATTCGTATAAAAACTTACGGATGACCAAGCCCCAGAAGAGCAAAACCCATCCTTGGGTGACAATGCTGCCAATGACGATCGCGATCGTCAACAAAATAAGCACCACAGGCAGCGCCATCAGCGTGTTGAAGACTCCAACCCGCTCAATGACTCGGCTTGAAAACATCCATTGTCCGGCAAGTTCACAGATGCCCAACGTGCCATTCAGCACTGCGAGGAAACTCGCGATTTTATCTCCCTGAGCGGCAAATCCAGGCTGTTGTTCTAGCAGGCTGAGAAACTGAAAATCAACTAATAGCAGCAGCACCTGCGCCATTCCAAAGAAGATAATCAGCAGTCTCACATAGCTCTTCATTTCTCCCCGAACTCGGCTCAAACTGGCATCTGACTGTCGATCTTGACGACGACGATCGGGAAACGACTGCTGATAAGTTTGGCTCAAATAAGCTAGAACCCCTGCACCTAACACCATCATGCCAAACGAGAATAGAATCACCATTGGCAAACCCTGCGATCGCGGCAAGAACGCGAGTACGATCGGCAGCGAGAAGCCACTGATGATATCTGCCAGCAGCACACCGCTACTAATTAATGGATAGGTGCGCTTAATTTCGCGGATATTAAATAACTGGTTTGCCGTGATCGAAGTGTTGATGTCATTGAGGACATAAATCGCCTCCAACCACAGCCGCAGCAGCAGCACAGTCGTTTTAAAAACGGCAACCCCACCGATCACCGCGACTTCTGAAAAGCCGAGTCCGTAATAAAACAGGAGCAGCGGCAGCGCCATCAGCAGCGCGATCAGCACGATCACTCGTCGCAAAGGCAAAAAACGCTGCATCCAGGAGTAGAGAAATCCTAAGCCGACGCTGATCGCCGAACTGGCAATATAAATTTTAGGCAGAGCATCAGCACCATATTGCTCAAGAAACAACCCAACTGCGCTGACTTCTAGCCACAGCAGCCCGATCGAGGTGATCGTGTAAAAGGTAAACATGAGTAGCGTTCGTTTACTTTCTTCGGGTCGGAGATTGATCCCCCGCAGAAGTTTCCGTCCGATCCCATTTTTGGCTGCTGACTGGTCGATCAATTCCATGAAGCGTTGTGTCCCGTACCGTGTTTTCGACGCGTCCCTGTTAAGACTTTACAGACAACCTCAGTATGCGGCGAACCCAGTGTGAGAATTTTGGGAGAATTCTGGAGGTCTTTTAGAGATAGCACCGCAATTTTACGAGGCGATCGCCCCTCATTCCCTAATAAGATTCCCAAATCGAGCCAAATTCTTGCCCCAAACTCGCAGGCAGTCTTTAAAAGTTCACGAATCCTACACGATCGATTCCCGTTGGTTAAAGCTCTATTTTGTCTGATTCAAGCATCTGAGGAACTCAGATTTATTGCGTTCGTCTCGGTGAGGAAATAATCTTGAAAAAATGTTGTCTAGAAGCGTTCTGTTAGCTTTGTTTGCAATTTTCGTGCCGGGGTCTGCAATGGCAAATTGCGTGAATTTTGCAGATGGCACGATCGCGCCAATCAAAGTTAAAAGCTGTCAGGCGATCGACGGAGCAAAGCATCCGAAAGTTCTCAAAAGCGGTGATTTCAACAAGTTCACGAGCCGCCCTTACTGGAACTACAAAGCAGCTTACACAGGTGCATTGGTGACCGACACGGCAGGTCTGACCTGGATGTACACCTCTAGCGCTTCCGATCCCTGTAAAAAATTTACCAAAAGCAAATCTATTCAGATGCGAACCTACGCTACCTGTTGCGATACAGGTTCTTGGGGCAAGTGCGTTTTTGGTGGCAGGTGGCTAGGCGACGTGAAAGGCAAACGGATTGATGCTTTTCAGTAGTTTTCGTAAGCTGATAGGGTTTTTGTGGGAACGATCGCTCCCACAAAAAAGGTATCGGAGTTTTTCACCTCTCCAATACCCTGTTTATGCTCTAAAGATTAGCGAAATTGGCTTACTTCTTAGGAGCCATCAGCATCATCATGTTGCGCCCTTCTTTCTTGGGCGCTTGCTGCACTTCGGCGAGGTCTTGCAGATCAGTTGCCATGCGTTTGAGCAACACTTCTGCCAAATCGCTGTGCTGGATCTCGCGACCCCGGAACATAATCGTTGCTTTTACTTTGTCGCCTGCTTTTAAGAAACGCTCTGCCTGACTGATCCGCACGTTATAGTCGTGTTCCTCAATCTTGTAGCGCATCTTAACTTCTTTGACATCAACGTTGTGCTGCTTTTTCTTGGCTTCTTTCGCCTTTTTCTCTTGCTCAAACTTGTGCTTACCGTAATCTACGATTTTGCACACGGGCGGGTCGGCTTTGTCACTGACCAGAACCAGGTCGAGTTCCTTCTCGTCGGCAAGTTGCATCGCTTCACGAGAAGACATGATTCCTAGCTGGGCACCATCTGAGCCAATCACTCTGACAGTTGGGAAACGAATGCGTTCATTGATGACGGGAATGTCTCGGTTAGGTCTTTTCTCAATCAGTGGAGCCATTAATTATTATTGTGGAGGGTAAGGTTGACAACGAAGAGAAGCGGTCGATCGATAAAATTAGATGAAGTTGGATCGAAGCGGACCGGGTTTAGCTGTCGGTGCAAGAACTAAGGTCAATCGCAGAACGACTGTATCTGCCATTCTACTCACTCTGGTCTAATTTCTCTCTAGTTCTTAACTTAAATTCTAACCGATGGAAGGCAGGAGTGGGGACGGGCAAACCTATCAAGACCAGAAGACAGCAGGCGATCGGCTCTGAGTGCCTGTTAAAACCCATAGAATAAGGTCAGAGACTGGAAACTGAAAATGCTGAGGAAATTGTGACGACCTCTTTACATTGGCGGCAGCGAGTGGGCAGCCAGCGAGACTGGGTTTGGAGAGGGTGGCAAACTCGCTATACCTATATCCGATCGGAACACGCTGAGGAAACCCCGCCGCTAATGTTGCTGCACGGATTTGGGGCCTCGATCGGGCACTGGCGACAAAACCTATCGGTCTTAGGTGAGCATCACACGGTTTATGCTCTCGATATGCTTGGTTTTGGGGCATCTGAAAAAGCGATCGCGCCTTACAATGTCGCGCTCTGGGTTGAGCAGGTTTATGATTTTTGGAAAACGTTTGTGAGAGAGCCGATCGTGTTGATTGGCAACTCGATCGGCTCTTTGGTCTGCATGGCGGCGGCGGCAACCCATCCTGATATGGTGCGGGGTTTGGTAATGCTCAATCTGCCCGACCCGTCGATCGAAGAAGAAATGATCCCTAAGCCGTTGCGCCCGGTGGTGGCGACGATTAAAAGTTGGGTGGCTTCGCCGCTGGTGCTAAATCTGCTGTTTCAGTTTGTGCGAAAGCCGGGAGGCGTGAAACGTTGGGCCTCGATCGCCTACGCGAATTCTGACGCAGTGACGGATGAGTTAGTCGAGATTTTGCTAGGAGCGGCTGAAGATCGGGGATCGGCACGGGCGTTTTGTGCGATCTTTAGAGCGATCGTCGCGCCTAAATTTGGGCCGAGTGTCAAGCAGACGCTGCCTCATCTGCAAGTGCCAATGTTGCTGTTGTGGGGAAAGAACGATCGCATGATCCCGCTCAGTCTGGCGGCTCAGTTTGGTCGTTATAATCCTAATTTGAAGGTCGTAGAAATTGAGAATGCAGGGCACTGCTTGCACGATGAAGCGCCTGAGCAAGTTAACCCAGAAATCTTAAACTGGATTGCATCGTGGTCTGAAAACAGGTCTGAAAAAATTGGCATTGCTGGATAGCGGGATGATTTGGGTAGGGGCATCCCCCCGTGGTTGCCCTCCGTCAGGCACGGGGGCGCTACCCCTATAGCTATTTCATTTCCGCATTCTGCAACGCCTAAAATCTTTTCTGTTGCCCAATAATGTAGGATTGCCAACCTGACTTTTGCCCACCGCACTTGTGAGAATTTAGATGACACTAGACCCTGTAACTGATTCAGAAGCTGCAATTAAAGAAGACATCTTTCGGATTTCTCCCCTGATTCGCATCACGTTGCTGAGTCTTTATGGAGCGCTAACGACTCCGCTGCCGTTTCTCTCGGAGGTGACGAAATCTCCAGTTCCGCCTAATTTGCTGTGGGTGGGCATTGCCTTGGGAGCGATCGGACTCTATGCCGTGTTGTGTGAACGGGTCATTGTGAATGAGCAAGGAATTCAGGTGACTTATCCGCGATGGGTGCCGAAATTTTTTCGTAAGGGGTGGCAGTTGCCTTGGGCAGAAGTTAAAGCGCTGAAGCCACGATCGACAGGTCAGGGCGGACTGGTCTACTATTTTCTCAGCCAGTCAGGGCAGGGCTATCTATTGCCGATGCGCGTCGCTGGATTTGCGCGGCTAGTCCGACGAGTCGAGGCAGAAACCGGACTCGACATGAGAGACGTGAAACCGCTGGCTCAACCTTGGATGTATATCATTCTGTTGGGCTTGACGCTGTTGCTCTTGACGATCGACATCTGGACGATTTGGACAGCAACCACCCTGACCCAATAATTTTTAAGCGAAGGTGGAAGCCATCAGATCAGCCGTCATCTCAAAGTTAGCGGTGACGGTTTGCACGTCGTCGAGATCTTCTAGAGCATCCATGAGTTTGAGGATAGAGCGGGCGCGATCGGGGTGATCGACCTCGATCGTGGTAGTCGGAATCCAGCGCAAGTCAACCAAGCTGACGGTATATTTGTTTTTGAGCGTTTGGCTCAACGCTTCCAGGTTTTCTACTTCGGTCAAAACTTCGGCAACTGTTCCGTCTTCGGTGTCGATTAGCTCGTAGGTTTCGGCACCGCCTTCAAGACAAACGTCTAGAAATTCTTCTTCGTTTACCGCGTCGTCCAGTGTGCGGTTGCGTCCCCGTTTGACTTGTGAAGTTGTCATCACCACTTCAACCAAGCCCTTTTGCTCAAACATCCAGCCGACGCACCCAGATTCGCCTAAGTTGCCGCCGTTTTTGCTAAACGCTTCTCTGAGTGTGGCGGCGGTGCGGTTGCGATTGTCGGTGAGCGCTTCGATTAAGACCGCCACTCCGCCAGAGCCATAACCCTCATAGCGAATGGCTTCTAGCTCAACGTTGTCTGCGCCTCTGCCTGCACCTTTGGCGATCGCTCGATCGATGTTGTCGGCGGGAATGCTAGCGGCTTTGGCTTTCTCGATCGCGGTGCGAAGCTGAAAATTTGCTGCCGGGTCGGGAACGCCACTTCGAGCCGCAACGATGATTTCTCGCGAGATTTTGGTGAAGACTTTGCCTTTGACGGCATCAACTCGTGCTTTTTGGCGCTTAATATTCGCCCACTTACTATGTCCTGCCATATTGGAATGAGAATAGATGCTAACTGTAGATATTTAGGCGTTGCTGAATTGAAGTATGAATCTGTCTATCAAGGCTGAATCCTTTCGCCCCCTAAATCCCCCAAAATTGGGGGGACTTTAAGATTCTGGTTCCCCTCAAACTTGGGGGGCTAGGGGGGCAATTCATATTTGCATTCAGCAACGTCAATATTTAATCTAAGCGATCGCAGAGTTTTTTCAACCTTTGCCGCCTGTGAAGGTGACTCCTTGAATAAAGTAACGGTTAAAAAAGGCGTAGATTGCCAAAGCCGGAAGCGTAAAAATCATTGAAGCTGCCATGATGTAATTCCAGTAGGTGACATATTGCCCTTTAAACGCATTTAGCCCCAAAGGAAGGGTAAACATTTCTGGATTAGACATAACCACTAAGGGCAATAAAAATTCATTCCAAGAACCCATAAAAATAAAAATTGTTTGAGCTGCCAGTGCAGGTTTTGCTAGCGGCATCACGACCTGAAAAAAGGTTTCAAATCGATTTAATCCATCCAGTGCGGCGGCTTCTTCTAACTCTTTGGGAAAGTTGAGAAAAAATTGTCGCATCATAAAGATGAAAGTGGCATTTACGATCGCAGGTGCAATTAGACCTTGATAAGAATTCAGCCAACCTAAAGACTTAAGAATTAAGAATTTGGGCAAGAGAGTGATTTGTCCGGGCACGACTAAGACAGCCAAAACTAGAAAAAACAAAAACTGCTTGCCAGGAAATGTGATTCTAGCGAGCGCGTAGCCTGCCATTGAGTTAAATAGCAAGTTAAAAAGGGTGACTGTTACGGCGATGATGATGCTATTGATTAACCATCTTCCAAATAAAGGTTCTTGTAAAAAGATGGTTTTGTAATTATCTAACGTGAAGGCTTTGGGAATAAAATTTGTCCCTCCTGATGAAATCTCTGGCAATGATTTGAATGAGGCAGACAGTGCCCAAGCAAACGGAATAAACGTAATAAAAGCATAGACAGCAAGCGCTATGTAAAGAAGCCATACCCACGATCGAGCCGATTTTGCAATCATGTTTCACCTTTAATCAAATGATTCTTCTTTAAACAAACTGCGTTGAATTAGCGTCACGGTCATAATCACGAGTGCCAACATTAGAGTTAAGGCTAGAGCGTATCCCATATCAAGATTTTTGAAGGCATATTGATAGATCAGAAGCACGATTGTCAGGGTTGCGTTATTAGGGCCTCCTGATCCGCCTGAGAAAATATAGGACTGATCAAATAACTGAAAAGTACCAATGATTCCCATCACGATCACAAAGAATGTCACGGGTTTAAGAAATGGGAGCGTAATACACCAAAATTTCTCCCACGGGGTTGCTCCATCGATCGAGGCTGCCTCATATAAACTCTCTGGAATATCCTGCAAGGCTGCTAAATAAATCACCATAAAAAGCGGAGCGGTTGCCCAAATATTCATTAGCATGATGCCTTTGAGCGCAACATCTGGATCGCCCAACCAATTGTAAGTAGGAAGTCTTAAAAAACTCAGGAAACTATTGAGCAAACCGTTTGTATTGTAGATCCACATAAAGATCAATGTCAGAACGGCTGATGATGTGACGGTAGGGAGAAAAAACGCGACTCGAAACCAGCTTTTTCCTTTGATTTGAGTGTTAAGAATGAGTGCTAAAACAATCGCTAAAATCGTTTGAATGGGGACTACGATCGCGACATATTCAACGGTGTTTTGCAGCGCAATCCAAACTCGTTCATCAGATCCCATCCGCACAAAGTTTTTGAACCCCGCGAATCGAAAGCTGATTTCACCCAAAAGCTGAACTCGGTAGAAAGCAAGCACGATCGTAAAAATAACAGGAATAATCAAAAAGATTCCTAGAACGACGATCGCCGGAGTCATAAATAGATAACCCGACAGCGTTTCTCGTGTACTTCGTTTATTCCAAAGCGTTTTATTCAGCATATCGACTAATTGGATAAATAAATTTCTCGATTTGCAGTGTCTTGAGCTTTTTGCATTGCATCTTTAAGCGATTGCTGACCGATTAAAGCGCTCACAAATTGATTATCAAAGTTTGTCAAAATTGTGGGGAGTGTCTCTCCGGCTTGCCAGGTAGTTGCATACTTTGCTCCGGCAATTAATGGAGCATAAAGAGAGGTGCGATCGGACTGCAATTCTGCTAAAACCGATCGCCGAGACGGTAAAGCAAATCCTTGATTTCCTGATGTTTTCATCACCGCTTCACTGGTTAAATATTCGATCAGTTTCCAGGCAGCTTCTTTATGGGTTGATTTACGATTCATCACATAAGCAACGGTATAAGCCATCGTGCCTTTTCGCCCATTAATCGTCGGCACTTCTGCGGTGGCAAACTTCAGATTTGGGAACGTTTCTTTGAAGTAAGGAATGCTCCACGCCCCTGAAAGTAGCATCGCCACTCTGCCTTGCCCCAGCATATCGTCACCTGAGCTTGCCCCCACATCTGACGGTTGAGCCGATGAGCGATCGCGCCGATATTGCTCAATCACGAGTTGTAAACCCTTTAAACTTTCTGGCGTGGCGAAGGCTGCATAATTATTGCGATCGACCAATTTTCCGCCAAATGCCTGAATGATAAACTGCTGCCGAGGCAACTCTGGGGTAATTCCAAATCCATATCGGTTTGGTTTTCCGTCAGGCTCAGATCGCGTCAGTTTTTTTGAATATTGAATTAACTCATTCCAGGTTTTAGGAGGCTGCTTAATATCTGCTTTGGCGAATGCTGTTTGGTCATAGAAAAGAGCCAGCGTAGAGAAATCTTTTGGAATGCCATAGATTTTTTCATTACGCTTAAAGGCATTGATTAATGTTGGCTCAAAATCAGATATATTAAACTCAGGCTTAATATATGAATTGAGAGGTTCCAGTACTTCAAATTTCATCAATAAAGGAGCCTCAAATGCATCTAAATAAAACACATCAGGGGCAACATCTCCGATTAAGCGAGTTTTGATCACATCCATATATTGGCTGTTAATCACTTCATGCTTAACCTTAATATTTGGATATTTAGCTTCAAATTGGTCAATCACTTTTTCTAGAAGTTGAGACTCGATCGGGTTACTCTGCCAACCACTGAGCGTAATCTCGATCGTTCCCTCATTTTGATCACGAGAACGACACGCAGTTGTTAACAAAAGTAAAGCTGAAAATGCCAAACTGGAAAGCAGCTTTTTCATATAGAAATCTTTAAAAAATTGTGTCTAATGAGCATTATCAAGGCTGATAGATCTGAACCTGACTCCCATAAGACAGACTTTAGAACAAAAGTGTTTCAAGTTGAGATAATGACTTCCAGAATCGCAAAGACGACGGAGCAACGCTAAATGATTTTGCAACGATTAGAAGGGTTTTTAAGGAAGCAAAATTTTCGGCAACGCCTGTCTGGGTTGATCGCGCTGTGTCTCAGCCTTTTGCTGATTGGGTGTCAACCACAAGCCCGATCGTCCAATGTGACTCAGTTAACGCTCTGGCAAGGAGTCAACCCGCCACCTAACCGAGACGTTCTGCAAAAACTGGTCGATAAATTTAACCAGCAGCACCCAGACATTCAGGTTGAGTCGCTTTATGTGGGGCAGGGCGATCAGCAGATGCCTAAAATTCTCTCAGCCGTGGTGGGCAACGCCGCCCCTGATATGCTGTGGTTTGCGCCCATGTTGACCGGGCAACTCGTCGAATTGGATGCTCTCCGATCGCTAGACGATTTTCTATCCGCTTCGCCGTTGAAACCTCAACTCGATCGCGCCCTTTTTGACACAATGACTTTTGAGGGACACGTCTGGTCAATTCCCTTCAGCACCAATAATGTCGGAATTTTCTATCGTCCCAGTCTGTTTAAAGCGGCTGGAATCACTGAACTACCTAAAACCTGGGAAGACTTTCGGCAAGTGGCAAAGCGCCTGACTCGTGACACGGACGGAGACGGGCGTGTGGACACTCACGGAATTGTGCTTCCGCTCGGCAAAGGAGAATGGAGTGTGTTTACGTGGCTGCCGTTTATGTGGAGCGGGGGCGGCGAATTGATTGGACAACCCAATGCGGGAACCGAGGCGTTAAACATTGTTAACGAGGGCGCGATCGCCGCTCTTCAACTCTGGCAAAATTTAATTCAAGATGGTTCGGCAATTCTCTCGCAGCCAGAACGCGGGTATGAATTAGACGGCTTTATTGCCGGAAAGGTGGCAATGCAGATCTCCGGCCCGTGGACGTTAGGACAATTGCAATCGACGAACGTTGATTTTGGAGTGTTGCCGATTCCGATCGGGGCACGACCCGCAACGGCGATCGGCGGCGAAAATCTGTTTTTGTTTAAATCGACTCCAGCGCGAGAACGAGCTGCATTTACGTTTGCAGAATATGTGATAAGTGACGAATTCCAAACCGAATGGGCGATCGGAACGGGCTATTTACCCATCAATCTCAAATCTCGTGAAAATCCAGACTATCTGAAGTTCAAAGCTCAACAGCCTGCCGTTGATGTGTTTTTGCAACAGGCAAAATATGGACGATCGCGCCCCATTTTTCCCGGCTATAATCGCATCTCAGACAATTTGGGACGCGCGATCGAAGCCACTCTATTAGGTCGAAACTCTCCAGCAGAAGCGCTTAACGCCTCACAGCGACGGCTAGATTTGATTTTCAAATAGAGTGGCTCCGCCTAACAAACTCTGCTATAGCTTTGCCGCGCACAGCCCTGCCCCAATTAGCCCAACGTGGGGATTGAGAACAATCTGAACCGGAATGCGTTCTAGAATCGAACCCATCCGACCTTTGTGAATAAAAGCGCTGAGAAAACCGCCCTCTTGAATGAGTGGCAGAATCTTCGCCGCGATGCCACCTGCAATATATAAACCTGCATAAGGGAGAAGTTTTAGCGCTAAATTTCCCGCTTCAGCGCCGTAGGCTTCGACAAACATTTGCATCGTTTTTTCAGATAAGAGATCGCGATTTTCTAAGGCTGCCTTCGCGATCGCCGCCGCCGGATCAACAGTTTTCTCGCGTCCTGCCTGAGATTCCCACGCTCTGACGACTTCACCCACTTCAGGAGACTCAGTGGCAAATTGGCGATCGCGCAAAAACTGATAAATCGCCACCACTCCCTGACCCGATACCACTCGCTCGGCTGAAATGCGATCGATATTGTGTTTGTCAAGCAAATAGCGAGAGAGCTGAAACTCTAGCTCCGATCTCGGTGCAAAATCCGCGTGTCCGCCTTCAGAGCCAAACACCTGATAGTCAGCACCCGTATGGATGAGATATCCTTGTCCTAATCCCGTTCCTGCGCCCAAGACGGCGATCGGGGCTTTTTCTTGAGGATGTCCAACTTGCAGCACATGCAAATCTGACTCGCTTAAGCCCAACACGCCATAGCCGACCGCTTCAAAGTCATTAATCAAAGAGATTTTAGGAATCGCCAACACTTGCGACATCCGATCGGCTTCTAAAGTCCAACCAACGTTAGTCACCTTTGAGGTGTTGTTAACCACAGGCCCAGCGATCGCAAAGCACGCTTTTTCGGGCGAGAAGGTTTGCCCCAATTCCTGCTTGGCAGCCGCCAGAAAGGTCTGCACCATCGGCACCAAATCAGGAAAATCATGACTGGGATATCGCACTTCATAGAGTGAATGCAACGAGTCTTCTGATTTGACCAATCGCAAAATCGTCTTCGTTCCGCCAATGTCTCCCGCCAGCAATATGGTCATAAATCGACTCCTCTAATAACTGAAATTTAGCGAACCTCAGACATGACTGCAACGCGCTTCAGACCCCAATACAATCAAGAAGAGATTGAGCAAAGATGACATGAATTCACCGATCGCTGACTTAAGAAAAGACTACACCCTAGAAGAACTCAACGAAACGGAGGTTGACCCAAATCCGTTTGTGCAGTTTCAGCGCTGGTTTGATCAGGCAGTCGAGGCAGAGCTTCCCGAACCTAATGCTATGACCGTTGCCACTGCTACCAAAGAAGGGATTCCGTCTGCCAGGATTGTCTTATTGAAAGGCTTTGACGATCGTGGGTTTGTTTTTTACACCAATTACAACAGCCACAAAGCTCAAGAACTGCTCGATAATCCTCACGCTGCCCTCGTGTTTTTGTGGACAGAGTTAGAGCGACAAATCCGCATTGTGGGCAGTGTCGAGAAAATTTCTGCCGAAGAATCCGATGCTTATTTTTATAGTCGCCCGATCGCAAGTCGTCTCGGTGCCTGGACATCCGAGCAAAGTCAGGTGATTCCAAATCGCGATGTTTTAGAACAACGCTTAGAAGAATTAAAGGCACAGTACGAAAATCAAGACATCCCCCGTCCGCCACACTGGGGAGGGTTTCGAGTCAAGCCGATCGCGATCGAGTTTTGGCAGGGGCGATCGAGTCGCTTGCACGATCGACTCCGCTATCGGTTGCAAAATGGGGAATGGATGCTCGATCGGTTGTCACCTTAACAAAACGTGAGTTCGACGAGTTTTTTCGCTGCGTTCTTCAGCGCTTCAGCCCCCTAAATCCCCCAATTCTGGGGGACTTCAAGCCCAGAATTTAGGTTCAAAGTCCCCCAATTTTGGGGGATTTAGGGGGCAGCTCGGATTTGCAACCGCAGCGAAAAGCTCGATCGGTTGTCACCTTAACAAAGAGTGACCATTTCTGAACGGCTTTAGGCTTTCGTGAGGCGTTGCTTTTGGTTAAGATAACTAGACAATAATCTTGACGGACACGACAGTGCCCTATCCCTACGTTTGTATCTTTACGTTTATCCTTCATGTCGATCGAACTTGGGCCCTTCAGATTTCCGATTGATGCCACTGTGATTGCGGGGGTTGGCTTGTGGTCGCTGGCACTCTATTTGGGGTTTTCACCGATCGGAGACTGGGTGATCGAGCAACTCAACCGCTGGTTTAACTTTGCAGAGCGATCGCTCTACATCTCAGAGGAAGAATTTGAGAAGACTCGCCCCGCGAGAGAAGCCCAAAACGCTTTCTATGCGTCTGTTTTCAGCATCATTCCATTTCTGGCAGTGGGCGCTTTGTGCAGCTATGGAGTCGAGGTGAGCCTGGGTAAAAGTTGGGCAATCAGCGTCGGCATTCTTGCCTGTATAGGCTGCGGAATTTATGAATTAGGTCGTCGAGACGGGCAGATTTGAATCTTAAACTTTACGCGGCGCAGGTTCTCATAAACTAACAGTGGCAAGTCAAGGAAATTTACTGTGACTCATCCTCGTGTTATTTGTCTGGGCGAAATCTTATTTGACTGCATCGCCGATCAGCCGGGTCGATCGCTCGAAACGGTCGAGTCGTGGACATCCTACCCTGGTGGTGCCCCCGCAAATGTGGCGTGTGCTTTGACAAAGCTTGGCACCCCGTCAGCATTTGTGGGCTGCGTCGGGCAAGACGACCCTGGACGATCGCTCGTCGAGTTGCTGCAAACGATCGGGGTTGACACGACAGGCATTCAATCTCATCCGACGGCTCCGACGCGCACAGTGATGGTGTTGCGATCAGAGTCGGGCGATCGGAGCTTTGTGGCATTTGGCGGCAAGCGCCCCTCATCGGAGTTTGCCGATACGCATCTACAAGCAGCGCAGCTAACTCCAGCGCTGTTTGAGTCAGCCGATTTTTTGGTATTGGGCACGCTCGAACTTGCCTACTTGGACAGTCGAGCCGCGATCGCTCGTGCCCTCGAACTGTGTGAACAGTTTTTCGTCAAAATCGTACTCGATGTCAACTGGCGACCTGTGTTTTGGGCAGATTCTCAAGCGGCTTCGCCCATGATTCATGACCTGATCAAACGAGTCGATTTTCTTAAACTGGCAGAAGAAGAAGCCGATTGGCTGTTTGGCACCACTGACCCCGGCGCGATCGCTCATCGCCTTGGCACCTTAGAAGGAGTCTTAGTGACGGCAGGTGAAAAGGGTTGCGCTTACTGTTTAGGAGAAAACGAAGGGAAAGTGCCTGCCTTTAACGTCGAGGTTGAAGACACGACCGGGGCTGGAGACAGCTTTGTAGCAGGATTTGTCCATCAACTCTGTCAGCATGGCATTCAAGAATTGGCGAACCCTAACCTGGCTAAAAAGGTTGCCAGCTATGCCAGTGCTGCGGGAGCGTTGACGACGACGAGACTCGGCGCGATCGATGCCCAACCCACCGCCGCCGAAGTGGATGCTTTTCTGTATTTGCAGCAGCAAGGAGGCTAAACATGGGCGTTGAAATCGAACGCAAGTTTTTAGTTACCCACGATTCTTGGCACGATCTTGCCCCCGGAGTGCTCTATCGTCAGGGCTACATTTCCACTCAGCCAGAACGAACGGTGCGCGTCAGAGTTGCAGGAGATCGAGCCTTTATTACCCTCAAAGGAGCCACTCAGGGAACTGCCCGATCGGAGTTTGAATACCCAATTCCGCTAGAGGATGCGAACGAGATCTTAAACGTTCTCTGCGTGTCGCCTTTGATTGAGAAATATCGCCACAAGATTGAGTTAAACGGGCTGACCTGGGAAGTTGACGAATTTTTAGGCGAAAATCAGGGGCTAGTGATCGCAGAAGTTGAGCTAGAGAATGCTGACCAAGCGATCGAGCTACCTGACTGGATCGGGGAAGACGTTTCTCACGATTCGCGATACTACAATTCCAATCTAGTCACCCATCCCTTTAACCGATGGTGATTGGTTTCGATTCGACAGATCCAGCATCCACATCTTAAAGTTGACTTTGGCGATCGAATCTCACGAGCTAACGAGAAATGATCACTCCAAGTCAGCACCAGACAACTCTTCATAAGCCTCAAATTCTGAAGGGGACAGAATATCGATCGCGCCAAACTTTTTCAGAGTCAGCAAATCTTTATCGCCTGTAATAATACAAACAGCTTCGCCTGTAAGGGCTGTCGCCAGAATCATGTCATCGTCAGGATCTCGACACACGTTACTTTTTAACGTCGTAGGGTCAACAATCTGCATCCTAGATCGTAAGAGAGCTTCAACGGCAGCAGCATCTTCATTAGAGAACTTGAATTTCTCTATTAGTTTTTCTCTCAATTCGTTAAGAATAAACTCTGAAGTGATCACAAAATGCACACGCAGACATTGTTCCACCAGAGTGTGGCAAAACCCTTTGGCGAGGAAAGCAGCGATGGGGACATTGGTATCCAGCACCAAATTCATGAAACCATCTCGAAAATATCGTCATCTGTATAGTTAGTCTGCGCCTTTTGCATCAGTTGGGAACGCAATGCTCGAAATTGACGAATGAACAGATAGTCTTCAACGGCTTTTTGAACAAGTGTCTCTGGGGAAATGCCCTCAGTATGGGTGAGATTGTCAAGAGTTGCCTTGAGTTCTGGAGTCAGCGTGATGGTCAGAGTGTCTTCCATATAGTCATGCCCGATTACTCTATATCCCAAATATATCTCGTCAAAGACAGAGACATCCTCAGGGCGATCGCATCTTATTTGTAACTCCATCCGATCGGTGCAATGGAATGATTAGGCTATCAACAACTCACGAAGAAAACTTTTCGTACTTATCATGACTTCCAATCCAGAACCGCTGCTCATAATCCATCGCGCTTGCCTGTCCCTCAGCAATTTCCTGTTTTGCGTGACGGGCAGCAGCGACAAAATTATCCTGTGTTTTCCGAAAGGATTCGTCCCAACGTGCTTCGTCTTGCAAATCGCTAACATACTCACGAATATGCTCTGCAACTCGCTCTTGAATCTCAGCGGGGAGAGACCCCAGCATTTTGACGACGGTATGAATCGCGGGGGACGACATAGGAAAAAATTTGAGAAAACTGGGCTGCTTTTCAGGCTAACACCGATCTCACTCTACGCGATTTTCTTGCTTGGCTGACTAACATCACCAAAATTCTTGATACCAACAAACCACTTTTCAACCACTGCCACAATCTACCACTCAAGCAGATTAACGATAGAAGTGCGCGGCAGCGAGTGGACTGAAACAATAGACGAAAAGACTCTTAACCGTCGGCTCCACTGTGTTGTTGTGCTGCTGTTTCCTACGCTAGCAGGTTAGATTTTAGAAAGTTATAGCCGTGATCAAAGCGTGGAATCATTCTGCAACTAAATCTTTGCAATTCATCCACAATATCAGGACTATCAAAGTCTTTTGAGTTTCGATTTAGAAAACATGCCGATTGAGGTTGATATTGGCGTAAATGACTAATTACTGAAGCATAAATCAGAGCGTCTTGTGACCTCAAGTCATAGGGCGCTTCATACAATGCTGCCTCAGATAGAATCTCAACAGTGAGTGGAATAATTTCTCCAATGTTCAAGAGCCGTTCTCGGTAAGTAATGAATCGCTGTCGTTCTTCTTCATTACTCTGCACCAGCAAACTCGCAATATCTTGGACACTTCTAATGCGGCTTTGGTAGGACGCTGTACGTGAAAGCTGCCGTAACTCACCATCTAGCAACTGTTGTATCTCTCGACGACCCTTTGCCTGACGACTTAATTTTTCGTGGGGTTCTGCAAGACTATAAGCCGGAATGATAAGTTTCGCCAGTCCTACGTTGCAAAGCTCTAAAATCTGCTCACAACTCGCACATTGTTCTTGCTGAAAAGCGAGTTCTAAAACAAAATTGGTTTCAACGTAGATATTCACGCAACAGCCCCATTAACCTTGCCTCCAGTTAAAGCATCATATAAACCTGAATCGATGAGCCATCCCTGAGATTGTTCTATAGTCTCAGTAGGTTTCTCACCATAGATGATCTCTCGCAACCAGGATGAGATGATTAACTCAAAACTTTGTCCACTAATTTGTTCAGGCGTTATCCCTACCTGCTCAAAGTAGGGTTGAAGGATGGGGGAGGCATCAATTGTGTAAGTGGGTGGAACCTGATCTAGTTGAAGATGAGCATCAGTCCATAAATAAAATCGGTCAGGAAAAGTCATCAGAAAATATGGAGCTTTTGGAAAAGTTCCGTGTGCGAGAATGTTTCGCCGAAGCCTTGCTGCCCATTCTGGTGATGTATTGAGTTTACTTTTAACTTCAACAACAAGAACGAGTTGACCGTTACGACTATGGACTGAAAGATCCCAACCAGAAGGGTTTAGTTTGACAGTCATGAGTAAAACCCAGTTTATAAAACCCACTACCTAATATTCTGACGCAAAATGCCGCCTTTTTAGTGACTCTATAAGAACAGCCGAACTGTAACCTGCTAGTACTGCAAAATAAATCAATCTTGAATATTGATAGATAGCTTTTCAATATGCGTCACAACCTGTAGGTAAGCCAAAACTACCAAACAGAAAGCTTTTCGGCGATTTCCAGATGTTGTGCTGCCGCGATCGCATCCATCATCAAGCAATCTGAAGCGTCCTTGGTTCAGGGATAGATTTACCCTCTGCTTGCCAAGCCTCCAAGTACATTTCGATCACTTCTTCGCCGTTATGAATGGCTTCCTCACGAGTTTTGTCATGAGTGCAAGGCATCACCACATACTCTGCAAACTCTGGAATCGTAACCAGGAAAAGCTGATCTTCGTCAGACCATTGAACAATCATGCTGTATTAACTCATGAGTCCTCGTCCTTTCATCAAAAAGTTTCTGCACAATCAATTTTTGATGAGATCGCCCCGCTAAATAAACTTCCCAAAAGCCCTAAGAAGCGAGTTTACTCCAAGATAGATAGGGCAGATTTGCGGCAGTGGCACGAGTCCGATCGCCCTGAGCAACCAGTTGACCACACGCGTCCCAAGTACCTGCCATCAGCATCATGCGAGAGCCTTGGCCCATCGAAATTGGGGCACTAAAGTCACCGCACCGCACTTGCATTGCTTCCAGATCCACCGTGATCTCAACTTGAGGATCGGCAGTCACCATTTCCTGCAATTGCTTGGTTGTGGCAGAGTCAGCCGTCACACAGGGAATGCCCATGACGACGCAGTTGCCAAAAAAGATTTCAGCAAAGCTTTCACCGACGATCGCACCAATTCCCCATTTAGCGATCGCTTGGGGTGCATGTTCGCGACTGGAGCCGCAGCCAAAGTTGCCATTGACGACGAGAACTTTAGCACCCTGATATTGCGGTTGATCAAAGGCGTGTTGACCATTGGATTGGGCGCGATCGTCCGCAAACACGTCGGCTCCTAGCCCATCAAAGGTGACGCAGCGCAAAAATCGAGCGGGAATGATCCGATCGGTGTCGATGTCATTGCCCACTAAGGGAATGCCGCGTCCTGAGACTGTTTTAACTTCACTAACCATAGTTAACTAGTTCGCTCTTTATAGAAACCCTTCTTGCTCTAACTCTTCGATCACTTGCAGTCCGCGCGTGTCTCCCACTTTGAGCATTGCAGATTTTGCATCTTCACGCACGCCCACATCTGAATCTTCAGCAAATGACTCAATCAGGGCATCGATCGCCGTTGCATAAATTACGTTTGAGGGTAGCTCTCGACAAAGTTGCCCCAGTGCCCAAGCTGCATTACTGCGAATTGCTGCCACCGGATCTTGTCTCAGAGACTCAATCAGCGGTGGCACCGCTGCCACTACCGCTTCATAGCCCACTGATGCCATCTGAGCCAGCGCACTGGCTGCCCACAGTCTGACGGCTGGAATGTCTGTTCTAACTGCTGTGATTAGCGTATGCAGGGCACGGCGATCGTGGCAGTTTCCCAATGCCCAGACTACGCCTTTACGCACGTAACCGTTCCAATCTTCGTCATACTGCTTGACGAGTGGCTCGACCGCATCGGCGCTAGGGTTGCGCCCTAAAGCATAAGCTGCACTCACCCGCACCAATGGGCACGGATCATTCAGCAGGCGAATTAAATAAGGAATCGCGCGATCGTCTTGCAGTTCACAAAAAGCCCTAGTCGCCAGCATTCGTTGCTGCACATCCTGCGAGTCAAGGATCGCCAGCATTAAATCGGGGTTGGGCTTGTGTGCCTCTGACTCATCTTCATCGATCGCAGGAAGCTGATCTAGCGGATCGGCTAAATCAGCGTCGATATCCAAGACGGTCAAATCATCATCACTATACATATCTGTAACTTTACCGCACCAGGCGACCAGAGAATTTTGAATTCAAAATTTCTCATGGTTCTAACTGTTTGACCATCCACAACGATTGAGTTTGGTAGCCTAATGCTTGGTATAGCTGAAGAGCAGGCTGATTGGAGGTAAAAACCTGTAAGCCAATCTGCCGATCGCCTCGTTCTCTTGCCCAATCTTCAGCATGACGCACTAGTGCTGCTCCGATGCCTCTGCGTCGATGGTGTGGCATCACATAAAGCAGAAAAATGTGAGCATGGCGATCGCCACTTGCCTGATCGATCGCATTACCCAACCACAAACCTGCGATCGGCTGCACAGAGCGCGAAGAGGGCAGACCTCCCGCAGCAATACCGTGACTAGATTCAACCCACCAGATCGGCGTTTGGTTAGAGAAATATTGCTCGATCGTCACTGCCAAATGAGCAGAGTCACTGGTTGGATAAAGCTCCTGATAAGTGCGCTGCATAAACTTCACCAGCAGCGCCCTGTCTAGCGTCGAACCCACTTGCAACCGATAATCAGGGGATAGCTGATTAGACACGAGTGAGTAATTAGAGCTTTTCAGATGGGGCGAGATCGTCAGGCAACCCTTTAATTAGGGCAGACAGCGCGGGAGGCAACCCAGCTACTGTGTTTGAGACGGGAGCCTGAGCCTTGTCACGGGTCGGATTGACTTCTTCGATCGGCGCAGGTGCCGCCATATCTGAAGGAAGAAAGATTCGGGCACTCACTGCCACCAACGCAACTAAGAAAACCAGCACCACCAGCAGCGGGGCAACATACTGACGAAGAAAAGCCATAGGACGGGCGATCGCAACGAAGGGATTTTTCTAAAAAATTAGCTCAAGATTTGTAAAAATCTCTAATCTTATCCTACCGCTCCTGATCCCTCTAAAATGGAAAAATTTAAACCTCGTCTAAAGGCGTAGAGTCAGCATTCCAAGGCGCAAAGATGGGTAAAAGCATTAACCCTGGCAACGCAGCGATCATCGTGATCACAAAAAACCACGTCCAGCCCGTCACTTCTACGATGCGACCAGCCGGAGCAACCAAAATATCTCGACTCACCGCCATCAAACTAGAGAGTAGGGCAAATTGGGTTGCCGAAAAGCGTTGATTGCAAAGACTCATCAAAAAGGCAACAAAAGCAGCCGTGCCTAATCCTGCACAAAAGTTCTCAATATTAATGGCAATCACCATGAACGGATAATTTTTGCCAAGCTGCGCCAAAATTAAGTAGGTCAGGTTGCTAATTGCTTGCAAACCGCCAAACACCCAGAGCGATCGTGCGATCCCAATTTTGCTAAGAGCGGCTCCTCCAGCTAAAACGCCGACGATCGTCGCCAATAAGCCCATGCCTCCCTGAATGGCACCCACATCGGTTTGGGTAAATCCCGTCTGCAATAAGAACGGCAGCGCCATGTTGTTGACGAGAGCATCCCCCAGTTTATAAAGCACGATGAACACCAAGACAGCACTGCCTCGAAACTTTCCCAAGCGCTGAAAAAATTCGATAAATGGCAGCGTGACTGCTTCGCGCAAGGAATCGGGTGGCTGGGTTTGCAGTTTCGGTTCGGGTGCCCAGAAAGATGCGAGAATCCCAATTCCCATTAATAGAGACAGCAACAGATAAACCCCTTGCCAAGAAGTTTTATCTGCCAGAATCAGCGCCAGTGACCCCGTAACCAGCAGGGCAATTCGATAGCCTAAAACCGCAACGGCTGCCCCTGCGCCCATTTCAAGCGGATCTAACACATCGGTGCGATAAGCATCAAAGGCAATGTCTTGACTGGCACTGAGAAAAGCAATCAACAGCGAATTGATCGCTAACAGTTGCAGCGATTGTTTGGGATTTTGCAGCGACATGGCCGCGATCGCCACCAGCAACCCGACTTGCATGATGACGATCCATCCTCGGCGGCGACCTAAAAAAGGCGGCACAAAGCGATCGACAAAAGGGGACCAGAGAAATTTAAGTGAGTAGGGCAACCCAACTAGGCTAAATAGCCCGATCGCGCTCAGTTTGATGCCTTCGACGGTCATCCACGCTTGCAAAGTTTTGCTCGTCAAATATAGCGGCAACCCAGATGAGAAGCCCAACAGTAAAAGAGCCACCATCTTGCGGCTCTGAAAGACTTGCAGCGGAGATGAAGACGGTTTCACAAGAAACTCCTCTTGAGACGAGCAGACGCAAAATGCGTTCTAGCCATCATCTCACAGCCCTGTCTGATCACAACTGCATCACGACAAGGGTTGAGTTTCTGATGAGAATTGAATCTGCCGAGGATGAGATTCGGCGATCGCCCTCTAGAAACCCTTCGCTTAAGGCCCTGTTACAAAACGATAATTAAAGACTTAATCTATAACGATCGTTTATCTAGTGCTACAGAATTCCTCAAGTATTGCTTATCAAAATCCTGATATCATCCTTAAGAAGATGTCCATCAGACATTCGATTGAGGCAACGCTGAAAACTTGATTTCAAACTTTGGAATCAAATGTGAAAAGTCGATCCCCCATCGGTGTAAGGTACATAAGTTGGACTACCAAACGTAGGTCAGGCAGATTGTCTGAGCGCTGTTGGTGCTGCTTGCTGAGATTTTGACGATTTAAACAGGAAGGGAGATATGTCGTACGCTCAAACGAAAACCCAGGCGAAAGCTGGGTATAAAGCTGGGGTTCAAGATTACCGTCTAACCTATTACACCCCAGACTACACGCCTAAAGATACGGATATTTTGGCAGCGTTCCGGGTGACTCCTCAGCCTGGCGTTCCCCCCGAAGAAGCCGCAGCCGCAGTTGCCGCAGAATCCTCCACGGGAACCTGGACGACCGTGTGGACAGACCTGCTGACCGACCTCGATCGCTACAAAGGACGTTGCTACGACATCGAACCCGTCAAAGGTGAAGATAGTCAGTTTATTGCCTACATCGCGTATCCGCTAGATTTGTTTGAAGAAGGCTCTGTCACCAACCTGCTGACCTCACTCGTCGGCAACGTGTTTGGTTTCAAAGCTCTGAAAGCGCTGCGTCTAGAAGATCTTCGCATCCCCGTTGCTTACTTGAAGACCTTCCAAGGTCCTCCTCACGGCATTCAGGTTGAGCGCGACAAAATCAACAAATATGGTCGCCCCATGCTGGGTTGCACCATCAAGCCGAAGCTTGGTTTGTCGGCTAAAAACTACGGACGTGCGGTTTACGAATGTCTGCGCGGTGGCTTGGACTTCACCAAAGACGACGAAAACATTAACTCTCAGCCCTTTCAACGCTGGCGCGATCGCTTCCTGTTTGTGGCAGACGCGATTCACAAGTCTCAGGCAGAAACCGGAGAAATCAAAGGTCACTACCTGAACTGTACCGCCGCGACGTGCGAAGAAATGCTGAAGCGGGCCGAGTATGCCAAAGAACTCGAAATGCCCATCATCATGCACGACTTCTTGACGGCTGGCTTCACCGCCAACACAACCTTGGCGCACTGGTGCCGCGACAACGGAGTCTTGCTGCACATTCACCGTGCGATGCACGCTGTGATTGACCGTCAGAAAAATCATGGTATCCACTTCCGCGTTCTGGCGAAGTGCTTGCGGATGTCTGGTGGCGACCACATTCACACCGGAACTGTCGTCGGTAAGCTCGAAGGCGACAAAGCGATCACCTTGGGTTTCATCGATCTGCTGCGTGAGAACTACATTGAGCGCGATCCTTCTCGCGGTATCTACTTCACCCAAGACTGGGCTTCAATGCCGGGTGTGATGGCAGTCGCTTCGGGTGGTATCCACGTATGGCACATGCCTGCGTTGGTTGACATCTTCGGCGATGATTCTGTCCTGCAATTTGGTGGCGGAACTCTAGGACACCCTTGGGGTAATGCACCTGGCGCAACCGCAAACCGCGTCGCGCTCGAAGCGTGTGTGCAAGCGCGGAACGAAGGTCGTGACCTGATGCGTGAAGGCGGCGACATCATTCGTGAAGCGTGCCGTTGGTCTCCTGAGTTGGCCGCTGCTTGTGAGCTGTGGAAGGAAATCAAGTTCGAGTTCGAGGCTGTCGATACCGTTTGATCACCTGTTTGAACTTTGGGTTTTAGATTTTAGCGTTAAAGTTTAATCTAAAATCTAAAATCTAGAACCCAAAATACTTCGCTCATGGATCTCAAGCGAATTGCGAAAGATACGACCAAGACGCTGACCAGCTACCTGACTTATCAGGCAGTACGGGTGGTGATTTCCCAGTTGGATGAAACTGAACCAAAGCGCGCCTACTGGCTGCATCAATTCTCTGCACGAGAAAAAATTCAAGATGGTGAAGCTTATTTGCAAGCACTCTTTCGAGAAAGGCAGGATCTTGCATTCCGCATTTTGACTGTGAGAGAGCATCTTGCGAATGAGATCGCTGAGGCTCTGCCAGAAATGCTGCGATCGACGATTCAGCAAGCCAACATGGATCAACGCCGGCAGCAGTTAGAACGGATCACGCAATTAGAGCTAACGGCTCCCAGTTCTTCTATCGACTCGTTAGAAACCTCCGATTCTGAAGAGGCTCACGACGAGTCGCCCTAACCTTAAAAACGCAAAACTTTCGATCGAGGAAATCCATGAAAACTCTGCCAAAAGAGCGCCGTTACGAGACTTTTTCGTTTCTTCCTGCGCTGACCGATGCTCAAATTGCGCGTCAGATTCAGTACACGATCGATCAAGGTTATTTCCCTTGCATCGAGTTCAACGAAACGTCTGAACCCGAAACCTACTACTGGACGATGTGGAAGTTGCCTCTGTTTAATGCAACCAGCCCTCAAGAAGTCCTCAACGAAGTGCAACAGTGTCGCTCTGAGTACTCTAGTTGCTATATTCGCGTCGTTGCGTTTGACAACATCAAGCAGTGCCAGGTGATGAGCTTTATCGTTCACAAGCCTAGTGCCAATAACAGCAGCGGTAGCGGTGGCTACCGTTACTAATTTCGATTAGCTAATTGGTTTAAGCGGGGTAGGTTCTCATCTACCCCGCTTTTTATGTCTTCAAACAATTTCTATCGGCTTCAACTAATCAGAAGTTGCGGTACGGTGTCTGACGTGGAAATCCTTAACTTTCGGATTCTTATGGTTTGGATTTTCTTTGAAGTCAAAAGCTTGGGTTGCCTGCAATAGTTTCCCAAGCTGGCTATAGCCGTAGCTTTTATGGTTGAAACTTGGACAAAGCTTTTTGATTTGCGCTCCCAGGGTTCCTAAGCTTGCCCACCCGTCTTTTCCGACGATCGCTTCGTAAGCATTCTTCAAAAGCTTCAATAATTTTTTGTCAATCTTCAAGCTCTGCTCAGTCGTAGTTTGGAGTTCTTTCGCAGGTTGTTTATTAGTGTTTATCGGATCAGAGATGCTGCTTTTAGGCTCTTTTTGTTGCTTTTCGGCACAGCTTTCTAAGAACTTCAATCCTTCGGTGTAAATGAATTTGTCGCAAGCACTTACAAAAGCTTCTGGCGTTTTTTGCTCACCGAATCCATAAACTTCTAGCCCCGATTCTCGAATGCGACTGGCTAGACGAGTGAAGTCACTGTCACTAGAAACGATGCAAAATCCGTCAAAGTTGCGGGTATACAGCAAATCCATCGCGTCAATAATCAGAGCGCTGTCTGTGGCATTTTTGCCCGTCGTATATCTAAATTGCTGAATCGGTTGAATAGCAAGTTTGTTTAACTTGGCTTTCCAATTTGTGAGTTGTCCGTTTGTCCAATCCCCATAGATTCGCTTGACGTGGGCGGTTCCGAACTGGGTCGCTTCTTTTAAAAGTGCCTCGATCGAGTCAGCACTCGCGTTTTCTGCATCAATCAGTACTGCAAGCCTCTTGCCTTTAGCCGACATCTCACTATCCATACGGGTTGTTGATCGTCAAAATAATTCCTCACTCTATAAATACCCACAGATCACTTCTGATTACGGTCAGATTTCTTTTTATACCTACCTGTTAAAAATCGGGGCAAAATGGCAAGACTAAGAAGGTGTCATTTGCCTAATGCCTTGCTGAACGCCCAAAACAGGATACTGTCGGCGATCGGTTGTTCCCCATCTTTGCGAAGGAGTTAGTGATTGATGGAATATACAGTTCCAGAGCTTGATCCCGTTAGCCGCCAGTCGATGAGTTTAGAGCGTCCTAAAAAGACCAAAATGCTGGTGGTTGACGATGAGCCAGATAATCTTGATTTGCTTTACCGCACCTTTCGGCGAGATTTTCAAGTTCTCAAAGCCGAAAGCGGAATTCAAGCCTTAGAAGTGCTGTCTGCTGAAGGAGAAGTCGCGGTGATTATCTCCGATCAACGGATGCCCGAAATGAAAGGAACGGAATTTTTGAGCCGTACCGTGCCCCAGTTTCCCGACACGATGCGGATTATTCTCACCGGATTTACCGACGTTGAGGATCTGGTTGAAGCGATTAACTCAGGACAAGTCTACAAATACATCACCAAGCCTTGGGACCCTAGCGAGCTGAAAGCGGTGGTGCAGCGAGCCGCCGAAACTTACGAGTTGCTAAAACAACGGACTGAAGAACTGCGACGATCGCAAGCTCAAACCGCTCTGCTCTCGACGATTGTCTACGTCGCTCAAGATGCTTCTAGCTTAGAAAGCACACTGGAACCGATCGCCGCCGCATTTGGCAAGAATTTTCTGGCAGATGGCTGCATTTTGCAACTCGTTGAGCAAGGAACGCTCACGGCTCAAGGAAGCTACAGTTCAGCCGAGTCTTTAGAAAATTGGTTAGAGAAAGACCCGATGGTGCAAGCAGCGATCGTCGCTCAAAAAATCCAGGTTTCTGTGAATGTCCCTGCCGATGCAAGCTTGTCAGAAGTTGCTCACTACGCTAATTCTGGCGTTCAAGCACATCTGATTGTTCCGGTGACGCTGCGGGGCGAAGTGCTGGCGGTGTTATCACTGCAATGGAGACAGCCTTGCACTCTCAGAGACGATGAATTAATGCTGTTGCATCTGTCTGCCCAACAGATCGCGCTAGCGCTAACGTGTAGCCGTTATTCCCCAGGGATGGCATCGCAATTTTGAACTGATTCTTACGATTTAGCAGCCTAAAGCCAAAAAGGAGGTCTTTAAAATCTAGAATTCTAAAGACTTGCTTCTTTCATTAAGTCTTGACTCCAAAATTGATGAATTCTGACCAAATCCAAGCCTTGTTCGATCGCATCGCTCCTGTCTACGACGAGCTAAATACGGTTCTCAGTTTCGGTCAACACCGCATCTGGAAACAGATGGCGGTCAAGTGGAGCGGTGCTAAACCCGGAGATGTGTGCCTCGATCTCTGCTGCGGTAGCGGGGACATTGCCCAAATGTTAGCCGAAAAAGTGGGCAAAACGGGGCAGGTTTATGGCGTTGATTTTTCTTCGGTTCAGTTGGCAGTCGCCCGCGATCGAGCCGATCGCCGCTGTCTCAAACCTCCTATTCACTGGGTCGAATCGGATGTTTTGACGCTCCCCTTCGATGAAAACCAGTTTGATTGCGCCACAATGGGTTACGGTCTACGAAACGTCACCGATATTTTGCTCAGTCTCAAAGAAATCTATCGAGTCCTTAAGCCGGGAGCAAAAGCTGCCATTCTCGACATGCACCGTCCTAACAATGTGTGGGTGCGATCGTTCCAGAAGTGGTATCTCGATGAAGTGGTGGTTCCGGCAGCTCATCGACTGGGCTTCACCGAAGAATATGCCTACATCGCACCCAGTCTCGATAAATTTCCGACCGGAGCGAAGCAAGTTAGCCTCGCTAACCAAGCCGGATTTGTGTCAGCCACACACTATCCCACTGCCGGGGGTACGATGGGAGTATTAGTGATACAGAAATAGAGTGTTGAGTTCTCAGTTTTGACCTCAACATTCAACCTTCAATATTCAAAACTCAAAACGCTGCCTTGGATCTCTCTACACTCTGGCTCTTTGTTGCTCCTCCGGTTGTTGGTGGAATTATTGGTTATTTCACCAACGATGTCGCGATCAAAATGCTGTTTCGCCCCTATCGGGCACTCTACCTCGGCAAACAGCGCATTCCATTTACGCCCGGTCTGATTCCTCGCAACCAAGAACGCCTCGCCAAGCGGATTTCTGACACGATTATGGGGTCGTTGCTGACTCCCGATGAGTTGCAAAAGCTGGCACGTCGGTTGCTGCAAACTGAGCGAGTGCAGAGTGCTTTGCTGTGGTTGTTAAAACTGGCACTTGAGCAACTTGAATCAGATAAAGAGCAGAAAACTGCCAAAATCTTGGCAAACATTCTGCGAGATCTATTTGGACAGTCGTTGCCGCGACTCCTGAAAGTGCTGGCACGGCGCGAAGAATTTCTAGAAGAGCAGCTTAATCAGATTTTCGATAGAGTGATTCTAGAGTTTCAGCTCAATGATGACCAATCGGGGAAACTGGCTGATTGGGTGACTCAAGTAGTGGCACCGCCCGATCGCATTCGTCAAGTGCTGATTGATTTTTTGACCGATCGCAACATCCAGGTCATTGACGAGGGCTTTCGCGAAAAAACTAGTGGCACTTATTGGGTCGTCGCTAATCTCTTTGGCGTTCGTAACTCGCTGGTTCGTTTACGAGCCTTCTGTTTAGACGAGAAAGAAGCCTGCAACACCCTTCTCGCAGAGTTAGTCTTCTCGCTGGGCGTTAAGTCGCGTTTAAAGGAATGGTTGCGAAACCTATCGCTGCAAAACCTCCCCGTTTCGACCGTCAGACAACTCCGCAAAACTATGCGTGAAAGCGTCCGTCACTATCTGCAAGACCGAGGGGCTGAAGTGTTGCAGGGCTTAAGTGAGTCGGTTGATTGGGAAAACGTGGCATCGGTAATTCTGACTCGGCTGCAAACGTCGGATGCGGTGACTGGCTCGTTAGAAGTGATCAGTCAGGAGTTAGCGTTGATTTTAGAGCGATATCTTGAGCGAGATCTCGAAAATATTGTGGCTCAAGCGATTCCGATTTTAAATATTGATCAGGTAATTGTCGATCGAGTCAAAGCCACGTCTCCCGCAGACTTAGAAAACGCGATTAATGGCATTGTGAAAAGTGAGCTGCAAGCGATCGTTAATTTGGGCGGCATTCTAGGTTTTGTGATTGGTCTGCTTCAGTCTGCGGTGTTGCTGATTCGCTAGATTCATTAATCCACTGAGTCGCTCTCATCTTCATCACTTTTCATCCAACGATCGATGTCATGCTTAAGTGATTGCTGCCGAGTCCGCCGCGACTCTTGCCGATACTTTTTCGTGTCGAGTCTGGGTTCATATTGCGCCTCACCCTTCTTGCTTTTTAGCTTCATCACCGCATCGGGGTCAGACTGCTGATTGAGATGAGCTTGAAAGACGATCGCCTCTTCCAAAAAAATCAAGTAGTGTTCGTAGCGCTCCCACTCTCCCCGCACTACACACCCCGGCTCGTCGCGGTGCGTGCAATCATTAAACTGGCATCTCGCTACTGCTAATCTCTGCCGAATTTCTGGGAAGTAGCTCGCTAAATCCTCTGGAGAGCGGTCTAAATCAGGCTGATTAAATCCAGGAGTATCGGCTAAAAGTCCGCCCAGTGGCAACTCAAATAACTCTGTGTGGCGCGTCGTGTGGCGACCCTTTGCCAACTTGCCCGACACGGTTCCCGTTCGCAAATTTGCGGCGGGAATCAGTTGATTAATCAAACTCGACTTGCCAACCCCAGAAGGGCCTGCAACCACTGTAATTTTCTGACTGAGGCGATCGTGAATCTCTGATAGCCCAATGCTCTGACGCACACTAATAAAAAGCGGGTTGTAACCCCATGCTGCTAATCGCTGCGACCAATGTTGTTTTTCCTCTAGGATGGCGAGATCGCTCTTACTTAAGCAAAGACAGACCTCTGAGCCTGTCGATTCAGCTTTGATCAAAAATCTGCTGAGTTGATAAGGCTCAATCGTCGGTTCTGCCAGCGCAAATACTAAAAGAATTTGATCAGCATTGGCGATCGGCGGACGATCCAACTCAGAACGACGCGGGAAAATCTCTGCGATCGCGCCGCTTCCTTGAATCCAATCCGGCTCTTCGACTCGCACCTGATCGCCCACCATCACCCGTTGACCAATCTTTTTCAAGAGCGATCGCCGAGTACACAACAGCATCGACTTGAGATGCTCCCCTTCTACCCGCACCCAATAATAATTTGCTTGAACCGCCAGAACCTTGCCCAAGAGAGACTCTGGGCTTTGTGATAGGGTCACTTCATCAGACACACGGGTTAAGTTTTCTGACTCAGAACTCATAACCAGGAGCCTTTTGAGACTAGCAACGGACTTTCACGGCGAAGAAGCCAGATCGATCTTCGATCGCTTCAATGCGATATCCTTCCATCGTCAAACTGTCAGGAACTTGCTCGATCGGCTCACCTGGATCAAGCCAAACTTCTAGCAAAGAACCGGGCTGCATTTGCTCTAAACGCAGTTTGGTACGAACAAAATTAATTGGGCAAGGGGTTCCGCGCAGATCCATCTGCACATTAGAAGAATCAGAAGTGACATCAGAAGCACTCATCCGCCAAACACCTTACCGAAAAAACCTTCAATTCCGCCCTTTCCCACGCGATCGCCCCGAATTTTTGCCAATTTTTCCAGCAACTCTCGCTCCTCAACACTAATGCGATTTGGGATATCTACTGAAATCGTGATCAGGTGATCCCCACGACTCACAGGGTTTCCCAACTTGGGCACTCCTCGGCTTTCTAGCGTTAGAACCGTGTCAGGCTGGGTTCCTGGAGGAATGGTCAGCTCTTCGGTGCCGTCTACCGTGTTGATTTCTATGCGACTTCCTAAAATTGCCTGCAAGTAGCTCACCTTGATCTCAGACAGGATGTTGATGCCCTCTCGCTGAAACTCAGCATCCTCGTTGATGAACAGATAAACGTAGAGATCTCCGGGAGGACCATTTCGTTGTCCTGCGTCTCCCGCCTCTGAAACCCGCAAACGAGTTCCATTATCTACCCCCGCCGGGATCGTGATTTTGAGCTTCTTAGTCTCTTGTCGCTGTCCATCGCCGCTGCAAACTTCACATTTTTCCTCAACGACCTGCCCCGTTCCATTACAGGTTGGACAGACTGAGACTTGAGTAAAGCTACCAAAAGGGGTGCGCGTCGCTCGACGAACTTGTCCCGCCCCAGAACAGGTCGAACAGGTGCGAGGACGAGTCCCAGGTTTTGCGCCTGAACCACTACAGTTCGTACAAGTTTCTAAATGGCTAATGCGAATTTCTTTTTCGCCACCAAAAACAGCTTCCCGGAAATCGAGCTTGAGGTCGAGCCGCAGATCATCGCCTCTAACTGGACCGCCTCGCCGACGAGCAGTTTGCTGACCACCCGGAGCGCCTCCCGAAAAGCCGTTGAAAAAGCTTTCAAAGATGTCTGCAAAGCCTCCCATGTCGCCGACATCAAATCCACCTGTACCTGCTGCAGACCCAACCCCTGCCTCGCCAAAGCGATCGTAGCGGGCGCGAGTTTCAGGTTCTGAAAGCACCTCATAAGCCAGGTTAATTTCTTTAAACCGCTCCTCGCCTCCCGTCTCTTTGTTGACATCGGGATGATATTTGCGAGCTAAACGGCGGTAGGCTTGCTTAATTTCTTCCTTGTCTGCTTCGCGAGCGACACCCAGAATTTCATAATAGTCACGAGCCATAGAACGCTGTGTCAGGGGTAGAGGGGGCTAGGTTCTCAAACTTCTCACAAGTCGCGATTTTGGTTGAGTCAAAATCAACGCTTCAGACCTAAATCTAGCATTTATGCAATAAATCTAGCGGACGGATGAGGATGAGGTCACAAACTTTGGCAAATCGAAGCCTCCGATCGAACATCTGAGTATTTTTGATCAATCGACCGCTTCATAGTCAGCCGTGATCGTAGCATCATTCTCAAAATCTGCCGGAACGGTTTCGTCGTTGTCAAAATCAAAATCACTGTTTGATGCAGCAGGTGTTTTCGGAGCGTCATTATTCGATGACTTGCCAAAGTCTTCGTGGTCTTGGTTTAGACTTCCATAGACGGCAGCGCCGATCGCAAACAAAATCTGTTGCAGCGCATCTACTTTTTGAGTCAGATCCTCAATGCTGATTTTGGGATCGGCGATCGCAGTTTTCAGTTCGGCAACTTTTTCGTTTGCCTGAGCCTTGAGGCTGTCGCTGATAAACTCACCATTGTCTCGCATCGTAGACTCGTAGCTAGAAAACAAGTTGTCTGCCTTGTTTCGTAGCTCAACGCGATATTTTCGACGAGTGTCTTCTTCAGCAAAGACTTCTGCCTCTTGCTTCATGCGCTCAATCTCGCTGCCGCTTAAGCCGCCAGTGTTAGAGATTTCGACGCTCTGTTCACGGTTAGTGCCTTTATCACGGGCAGAAACCTTGAGAATGCCATTAGCATCAATATCAAACGCAACTTCAATTTGAGGAACTCCTCGCGGCGCTGGTGGAATGCCCGTCAGTTGAAACTTGCCTAAACTCTTATTATCTTTCGCCATCGCCCGTTCACCTTGAAGGACGTGGATTTCAACAGAGGTTTGCCCGTCAGTTGCCGTGGAGAAGACTTGAGTTTTGCTGGTTGGAACGGTGGTGTTACGCTCAATCACTCTAGTGAAGACTTCTCCCAAGGTTTCGATTCCTAATGAGAGGGGGGTGACATCGAGCAGCAGCAGGTCTTTGACTTCCCCACCTAGCACACCTGCTTGGATTGCTGCGCCCAGGGCAACGGCTTCATCGGGGTTGACAGAACGATCGGGCGCTTTGCCATTAAAGAATTTTCGCAGAGCATCTTGAACCGATGGGATGCGAGTAGAGCCGCCGACTAGAATAATTCGATCGATCTCCTCGATCGTGAGTTCGGCATCCTTGAGCGCCTGTTTCATTGGCTCGATCGTATTTTGGATCAAGGTGCTGGTCAGTTCTTCAAATTTGGAGCGGGTCAACTCCGTCTCTAGATGCTTAGGGCCCGTCTCATCAGCCGTAATGAACGGTAAGTTGATAGAAGTACTCAACGTTCCAGAAAGCTCAATCTTGGCTTTTTCTGCTGCTTCTCGCAGACGTTGCAGTGCCATCTTGTCCACCGACAGATCGATGGTTTCCTGCTGCCGAAATGCCTCAATCATCCACTGCACAACGCAGCCATCAAAGTCATCGCCGCCCAAGTGATTATTACCAGAGGTTGCTTTGACCTCAAAAACGCCGTCTCCTAGCTGAAGAATGGACACGTCAAAGGTGCCGCCACCCAAGTCAAACACCAGTACGCATTGTTCCTGATCCTGCTTATCCAAGCCATAAGCAAGGGCGGCAGCCGTAGGCTCATTAATAATTCGCAGCACTTCTAGCCCAGCGATCGTTCCTGCATCTTTCGTCGCTTGACGTTGAGCATCACTAAAATAAGCGGGGACGGTAATCACGGCCTGCGTAACTGCCTCTCCTAAGTAATTCTCAGCATCCTGCTTAAGCTTTTGCAGAATCATGGCTGAGATTTCTTGAGGCGTATAGTTCCGTCCCCGAATTTGCACGTCTACTGTGTCATCTTTGCCCTTGACACAGTTATAGGGAACGCGAGAACGCTCTGTCTGGGTATCGTCCCAACGGCGACCAATAAAGCGTTTGATGCTGAAAATTGTGTTTTCAGCATTAGTGACAGCTTGACGTTTGGCTAATTGACCGACTAAACGATCGCCAGCCTTGCCAAAGCCAACCATACTGGGGGTGGTTCTTCCGCCCTCAGAGTTGGAGATGACAACGGGCTGACCGCCTTCTAAGACAGCAACGCAACTGTTGGTCGTGCCTAAGTCGATACCAATGACTTTTCCCATAGCTAGCGTCGGTGAAGATTATGCGAGATGAATGCAGAACTGAGAGATTGATGCAACTGATACCCTGAGTTTTCCGTAGCCATTCACGAAAGTTATTCACAAGCTCAGTCGCTTAATCCGAATTATTCCCTATCTTCAAATAGTTGTAACGTCCTAGCTGCAAATCAAACCCACAGTAAGCCTTAGATTACTTAGCTTCGAGCGTAGCACGGGCTTTCGTCTGACAGCAATGAAACTACAAACTCTTGATGCAAGGTTTACTCAGTTGCCCCTGCGGTTGCTGGAATTTCTCCGTCTTCTGGTGGCGCTGCAACTTTAACCATGGCATGCCGTAAGACTCGATCGCCCAGCATATATCCTCGCACTAGTTCTTCAATAACCGTGCCTTCTGGATGTTCGCTAGTTGGCTCTCTCATGACGGCTTCATGAAGATTGGGGTCAAACTCTTTCCCGTCCGATCGCATCGGAGCCACTCCGACTCGTTTGAGACAATCGACGAGTTGCTTATAAACACTTTGATAGCTTTTGTGAATATTCATCTCCCCGTCGGTTTGGGGTTTGATGTGCGATCGGGCGCGCTCAAAGTTATCGACCACAGGCAGCAACTCATTGAGGGTAGAGCATTTGATCTGCTGCTCTAAGTCTTCTTTCTCTTTCTGAGTTCGTCTGCGGAAGTTTTCAAAATCCGCCACAATTCGTAAATATTGATTGTTGCGGTCTTCTAGCTGCGCTTTTAGAGCCTCTAACTCTCGCTCTTTTGTCGCAAAGGTTGAGCGGAGATCCATAAAGGCTGCTTCATAGTCGGTGTCATCCTCCACCGCGTTCTTAGGTAGGGCTTTCTCGGCTCCTAGCAGCCCGTCAGAAGCTTGAACATCGGTCTGAGGCACCTCGCTTTCCCCCGGTTGCGGATTTAGAGTCGGCACCCCTTCTGAAGTAGTTGTTGAAGCTTGAGTCTCTTGTAGCTGATTTTCTTCGTCAATCATCGTGCGCTTATCCCCTCATTAAAGATCGCTTACCTTAGCTAAGGCTTCTCTTCATCCTACCTAATCGTTTACAGGATGCTAGGTTTCTGCGACCTGCCAAACGTAAAGCATCATATCCTGACAAAGGCATTCTGACTGAATTTCACCTAAAAAATGAGGGGTTAAGTGACTGCTGGATCTGAAAAATATAGATACTAGAAAAAGATCTTCTAAAAATAGTCGTAAAAAACTCCGACGAGAGCTATCTACAACCGTTATTATCTGTACCAACTTCTATATTTCGATCGTCCCCCTATCAAATTTGCCATTACCATGATCTCACTTAGCAAATGTCGATAGAGCTTGGCAGGGCTGAAGGAGCGTTTGCATCCACTTCACTCCTCTCAGCAAGTTCGTGGAACATTTGACGAGTCTTTCTAAAGTTTTTTGGGAATGTTTTACAAGGAGATCTTCGTTCAGCCATTATGACTAACTCCTCTTCTCAGCGTCGTGCTCTGATCGTCCAAAATAATTCCTCCCCGTTTGGAAACAAGCTGATTCAGTCTGGTTTTGTCAACAGTGAGCAGTTAAACCAAGCCCTCGCTGAGAGTCGTAGATCGGGTGAATCGCTTGCTACCGCTTTAGAGAAAATTAAGGGACAGCCGCTTCCACCAGACTTACTCCGTCAATACAAGAAGCAACAACTATTTGAACTGAAGATTCTCTATGGCGTAGAGTCACTCGATCCAGAAATTAGTCAAATTTCGGCTAATCAGATGAGTCAGTTGATTGATACCTTGATTCCGATCGAGATTTGCAGTCGCTATAAATTATTGCCCCTTGCCCAGAGTGACGCTCAACCGCCTTTTGTGTTGGTCGCGATGGTTGATCCCGATAACCTGGCTGCTCAAGACGACTTAAATCGAATTCTGCGCTCAAAAGGGTTAAGCCTCCAGCGATTAGTGATCACGTTAGAAGATTACCAGCGCTTGATGTCACAACACCGTGACACTGCGTTAGAAGTCCAAAAGCAAATAGAGCAAGAGTCAAAAGTCGATGTCAAATCTGACCTGGAAGGCTTGGAATCGCTGGGTGAAGATCTTGACGATGACGCTTCTGAAGTAGATTTAGATGCCTCTGATGCCGAAGCCGCACCGATCATTGCTTTAGTCAACAAAATCTTGATCAAAGCGCTGCAAATGGGCGTGTCAGATATTCACATTGAGCCACAGGAAGAGGTTTTGCGAGTCCGCTTTCGGAAAGATGGCGTCTTGCAAGAAGCATTTGAACCCTTCCCCAAAAAGATTATTCCTGCCGTCACCGCTCGCTTTAAGATCATTGCGCTGCTCGATATTGCAGAGCGACGAGTGCCTCAAGATGGACGCATCCGACGCGTTTATGACGGTCGCAAAGTAGACTTTCGAGTCAGCACGCTTCCGAGTCGTTACGGCGAGAAGGTGGTCTTGCGGATTCTGGATAACGCAGTCACGCAGTTGGGTTTGCACAAGCTGATCACCGATCCAGTTTCGCTAGAAACCGTTCAAGAGATGGTCAGCCGTCCCTTTGGGTTGCTTTTAGTCACAGGCCCAACTGGGTCTGGTAAAACGACCACACTTTACTCTGCCTTGGCTGAACGCAATGACCCCGGCGTAAATATCAGTACTGTAGAAGACCCGATCGAGTATTCGCTGCCTGGTCTGACTCAAGTCCAAGTTCTACGTGAAAAAGGAATGGACTTTGCGGCAGTGCTACGAGCCTTTTTGCGGCAAGACCCCGATGTGATTTTGGTGGGTGAAACTCGTGACCGCGAAACGGCAAAGACGGCGATCGAAGCTGCCCTCACTGGACACTTGGTTTTAACCACGTTGCACACCAATGACGCGGCTGGCGCGATCGCCCGACTCGATGAGATGGGCGTTGAACCCTTCATGATCTCAGGTGCCCTCTTAGGAGTTGTGGCTCAACGTCTCGTGCGTCGAGTGTGCGATGAGTGTAGACAACCTTATATGCCGACGATCGAAGAACTGGCGCGATTTGGCTTATCGAGTTCTGGTGATACTCAATTAACGTTGTTTAGAGCTAATACGCTGCAAACTCACGAGATTCAACAAGCAAGAGCCAATGGAACCTTGTGCCAGAAGTGCAATGGAGGCGGTTACAAAGGACGCTTGGGAGTCTATGAAGTGATGAAGGTAACCGAACGAATTCAAGCCTTGATTACAGAAGGGGCACCGACCGAGCGAATCAAAGAAACGGCGGTCGAAGAAGGCATGCAAACACTACTTTCCTATAGCCTAAATCTAGTGCGTACAGGTCTGACTACTTTTGAGGAAATCGAGCGTGTCACCTTCACCGACACTGGCTTAGAGGCAGAACTGCGGGCTAAACGCAAGAGTTCGCTAACTTGCCGAGGCTGCGGTGCCGAGATGCAGCAAGAATGGCTAGATTGCCCCTACTGCACGACCTCGCGATTTCAAGAATAGTGGCGATCTCCTAACAACTCACAGATCCCGTGATAGCACGGACGCGATCGCTGGGTAGACTAAATTCCAAAAACTGATTTAGAAATCCATCCCCACATACCAAAGGAGCAAACCGCATGGAGTTGATGATTGAAGACCTGATGGAGCAACTGATCGAGATGGGTGGCTCTGACCTGCACCTAACCGCAGGGTTGCCTCCCTACTTTCGCATTAGTGGGCACCTTCAGCCGATCGGCGACCAGGTTTTGAGCGCTGAAGAATGTCAGCGCCTCATTTTCAGTATGTTGAACAACACCCAGCGTAAGAATCTAGAGCAAAATTGGGAGTTAGATTGCTCCTATGGGGTTCGGGGTTTGGCGCGCTTCCGGGTCAACGTCTACAAAGACCGAGGCACCTATGCGGCGTGCTTGCGAGCGCTCAGTTCTAAAATTCCTAACTTTGAAAAACTCGGACTTCCTGATGTCGTGCGGGAAATGTCGGAAAAGCCTAGAGGTTTGATTTTGGTGACGGGGCCGACGGGTTCTGGCAAGACGACGACTCTTGCAGCGATGATCGACCTGATCAATCGCACCCGCGCCGAACATATTTTAACCATTGAAGACCCGATCGAATTCGTTTACGAACCCGTTAAAAGTCTGGTTCACCAGCGCCAACTGGGTGAAGATACGAAGAGCTTTGCAAACGCGCTAAAAGCAGCTTTACGAGAAGATCCCGATATCATTCTGGTCGGCGAAATGCGAGATCTAGACACTATTTCGCTGGCCATCACTGCGGCTGAAACAGGGCACTTGGTTTTTGGTACGCTCCACACCAGTTCAGCGTCTCAGACGGTCGATCGGATGATTGACGTGTTCCCGGCTGAACGGCAAACCCAAATCAGAGTGCAGCTTTCTAACTCTCTAGTCGCAGTCTTTAGCCAAACATTAGTGCCCAAGAAGAACCCTAAACCCGGTGAGTATGGACGAATCATGGCACAAGAACTCATGGTGATTACGCCTGGGATCTCAAACCAGATTCGGGAAGGCAAAACTGCCCAAATTTATTCTGCTATTCAGACTGGCGGAAAATTGGGGATGCAAACCTTGGAAAAGGTGCTGGCAGATTTATATAAAGCTGGACAGATTACGTTTGAAGCCGCAATGTCTAAAACTTCTCGTCCAGACGAGCTTCAAAGACTGATCGGTGGGGTGCCCGCAGGTGCTGTCGCAGGAGGCAAACGTTAAGTAAATCGATCGATCGGTTTCTCTAAACGTTCTTCAGCCCTTACCGTTTTCAAATTAGCGATTCATTCTTCATTTAGATTCTGAGCTATGCCTACCTACGTTGCCCGCGTCCGAGATTCCAAAGGAAATGCCAAGAAAGAAAAAGTGACCGCTGATTCTCTTAGCGAGGCGCGATCGACGCTTCGAGATCAAGGGCTTTTTGTTCAAGAACTCAAACAAAGTGAGAGCTTTGACCCTAACAACATCTTTGACTTTAAAAAGTTTCAAGCTGCGACGGCTCAGGTGTCGATCAAGGACAAGGCGGTTTTCTCGCGTCAGTTCGCAGCTTTGGTCAATGCGGGTGTGGCAATGGTTCGCGGTCTAGGAGTTTTGGCTGATCAGTGCACCAACCCAAAACTCAAGAAAGCTTTGATGGAAATCAGTGCCGATGTCCAGCAAGGCACTAACCTCTCTGATGCCATGCGTAAACATCCTCAATGTTTTGACGGACTTTATACCAGCATGGTTCAGGCTGGAGAGGTCGGCGGCGTACTAGATGAAGTCTTGGATCGCCTAGCTAAATTACTAGAAGATGTTTCACGATTGCAGAACCAGATTAAGTCAGCGATGACTTACCCCGTTGTGGTGGGGTTTCTTGCAACCATCATTTTTCTGGCGATGACCATCTTTTTGATTCCGATCTTTGCCGGAATCTTTGAGCAGATTGGCACCGATTTGCCTGCTTTTACTCAGGCAATGTTAAACATTAGCCTTTTTCTTCGCAGTCCTAATGTGATCATTCTGATCATTTTGGTTCCCCTAGTCGTTTTTGCTTATAGGCAATACTACAAAACACGGGTAGGACGGGAAACGATGGATCGGTTCTTTCTGAAAATGCCGTTGTTTGGAGATTTGATTCAAAAAACGGCAACGGCTCGATTTTGCCGAACTTTTGGTGCGCTGACTCGCTCTGGTGTCCCGATTTTGACGTGCTTAGAGATTGTGCGAGACACTGCCGGAAATCAGGTGATTTCTAACGCGATCGACGAAGCCAGAAAAGAAATTCAGACGGGCGGCATGATCAGCATTGCGTTGCAAAAAGAACAGGTGTTTCCGCCGATGGCCATTCAGATGATGAGCATCGGGGAAGAAACGGGAGAACTTGACAAAATGCTGATGAAAGTGGCTGACTTTTATGAAGATGAAGTCGAGCAAGCCGTTAAAGCTCTGACCAGCATTATGGAACCGATTATGATTCTGTTCTTAGGCGGCATGGTCGGAAGCATCTTGTTAGCAATGTATTTACCGATGTTCAAAGTGTTTGAGAAACTTGGTTAACTACACTTAGAACCTTTAAACACAGCGAGGTCAGAAGTTAGACAAGATTGAATTCTAGCTTCTGACTTTTTTTATGAGAGATGTCTTTTATGTCAATTCAAAAAACTCACTACGAAGAACTGTTGGCAGCCTATAGTCAACCTGCTGAAGCGATCGCGCTGCTCAAACGCTATCGGGCTTATCTAGAAATGTTGCCCAGTATGCGAAGACCTGAAGAAAGCGTGATTACGATTCCGCTTCCGATCGTCAAGCTTCGTCATTCGTCTCCGTCAGCGAGTGGTCACATGACCATTACAACGGTTGAGTCGCTGATGTTGCCTTGTGATATTGCGATCGTCATGTGCGACCCAGAATGGAAAATCAAAACAGGGCGGGAAATTTTTATTTTTATTCACCAACCCGAAGAAGATTTTTCTGACTTTTTGAGTCGTTGGCGGCGCACTCAGGTTCTGTTAGACAAAGATTACGAATGGGTTATGCCGCCTCGCTATCAACATATTCTCAGTGAGGGCGCTGCCAAGATTTATCCGCTTTTTGTCGTCTTTGAAGAGACTCCTGAGCGAATTAAAAAAGGGCTGAAAGGCGCTGGCCTACCTTTTGTGACCCAAATGTTAGTAGTCGATCAAGAAGAAACTGAAGAAATGGCTTCTGAAGTCGCAAAAATTGAGGATTAGAAAATCAAAAAGGCTCCAGTAACTAGCTACTGGAGCCTTAGCCCTAAACAGGACTCGAACATTATTGTCCCTGTTTTTTAGCCTTCATCCTTTGTTTGCGCCGACTGGTTGCCACCATCGCATGATCAATCGGGAACCCAACTACCGGAATCACCTGATATTTGCGTTCTTCCTCTAGCTTTTTCAAGTTTGTGTAATCAACCCAATGAATGCAGTCAACGGGGCAGGTGTCGATCGCTTCCTGAACCAGATCCTCTGAGTCTCCGTCTTGACGGATTGCACGAGAACGCCCATAGTCAGGCTCGATGTAGAAAGTATTACGAGCCACGTGAGCGCAATGTTTGCAGCCGATGCAGACGAGTTCATCGACGTAAACGCCCTTCTGTCTAAAGGCACCTCCCAATTCTGGTTCAAACCCCGATCGGGCTTCTGCATCTCGCAAAAAACCACCTAACTCTGGTTCAAATCCTGTCCTGTCCGTAGTCGGAAAGTCGTCACCTGAATGTGGCAATTGGGAGGAAGACATCATGCGCTCCAGCGTTGCAAAACTAGCCGAATTGAGCCATCTTGATTGCGCTTCTGTTCAGAAACTTGAAATCCTTTCTGAGCGCTTTCGTTGACGATCGTGTGATAAGCATAACGCTGAGTCACTTTGCTTAAGAAATAGTCAACGGGGCTGTCTTGCTTCCAAAATTGCAGATCAGAAACGAGTTCATAAGACTGACCATTCCAAGCAAACCCGATGTCGTAGCCGTTGTCTTGCTCGATGACAACTTCGGCAGTGTGAGTTAGGCCCTTGTAGCCACGAACTTCGCGAGGGCCAGATTTCCAGTCAATATCGAGATCATCTAAAGCAGACTTCAAGGAAGGTAAATTACGAATTTGAGTTTTGATTTGGCTGAAGTGTGACATGGCAGTTATTAACGCATCTAAAACTTTACAAATTGAGAAGACTTACCAGTTACTAAACGTCGCTTGAGTCGTCACAGCAGCAGACTGCTGAACGGTTTGCGCGAAATATTCGGAGGTGTGTTCTTGGGTCAAGACTTGACCGAGTTGCGCCTCGATCGCGGCCGTTACCTCTGCACAAGAAGCCCCAATGATGCCCGTAACTTTCTCTTGCACTCGACCGTCTGGGTAGATCACGAACTCTAGCGTTTCCATACTCTCGGCTCTACAAAGGGTCTATATAAAGGACTCGATCGCTGGCATAGACAGGTTAATGCACACGGTTGCTCTAACTTTTCCTACACTCTATTAAACTTTCAGCAATCAACTTACTACGAATTAAATCGTCGCAGAAGTTAATGAATTATGAGAGCGTTTGGAGTGTAAGTGTAAGTTTCGCTTAACTTTCAGTTGCAGTCAAGTAATGCAGCACATTTAGCACCTTTACAAAAATTTATACTCGAATAGGTCTCAACGTTCTTCTGTCCTGAGGGTGATATGAAGATTTGCTGGTCAAATCCAGGCTTGATAACTCTAATTAGAAGCCTAAAGATTTTTACGATCGTGCGTTATTTTGCTAATAAAGTACCTTGCAGTTCTCCACAGCATTTCAGCAGCGCAGGTTAAGAGCAGTTACGTATATTTGACTAGTTCATTCACGAACCCTAACAAAGCCTGAATGAGCATTTTAGAGCGTTTAGTTTTGGGCAATCTTAGTCATAAAACAAAAAGTCTTTACGCCAAAAGACTTCTAGAAGGTAGGGTAGCCCTATGAGGGGTCATGCCCCATGAGTACTTAGAGAGAGATTGAGTAATAATCGCTACAGTGACTAGTCCTTCTAGGTGCTCCTTGTCCTCCAAAGCTATGCAAACTGAAATGGTGTCCTCTATCTCTTTAGGAACGTTGCTTCGCCAGCGATATTTGATCAAACAAGTCTTGGGTCAAGGTGGATTTGGTCGAACCTATTTGGCGATCGATCAAGAGCGGTTTAACGAGCCGTGTGTTTTAAAGGAGTTTACGGTTCCTTATCAAGATGATGCTTTGGTCGAGAAAGCCAAAACCCTATTTCAACGTGAAGCCAGTACGCTCTACCAGATTCAGCATCCTCAGATTCCCCGTTTTTGGGCAGCGTTTGAAGACGAGCAACGCTTATTTTTGGTGCAAGACTTTGTGAAGGGGCAAACTTATCGGAGTTTATTGCAAGCGCGTAAACAAAAAGGACAGGCGTTTTCAGAGACAGAAGTCTTACACCTTCTCAATTACTTGTTGCCTGTTCTGAGCTATCTTCACGATCGTGACATCGTACACCGAGATATTTCCCCCGAAAACATTATTCTCAGGAGCCACAATCAGGGCTTTGAGCAACTGTTTGGTCAACCTGCAAGTGAAAATTTACCCGTAGAACTGCCTGTCTTGATTGATTTTGGAGCCGTGAAGGAAGCCGCGAGTCACTGGCCGATCGTCTCAAGTATTACCCGCGTCGGCAAAGTGGGTTATGCGCCTCCTGAACAGTTGCAAACCGGAAATGTCTCTCCCCATAGTGACCTTTATGCGCTAGGTGCTACTTCTCTTGTGTTGCTCACAGGTCGTGAACCTCAAGGGTTATTAGACAGTCAGACATTGGCTTGGCAGTGGCAACCCTATGCCAAAATTAGCGGGTTGTTAGCGCTGGTTTTGCAGAAAATGCTGGCATTGCAGCCGGGCGATCGCTATCAATCGGCACGAGAGACGTGGGCAGATTTACAGCCCTTGATGGAAGCGATGCAAAGAACACTTCTCAACCCGATGCTGTCTCCTCCGCAACTGGATAATCGGGACATTGCGCCTGCGTCACGCGATCGCGCTAGTCCACAGGTAACCACCATCAAAACTCAACTTTATATGACGGCTCACAATCAGGACAGTGCATCTTCGCAACCGCTAAAGAAGGTTTCGTCGAGTCAACTTAAACAACCCCGAAATCAAGGAATTGGGGCAGCGATCGCGGCAAGTCTTCTAGCGACCCTGGGAATTGGGACGCACCTGTTTAAGGTCACACTGCCTTTGGGTTCGACTCAGCAAACGATTAGTCTCCCTGCTAAAGAGGTTGCAAGCAACACTGTGTCGTCTAGCAACAGCCAACCGCAGCGAATCGAGTTTCTCTCTGGTGAAACCTCAATGGTGATACCGGGAAATCTGCAAGATGACCCAAAGCTTTATGTTTTAGAGGCGACTCAGGGGCAACTGATGACGGCTACTTTAGATGGGTCGTCCGGCGTGATTATGAGTGTGCTGCGAGCAAATCAACAAGGCGTTGACACGGCTGCTCATCAAACTCGCAATTGGACAGGGCGACTTCCTGCAACCGAGCAGTATACGATTCAGGTGAGCGGAAATGGCGTTTACTCGCTAGATATTTCGATCACACCATTGAGTCGTTCTGACTATTCAGACACGCAAGTGATCAAGTTCGATCGCGGCAAATCTGCAACAACTGTGACTGGCAAAGTTGAGGCTAATCACAAACGCCAATATTTGTTGAAAGCAAAAAGTCGGCAGATTATGGCGGTGAAAGTGGTGGCAGGAGAGGTAAACTTTAGCGCGATCGCACCTAACGGTCAGCGCATCGGCGGTAGTAGCAAGTCTCGTGACTGGCAAGGGCGACTGCGGACGGATGGTGAATATACCCTCGAAGTGTCGTCGACTAAAGCCGAGAATTTTGCGCTTTCGGTAGAAGTTTATTGAAGTTAGCGGTAGGTGATTGATTCAGTGAAGGTGGGAGCGTTTATAGAACACTCCCACCTTTTTTATTGACCATTGGCTGACTGTAAGAAGGTTTGAACGCTTCCATTTGGGCTGAGAACCACTCTAATCACGGCGCTACCTCCGCCTTTAATGGGTGACACAAACGGTTCATTCCAGGGGGGCATTCCTGTGCGATCAATATAGTCGCCTGCCACTTGGCTGAGGGGTTCCACGTTCAGAATAGAACCATCAGCATTTAAAGTCACACTATATTCCAGCTTCTCAGTTAGCTCTGGGCGAACTTTCCAACGCTTCTGAAAGAATTGTCTAACTTCGGCGACCTGAGGAATGGTGTCAAAAGCAGTGCTGTCTTTGCTGAGGGCACGGCTGGTGCTGCTGGGCGCGATCGCGGTTCGCTCCCCGGCACTTTGACTTGCCGCAGACGGGTTTGGAGCGCTACGAATCTTGGCGTTACCCTCTGAACGGCTTCCTGGTATAGGAGACACGGGATAGACATCTGGACGATCGCCCGACGGTGCAGGTTGAATGGTAATGGCTCCGGGAGGCGGTTCTACCGGAACGGAATTGGCAGGAGCAGGCGGAACGGTGATCTTAGGCAGAGTGCCCGTTGAAGGAGTGGTTTGATTGATCGATGGAGCAGGTGGATTAGGAATTGAGGTGAGTGGGGGAGCGGTGGGCAAAGTGGCTAATGGGCTAGGACTGGGGCTACTCGGTAACGGTTGAACGGCAAGACGCTGATCGCTGCTGCTGGCTCCCTGACTGCCCGTGGCAACGGTTTGATTGGGAGCGGGACGATCAAGCAACCGTAGGACAGAGGCAGTCAGCCCAAAGGCGATCAGCGCAGTTGCGGCAAGACTCGTCCACTGAGGAGACGTTTTTGCCCAAGCGGGACGGTTGAGATTAGGGAGTGCCGTAACATCTGCGGCATAGTCATCTAAAGCGCTGGCGAGATCTGCAAGCTGCACCGCACTCAATCGAATCGAGGCCCCAGATTCTGGAGTTGCCAGGGTTCCTAAAAATAGTTCATGGGAGAGGATACCGCTGGGCTGAATTGAAATTTTAGCGGGGTTGGTTTCAGACCCTAAGTTGGCATCACTGAGAGTAGGACGAGACATCACGCTCAAAGTTGAAGCGATCGCGGAATTAAGGCTTGGGTTGACCTCATTCTCTGCACGATGAGCGGCGTTTAGAAGGGTGATGGATTGGTTAAGAAACTGCTGAACATAAGCAGTGACCACTTGAGAGAGTGATTCTAGCTGAGTCCGATCGCCCTGCACCGTCACCCAGTGGTCATCGCTAACTCTGGGGTCGTCAAAACTGAGCTTAAAACGCAGATGTTTCAACATAGAGCGACCCATCCAACGAGAGAGGGGCGAGTCTTTCGCAGAGATTGCCAGCGTACAAGTGGGCGGCGTATACCGTCGGGTCACTGAGTTAGAGAAGGACATGGGTTCAAAAGTGAAATACGTCAGAGAGAGTTAGGCGTGAGAAGTTAGAGAAGACTGGGGAGATTGAATCGATCGCTCCAACAAGATCAGCCAGAGCCGCCGGACTCCGTTTGAACTGCCGTAAAACAGTAAGTCAATTAACAGCTTGAGTGCCAGATGAGTCAGGATCTCGGTTGGCACCGTTTCCCCGTCTTCCATTCGCTCTTGGTAAGTGTTGTGAAACGCATCTAAGTAATTTCCTAATAGAGAGGCTTGGTGGGGTTCTCGGTTTTGTTCGGCAAGCTGTTCTAACAAAGCGACGGCTCGACGCACCAATTCATTATGCTGTTTTGCGAGGTGGCAGATAATCAGCGAGAGCGCTCGTGCTTCTTCGACATCGAGTTTCTTGCGGCCGCCTTGACCTTTTCTTAACGGGCTAGATTGACGTAACCGCCAGAGAGACACCCGATCGGCAACCACCGACTCTAAGCCCAGATCGGCTGCCGCTTGCAGCATTGCCTCAGAACTGATGCCCGCGATCGCTTCAAGTGCCAGCAAGATCAGATCCAATTGGGCTTTAATGTTGTCCAATTGCTCAGGGTCGGGCTGAGAGGTTAAAGAAAGTTCTTCCCAATTAGGGGCTGGGCTGGGCGGCTTCACGATGGAGGTCATAGTTACAAGGTAGGAGACAATCTGAGCTTGGGAGAAATGGTTTCAAGTTCTGAAACAATCGACTTTTCGAGATCGAGAAAAGTTTCCTTACTGAGAGTTTACTATCCTCAGTCTAGCGGTAGTGGCGTTTCCAGTCTCTCACCCCTTTGGCGGATCGAATTTAGGGCAACAGTAACTGGCTTAAAAAGAAGCTGATCGCAGCGCTGCCGATCGGCACGGTCAGGTTATCAATCCCAAACTTTGAGAAGGCTTCTAGCCCGGTTGCGACGAGGGCAACGACGAGCGAAATTAGCCAGACTTGCCAGATATTCCCGATCGTCCCAATCAGAATGAGCAAGCTCACTGCATAGCTAACCAGCGCCATTGTTAGAGAACCTTCCCAGCTTTTTTGCATATCCCACAGTTTATAGACGTGGCGACCGAAGCGTTTACCAATCAGCGCCGCCAAACCATCACCCCAGGTCATTACCAAGATTCCCAAAGCGGCGTATTGCGGTAAATTGATTGACCAAAACCAAGCCACCAGCACACCGATGCTAACTGCGTAGAAAAAAGTGCCAAAGCTTTTGCGACCGATGCCGTTGATGTTGGGAAGAATCGGCATGTAATAGGACAGGAGGGCGATCGCGCTAAACAAAATCGATGCTGAAACCCCAACCCATAGCGGAATCTTCAGCCACCATGCGATCAAAATGACGTTTCCGGTGCCAATGTGAACCACTTTGCGAATCACTTCGTTTTCTGCTTTGCCAAAGCGTTTGGCTGCTTCTGCGAGTAAGCCGACGATCGCTAGCCAGGTTAAAGCGATCCCAATCTGATATCCCAACGTTTGGAGCGAACTGCCTCTAAAGTCGGGAAGCAAGGATGAAGTCAATACAGGATGGACTAAGCAGGGAATCACAAGAAACGCGGATATGTGGCTTCTTTATTGTAAGGACTGTTGCTTTCTTCTCTATCATTCGGGTAGAAGAGAGTTTGTGAAACGTTTATAGATTGCTCGACTCAGTAGATTTCTTTACTCTCAGTAAAGATTTCATAAAGGACGATCCGTAGTGGAAGAAATGTTGGCGTAATAAGTAGAGAACTTAGTTAGAGCTACGAGTTAGATTTCTCGTTTACATAAACTTTTTTCACATTGGAGAGAATTACGTGTCTCTATTCAGAACTTCCTTTGAGCGATCGCTCATTCTGTCGTTGACTGCATTGCCGATCGCGGCGATCGTGTCACTGCCCAACGCAGCCAAGGCAGCCAGCTTTCAGAATTTATATGTGTTTGGTGACAGCCTCTCTGATGTCGGAAACGTTTTCCGAGACACAAACGGGTTGATTCCGCCACCTGCTTTGCCTGCCTCTGGTGGCGGTTTGTCGGCTGGTTATGCCAATGGGCGCTTCTCAAACGGCCCAGTCTGGGTTGAATATCTGGCAAAAGATTTAGGTCTTAGTTTAGATACCCGCAATGACTTTGCCTATGGTGGAGCCACAACAGGGACAGAGAACGGGTTAAACCCACTGCTAAATCAGTTTGGATTTCCGAGTACGCTACCGGGGTTGCAGCAGCAGATCGCGACTTTTCAAGGACAGAATCCGACTCCTGATCAGGATGCTCTCTACATTCTGTGGGCAGGTGCCAACGATTATCTAAATCCCAACCTCACTGACCCTCAAGGAACGGTTCAGAGCGCGATCTTTAATCTCGGCACGGCGGTCACAAAACTGGCAGCGGGTGGAGCCAAAAACTTTCTAATCGCGAACCTGCCTGATCTGGGCAAACTTCCCTTGACACGAGAAGATCCGGTGCGATCGCAGGGGTTAAGTTTTTTAAGTAGTACTCACAATACTGCTTTGGCTCAAACCTTGGGCGTTTTACCCTCAACTTTGGGCGTTAATATCATTCCTTTTGATGTGAATGCTTTAGTTAACGACGCGATCGCCAATCCCAGCCGCTTTGGGTTCACCAACGTGACTGAACAGTGTTTACCTGCGACACCGCTCTTTCCCGGTGCTCCATCGCCGTCTACGCCTTGCGATCCCGTTAAAGACGCACCTAACTTTTTGTTTTGGGATCCGCTTCACCCCACTACCAAAGGGCACGAAGTCCTTGGAGAATATGCTTACTCGGTGCTGAAGTCTAAATCGATCCCAGAATCATCTCCAGTTGTCGGGCTTTTGGCGCTAGGGACGTTCTTGGGAACAGGAGCAGCTTTAAGGCGTAAGAAGATTCTCAAGCAACCTGTCACAAACAGGATGCAGTCTGAAGAAGTTGCTGTGGGGGTTGAGTGAATTGCTCGATCGCGGTCATCAAATGTTTTTGCAAGGTGGCTTGGGGTAACGGCCCTTGCAGGTGGCTCCAGGGTAAAACCTGATCCAGTGACCACGTATCGTAGACGTAGAAGCTCATCTCAGGAAGCTGTCCCCGCAGTTCTTTAAAGGCGCGGCGATAGCTACCCAGTGAATCGCCGTAATGTCGGGTGAGTTCTAACAGGTGAGAGAGGCGACGATCGCCCCGCGATAATAACGCCTGAATCACAGACCAGTTGTAGCTTTCAGGACGAAAATCAATGCCTTGGGGCCGCAACTGCTTTTGCAGAAACTGAAGTCGCTTTTCGGCTTGAGTATTGACCCCAAACCACTGAAAAGGCGTGTGGGCTTTGGGAACAAATGTGCTGCATCCCAAAGTGAGCCGCAGCCCCGGAGCCGCCTTTTTGACTTCGCGCATCATCGCGACAGTTTGTTCTAAATCCTCCGGTTCTTCGCCAGGAACGCCTGCCATTCCGTAAAGTTTGATAGCACTCAGTCCACCCGCTTTAGCGTTGATGGCGGCTTGAATAATCTCGTCATTGGTCAGCTTTTTGTTGATGATTTGACGCAGCCGATCGGAGCCACTTTCAACGGCGATCGTGATTGATTTGGTGTCATGCTTCGTCAACATCTGCGCCAGTTTCTCAGTCACCGTGTTCGTCCGAACTGAGGCAATAGTGACTCTTACAGAATCGTTCTGTGGTTTGTTGAGATAATCGAGCAGGCTCTCAAACTCTGGATGTTGCGTGACGGATGCGCCCAATAAGCCCAGCCGATCGGTAACTTGCAGACCCCGCTTGATCGCGGGAATCAGCGACTCTTCAACATCAGCGATCCGAAATGGCAGCGTTAAATAACTGGCGAGGCAAAAGCGGCACATCTCTGGGCAACTCCGCACCACCTCCACCATATAAATATTTTCCCAGGCGGCTTTCTCGGTGACAACCGTCGAGGCTGAAAGCGTATTGCCGCGATAGGTTTGCTTTTCGATGCGGGCGGGAGTTGTGGAGTCGATCGGCTCAATTCGCACGATCGCCCCATCAGGACTTTTGTAAGTCACCGTGTACAAACTGGGCACGTAGATGCCGGGGACTTGCGCTAAGTGCCGCAGTTGAGTTTGACGATCGGCGTGTCGAACTTCTTGATAAGCGTCAATAAACGCACCCAGCAAAATTTCTCCATCACCCAGCAATATCACGTCAAAGAAATCTGCAAAGGGTTCGGGGTTGGCGGTGAGAACGGGGCCGCCGCCAAAGACGATCGGGTGATTAGAGGTGCGATCGCACGATCGAATCGGAATCTCCAACGACTCCAGCAAGCCGAGAATATTGACGTAATCGAGTTCCCAAGACATCGAAAAGCCTAGAATCTCTGGCTGTGAAGGCAACGATTCATGAACGTCAGTAAACAAGCGACTAACCTCCAGATCACTCCGTGCGGCTAACGTTGCCCAAACCACCTGGTAACCCAGACTCGTAATTCCCACACTATATTCATTAGGGAAAGCAAATATGAGCGGAATTGCGTCAGCTTGAGAAGTTGCAGGCGTAAATAATCGGCGTTCAGCCGCAAAAACAGATGCAGTCACAGGTTGGCAGTCTTCTTGCTAAAAATAATCAGGGAATGAAGCCTTGATTTGAAACGGCTTCACTCTCCCTTCAGCCTAACACCTGCTTTTAGCCATCATCCGACTGATCTGGCTAAGAGAATTTCGCTTAGATAAAGTTTATGACTGAGAGTGCAAAGTAGTATCATGAAGTGCTTATTCAGTCTGCGGCTCACAGTCATCACCACCGAGAGGATATCGCGCATGGCATTTATCATTGCAACCGCAAACATGAAGGGGGGAGTCGGCAAAACTACCCTCACTGTGAACATTGCAACGTGCCTCGCCAAAAATCACGGTAAGAAAGTCTTGATTGTGGATCTAGACACGCAAATTAGCGCCACTCTCAGTTTGATGACCCCCGCAGATTTTGCCAAAATTAGAGCTGACAAGCGCACCCTACGGCATTTAATTAAGCGATCGATTCTGTCAGATAAGCAGCTTGCAACAACTGTCCCGGAGGCGATTCGTTCTTATGTTTGCAACGTCAAAGGGTTAGACCTACTACCCGGCGATATCGATCTCTACGATGAGTTTATGGTGTCAGAAATGCTGCACCAAACGGCAACTCGTCAGGGTCAAACAAACTTTGAGCAGGTTTGGAATAACTTCGAGAAAACCTTGATTCAGAGCATTTTGCAGCCAATCCGCAAAGATTATGATCTGATTATTTTAGACTGTGCGCCCGGATATAACCTGATTACCCGCAGTGCTTTACTGGCCAGTGACTTCTACCTCATTCCCGCCAAGCCAGAGCCACTATCACTGATCGGAATTCAGCTATTAGAGAGACGAATCGCCAAGCTGAAAGAAACGCATAAGGCAGACACACCCATCAGTCCCAATTTATTAGGAATTGCCTTCTCACTTTCGGGAAACGTGTTTTCGAGTCGCTATTATGGGCAGGTGATGCGACGGTTGAACGAAGATTTTAGTGAAGCAAAATTATTTAAAACGCGAATCCCGCCTGATGTGAATGTGTCGAAAGCCGTGGATACGTTTACGCCTGTTGTGTTAGCAAACCCAGGTACTGCCGGGGCAAAAGCCTTTGCAACGATGGCACAGGAATTTTTGCAAAAGCTGTCCACCGCCGCAAAAGTTGATCAGCCCCCTTCAAAGTTTGCGCTTTCTTCGCTAGATGACTAATTGTGGATGTGAGGGATAAAGTTTATTTTATCCCCCGTCCCTTTACGCTTTATGCGGCTTCAAGCCCAAACACTTGATTAAACACCTTCTCAACTTTGTAGCCAGAATCGATCGACTCCATCGGGTCTTTTCGCAAACGGTGACGTAGACAAAGGGTAACGACTCGACGAATATCACTAACTGTGACTTCGGTGCGACCTTCAAAAGCAGCGATCGCTTTAGCAGCTCGGTTAGTGACAATATCCCCGCGCAGTCCATCAACATCTAACTCTGAGCAGACTTGAGAAATCTTGACTCGCAGATCGTAATCAATCTCGATCGCTTTCAACCGTTCTTGAGCATTCACCAACTGTTCCTGAAGGTCAATTTGCTGAGGTTGATAATTCTCTAAAAACTCTTGAGGATTTTGGTCAAACTCCGTCCGTTGTTCGACGATTTGGACTCGCAGCACAGGCTCTTTAACGGTGCGAATTTCGGCGTGCATACCAAAGCGATCGAGCAGTTGCGGGCGCAGTTCTCCTTCTTCGGGGTTGCCAGAACCGACCAGCACAAACCGAGCCGGGTGGCGAATGGAGATGCCTTCTCGCTCAACGGTGTTCCAGCCTGACGCAGCGGAGTCTAGCAAGACATCGACTAAGTGATCGTCTAAGAGGTTGACTTCATCAACGTAGAGAATGCCGCGATTTGCTTTCGCCAATAAGCCAGGTTCAAAAGCTTTGACTCCTTCAGAGAGCGCTTTTTCGATGTCGATCGTCCCGCAAACCCGATCTTCGGTGGCTCCCAGTGGCAGATCGACCATCATCACTTTTTTCTTCGTCACCAAGACTTCGCTGCCCTTCTCGACAAGTTGCCGCACCGCATCGCCCATGATTTCAGGGTCGCTGGGATGGCTGTTAAAGGGATCATCGGCGACGACTTCGATTTCTGGCAGCAGATCTGCTAATGCCCGAATGGTCGTCGATTTGCCAGTACCCCGATCGCCCATAATCATCACCCCGCCGATTTTGGGGTCGATGACATTGAGCAGTAGCGCCAGCTTCATTTCTTCTTGACCGACGATCGCAGTAAAGGGAAAGACCGCACGGCGACGAGGGGCGGGCGACACGGTAGAGCGTCCATTCTGGGAAGTAGCTTCTGTCGTAAAAGTCACGAGATTACCTGCAAAATCAAAGAAGTTTTAATCAGCGTACTCAATTGTAGACTACACCGCGCACCGAATGTAGAGGCGTTGAGTCGCTCACAAGCGTGGTTTACAAAACAGATTTAAACAGAGCGAAATCCGATCGCTTAATTCTAAAATGCCCGTAGGTTATTCAAAACGGTTCTAACATTATGGCGAGTCAGATTCCGGTTGTTGTGAATGGTGCCACAGGCAAAATGGGACGCGAAATTGTCAAGGCGGTGTCTCAAGCGAGGGATATGACTTTGATCGGAGCCGTAGCGCGAAACCCAGACGTGAATGGGCAAGACATTGGCGAGGTAATTGGCTGCGGGGCGCTAGAAGTGCCGATCACCAATGATTATGAGTCGATGATGGCAATGCTGTCTCAAGAGAAAGAATTGGGCGTTGTGGTCGATGTGACACATCCCGATGCGGTTTATGGCAATGTGCGATCGGCGATCGCTTACGGAGTTCGCCCCGTGGTCGGCACGACTGGGTTGAGCGCTGAACAAATTCACGAGTTAGCGGTGTTTGCAGACAAGGCAAGTACCGGATGTTTGCTGATCCCAAACTTCTCGATCGGGATGGTGCTACTTCAACAAGCAGCGATCAAAGCCTCTCAATACTTCGATCACGTCGAAATTATTGAGCTACATCACAATCAAAAAGCTGACGCTCCGAGCGGGACAGCAGTGCAAACGGCTCAGATGTTGGCGGAGTTGGGCAAAACCTTTAATGTGCCGATCGTCGAGGAGACGGAAAAAATTCCGGGATCGAGAGGCGGCCAGTCCGATGAAGGCATTCGCATTCACAGTATTCGTTTACCGGGATTAATTGCTCACCAAGAAGTGATTTTTGGTGCCCCTGGTCAGATTTATACGCTGCGGCACGACACGAGCGATCGCGCTTGCTATATGCCCGGTGTGCTGCTCTCGATTCGCAAAGTTCTCGCGCTCAAAACCTTGGTCTATGGGTTAGAAAAATTACTTTAAACAAAAAATTGCCTGACTCCTAAAGCCCCCGGAGTCAGGCAGTTCATCTGAAGAACAGGTTAAACCGAAAATTACTAAACAAGTTCAGTTGCCCCCTAATTGCTTAGTTTTTCCGACCTGCGTTCCTCTGATTTGATCTCATTGTGGAATATAGATTCCGATTATCCCTCACGAAAAGTACTTGATTTTTAGGACAAGAATTCTGGGCTGGCTCAAAGAATCCGTAGTATCTCTCTGATCACGGGTGATCGATCGCATTCAACCAATCCGCAAACAGGCTGAAATCGCTAGAATGACGACAATCATCAGCCTTTCCCAACCCAAAATGGTATTAGGCTAATATTACCCAGACTGATTTTTTGATTTCACCCGATGCTAATTCCTCTCAGTCGCAAAAAGTTAGAACAGTTAATCCCTGCTGTAGGGACAGGTGCCCAATATGCCTACTTTTGGGGCAACTTCTCCGATTTTTTGCTGCGGGTGCTGATTTCAATTTCGGCGCTGGCGGTGATTTTGCTGGTGAGTTGGCTGCTGCCGATCGGAGCATTGCGCGGGCTTCGCTTCTTTTTAGGACTCTTTGCCCTGGTCTATTGGCTCTGGCGACCTGTTCTGCAAGCAGGTTTGAAGAATCGTGAATATCGCCGCTATAAATATGCAGGCTTTTTGCGCGGTGAGGTAACCGATGTCTACATATCAGACGAAGTGGTTGGTAAAGAAGAAACGGTGAACGATCGCGGCGAGTTAGTCGTGGTCGAAAACCGAGAACGCAAGCTGAATCTGATTGTCGAAGACGAATCTGGGTTTATAGAAGAGCTACAGGTGCCGATCAAGCGAGAACATCAAGCGATCGCGATTGGCGACACCGCAGAAATGGTGGTGCTTTCCAATCGCCCTGATCTGAGTCGAATTGCTAAAGTCACCGATATCTTTGTGCCCCGATGTGGAGTCTGGGTGAGTGACTATCCCTATCTCCGGCGCGATGAATTTGAGTCAGTGAGCCGTAAATTAGACACAAACCCTGAGTTTAACGATCTTCTTGACGATGACGATCAGCCCCGCAGACGAGGTGAGTATGACGAACCCAAGCCCCCTCGCAAAAAATCGGGGCGCACGCAAAATAGTGCCTCTAAAAATCGCCGTCCGCGCAAAACGGGGCGACGATCGAGCAGCCGTCGCAGCGTTGATTATTAAGTCCCATCAGCCCACGCCGTTACCTTCACGCCCATAAGCTTGCCACGCCAGATCGACTAAACTATTGACGATCGCGGCTGCCACGACTGCACTGCCTTTGCGCCCCTCAGTGCGGATGTGGGGAATGAGAGAATCGTTGAGACGAGCCTTAGTTACCTCGACATCCACAAAGCCAGACGGGGTGCCGATCACCAGCGCAGGCTTAATTTCTTCAGATTCAATCAGTTCTACGAGGGCAGAGAGGGCGGTTTGAGACTCGCCAACCACAAAAATTCCTTCAGGGTAGCGTCTTGCTAACGTTTCGATGCCCCACGCCGCACGAGTCTTTTCTTTTTGGGGGCGCGTAATTGCCTCCATGCTGCAATAAATAGGATTTGCAAACGTATTTTGAATATTGGTCGTAATGCCCACTTGCACCATCGGCACATCGACCACGATCGTCGTTCGGGCAGCAAGAGCGGCTGCACCCGATTGCAACGCCAATTCTGAGAATCGAATCAGAGATTGATACTCAAAATCTGCGGTCGAATAAATTACCCGACGAACAATCTCATATTCTGCGGGTGAGAAAATGTGGTCGCCAATTTCACGATCGATAATCGCGAGACTTTGGGCATCTGATGCGTGCCACTCCATAGGGTTTTAACTCGGTAGTTGCAAGTATCCAGTTCCGCCTTCAGCTTACCAGGTTGTGACAGTTTCAGCGCTCAGTCATTCAGCACATCGAGCAGAAATCCCGTGAGTGTGTCAGGCTTGACTTCTGCAAAAGCCTGAGTGTGAACAATGTCAAATTTGGCACCTGCTGACTTGAGGTTTTCATCTAAAGCGTTGAGAAACCCTTTGGCAATAAAGTCATCTCCAAGCTGAAGAAAGCCGATGCCGAGTTCGTGGTCTTGGTCGAGTTTTTCAGTCGTATGGATAATCAGTTTTGCGATCGCCATGCGATCGGGCGGTTCTCCATCGATCAACACGAGAATCATCTCGCCGTTGGGCTTTGTCTGGTGAGCCGCCTTGCGGGTGAAATAGTCATCCAGGGCAGATTGCAGCACGTTGAGCAAATCAAGCGTATCTGGCGGATAGTGAGCGTCAAAAATCGCGGTGACTTGATTGGGCAACACTTGCTTATATCGTTTAAACAGGGCTGCTTCATCTCGGCAAGAGATATAAACGGTGATGCCGTCAGGATCAAAAGCTTCGCATTGTTGAGCCAGCGACACGATCGCATCGTGGGCGGCTAACCAACGCTGCTCATATCCAGGTGGCGTTTTAAGCAGATTGGCGGCAGTTTTGGCAACAACGATCGTATAGTCGCGGTTTTGTAAGAGCGCTTCAGACATAGAATAGAGAGTCGGCGTAGAATAACCCAAGGGTGAGTCTAGGATACGCGATTTCTGCCAATCTGATGAGACGAGAATCTCGGTCAATCGGCATCGAGATTTGTCATACTGTTAGACAAAAGAGTGCTAACCACTCTCGCATAGTTTCTCAATTTGCCAAGCCACCATGAAACGTAGACCCAAAAATAGTTCCTACGATTACGAAAGAGATGATGAGGCTTACACTCCGCCCGATAAAGGCAAGCAGAGTAAGCCGAAAACGCCGTTTAACTACACCTCTCTCTTTATCATTGCGGGCATTTTTATTCTCGGCATTGGTGTGGGCATCGGGTTTAGCTCGACGGCTTCGACCAGTGACACCAGCGTGGTTAGCAACGTGCAAATTGATGCGAGGGCACCCAACGCAGAAATCTGCATTCAAAATGGGGCGAGTGCGATCGCGTTAGAAACCCGCTTTTTTGTGACGCTCAACCCGTTTAAGGTTTACGTGGCTCAGGCGAACACTCAACCGGGATGCGTGTTGCGGAGTGCTAGCTGGCAGGTGCTTGAGCAGCGCAATTTGATTACGCCTGAGCAAGTTCGCGCCTGCCGTCAACGCATGAACACCTTCAGCTATGTCGGCGCTCTAGAAAGCAATCCTAAAATCGATTGTGTCTATCAGAGCGATAGCGCGAAAAATCTCTTCCTCGCTGCGCCAGGATCGGGTGCGGCTCCACCAGAAAACGAGAAATTCTGATCAGTCTGTTATGGGGCTGTGATTTGAAGGGACTGTTGTGTAACGTCCCCTCGATCGTTTTCGTTTAGCCATCTAATAAATTGCTCTGCGAGGCAACACGTTCATTTACGATTTCTAGATGCCACTGAGGAATAGGTAGCTCATCATCTGCGGTAACTATCAAATTCCAGAGCTGTTGAACGTAATCAATTTGTTGTATTTCAGTGAGTTGCTCAAATCCTGGCGGAGGAGATAGCGGTTGAGAAATGGTCATTGTTACTATGGGAAGGAACTGAATTATGATAAAAGTTATAGCCGCTGTGCGAGAGGAAAGGAAATATAGTACTTCCTGCATTTAATAAAAGTTTCGACACATGACTTGACAAAGATTAGTTCTTCGGTGTCTGCACTGGATTATTAAAGGATTCAACCAGTCGCTTCTCTAGCACTACTCGGTATTCCTGCAAATCTTTGGCTTCTTTTGGGGACGCATTTTTAAGCAACCTGTCTACGAGTGCGATCGCTCTGCTCCAATTTTTGTTATTCACTGCAACATTTAGAGCATCTCGAAGCTCCTGGTCGGGGATTGATTCAATGGGTGGATCTGGTGCAGGTGGTACTGTTGGGACTCGATTTGAGCCAGAATTACCTTCCGGCTCTTGTCCAGCTTCGGGTACTGAAGGACTTTGGGGTGTTGGGGAACTTCTCCGTGAGGGGACAGGGCTAGAAACTGAGCTAGGTTGGGTAGATGGTCTTAGCCTAAACTCTTTTCCTTCAGGAATCTCAAGCGCCCAGATGTTGGGTGAAGTTTCAAGCATCCGAAATGCCCCTGATGCTCCTTGAGATTTGTCAGTTTTAATCTTCTTTGTCTTCTCATCAATTAAGACTTCATCAGCACTTACACCTCCAACTATTTCTCCTTGTTTTCTGGAGAAAGGAAGACCTTGAATCTGTTCTCCATCAAAAGTGATGAAACATTCGTCAAGCTGAGGTTCAACAGATTTCATTGAGAACCAGCCACTTTTCGTTCGATTTCCTTCTACTAAAGTTCTTTTTTGGTTTCCCCTTAAAAGATAGGAGATTTCTCCCTTAAAACTATCCTTGGTTTGTGTAATGGTGAATACTTCAGTTCCTTGTATCACACAAGGTGTTGGCTCAAGAGTTTTGGGTTTGGCGGGAATTTTCAGCGTAGCTTCGTTTAGGAGACAATTCTCAGGAAAAAAATAAGAACTCAGCCAATTCAATATAGGCAACCGCCAGATTGTTGAGCCACGAGAACAGGGGTCAGGAATCAACCAAAAGCCGAGCAGTAGTAGAGCAGCTACAGTGCCAACAGTAATTGGAGGCATGAGATGGGAAACGATCGGCAGTGGTGCCAATAATCCCAAATTGTGACGGGTAACAGCAGCACCGTCTGTATCCCCTAGTGATTCTCGAAGAGTCAGTGCTTGTGTGAGACGAGAACGAGCAGCGCTACTGTCGCCCAGAGACAGGGCGCGTGTGCCAAGCTGATGTAATGCCCAAGATATAGATTGTCCATCGTTGAGTGCTTGTGAGGCTTGAAGTTCCCATTGCAGAACTCGTTCCCACATTCCCCACAATCCGTTGAATACGAGTGCTGCTTCTAAACCTTGACCAAGTTTAATCACATCAGTATATCGACCAGACTCAAAAGCCCATTCCAAAATGTTTGAGATGGCATCAACATCTTGAAAGACCAAATCAGGCTCTACCTGATTCTGCTCGACAAATCCTTTGAAATAGTCCAGAGCCTTTTCTTTCAACTCGTTTAGGTCTGACTCTTGACTCAAAATTTCGCTGATATTGGAGGTCAGTCTGTACTGAGAATCAGAAACTTGAATGAGATCCTGTTGAATTAATGAACTCAAATGCTGTTCGATATTGGGAATGTCAGCAGCATCAGAACGGGAGATGGAAATTAGAAGTGCTGCTCCTGCTACACCTAAAACAGATAGTTGTTTTAAGATTCGACGGGCGGGTTCTGGTAAAGATTGAATTCTTCGCTGAGTGATTGATATTGCAGATGGGTCTTTTTTGATTGTCTCAGCAATATCTTTCAATGGTTTATTTTGGTCTCTTGCAAGTTTGACTGCTTGACGAATTTTCCAGGGATGCCCCTCGTACTTATCTAAAAGGCTCTTAGCTGCTTGACGATCTTCTTCACCTATTAGAAATTCGCCCCACGGTTTTTTGCCTAGAAAAGCCTCACGTTCTTCTTCAGTTAATGGTCGTCCAATCGCTTGCTCTTGGGCAACTAAATCAAACACTTCTTCTTCGGAGAAGCCTTTAAGTTCAAATGCACGTTCACCTTGTTTGGAGGGATCATCTTCCCGTGTGAACACGAAAGCTGATTTCGGTATCGCCTCGCGTAAGTTAAGAATTTGATCCAGCGGCAGCCTAACATCATCTAACAGAATCAATATCTTCTTAAGCTGTAACGTACTTTCAATTTTCTTGAGGTCAAACTTGATACCACGAATCTTTTCGTTAAAATGGTAGAAAATTTCTTCAAGTAAATCTGCTTCCATATAAAATCGCTTTGCTGGCACATACACTACACCGTCAGGAAATTCTGATGCAATCTTATGATGAGCAAAATCCTTGAGTAGCATAGATTTCCCAACTCCGGGCTTGCCCCAAAAACCTGCTACTTTTTCTTTGCCTTCGCGTTTCAGTGCAAATGCTAGATCTTCAAGTTCTACTCTGCGACCCAGCAAATCGGGACGTAGAGGCGGTAGGCTTAGTGGACTCTGTAGGGCAATTGGTTGAGGAATGTCCTTATTGAAGGGTAGGGGATCAACCCTAACCCCCACTCGTGACAAAAAAGTAAACAGTCGTCTGCCAAAAATAATTTCTCCGATCGCCCTGGGAATTAGAGAGCGCCAACGAGTATCGCGGTAGTGAAACCCATCGTGTTCACTTTCTAAACCAATCCATTGATCAAAGATCACTTTTGTTGGAATGGCTTGACCACCCACCACTTCTAAAACATTCAAAATTAAATCTGCTTTCCGCCTGCTTTTAATAATTCCGCACACTTTCCAAGTGCGTCGATTCAGTAGTGGAGCACCGCTCAATCCATGTCTAATGCTTTCATGTTTTATAGTAAGAAACTGCCCGTGCTTACTTTTTCCTTCGCAAGTAGGACTGATTGAGAAACCACCTTCATCAGGAAAACCATAACTGTAGAGTTGGTCATGAGGATCAGCTTCTCTATCTAGATATGCACATGGATGTTCCATGTGAGAGATTGTGAGAAGTGCAAGATCTCTTTCTTTACTCTCTACACGATCAATCTTCTCTATATCCTCTGCTGTAAATTTCTTATCTTTCCAATAAATTTCTATTTCATTGTCTTTAGCTACTTCTAGTACATGATTACAAGTTAAAATTTTTCCTGGAGCAACGAAGAAACCAGTTCCTTTCTCCCTAGATGTTTTTATCCGGACGGTGCAATCTTGAAACAACTCATAAATTGACTGGTCAGCCACGTACACACTCCTTTTTTATCTATTCTTTAGTCCACTCCATTGTGATCTTGAGATTTGCTTTGCCAGTGCCTTTGACTATCAAAGCTGTTAGCTGCCCAGACTCATAGCCGAACTCAACACCAAACTCGATGCTGGATTTGCTGGTTTTGAACTTTTTGAGGCTTTCAACGACTGAACCAGCGATTCCCTCGATCGCATCAGTGACCTCTTTAAGTGATTGAATCCTTGCTCCCACATCTGACTCAATCTCTTCACCTTCAACGCCAATTTGAATACTAGAGCCAATAACAGTTGCTTCAACTCTGATGAGAGACCCGTTCTCTAACTGCACTGGTATATTTTCAATTCGAGATTCTTTGGAATTATCCATTGCATTGAGCGATCTGCTGATTATATCCCAAGAAAATTATAAGTGCTTTTCTTCTAAAATACCAAAACGAAGCCAACGAAATGTTTCTCAACTGCGATCGCGAAGCTGACCACCCAATGAGGGAAATAGAGCTAAGGAATATGGGTTTGAGCCACCTGCCACACCAAACGGTCGCTACTGTTTTTGAGTAAGCCAACCTCCTCAAATCCAACAAAGCGAATCGGTGCAGTTTCAAGCCATTCTTCAACCGCGATCGTGGTGAATCACGAAGCCATCGAACTCAAAAAACTCGACTCATCCCGGCGATAACATGACGCAAGACGGGTCAAGTCAGTTTAAGCAAATTGCAAAAGCCGTGACGCGGCAAGTTGCCGAATTATTAGGCGCACAGGGATTGGGGGAAGCGATTTGTCGAACATTAGCCGCGTCAGGCGTGATCACGATCGTGGCAGATATTCGCGAAGACCAGGCTGAAAGAGTGGCGGCAGAAATCGGGGCAGAGGGCGGCAAAGCGATCGCCATGCGATTAGACATTACTGATGAACATCAGATTCTATCTGCGGTTGAAAAGATTATTAGTCAACATGGTCAGGGACGGATTTAACGGTTGCGATCGAAGACCTTGCGATTCAGGATTGGGATCGAATTTTAGCAGTCAATCTTCGCGCGCCGTTTGTGTTATCAAAAGCGGTAATTTCACACATGAAGCAACGCGAAAGTGGTCACATCGTTAACATTGCTTCGACTGCTGCAAAACGCGCTTGGGCAAACGCCTCTGCTTATCACGCCAGCAAATGGGGATTGCTAGGATTCAGCTATGCTCTGCACGTCGAAGCCCGTCCCCATAAAGTGAAAGTCACGGCTGTGATTGCTGGAGGAATGCAACCGCCATTCATTCTCGATCGTTCGCCCTGGCAGGTGCCTCATCGGTTGCTTTTTCAAGATGTGCCCTGCAAAGATTGCTATAAAAGCATTTGCCCCGAAGGACATCACAACTGTTTGCGTCAAGTCAGCCCAGCCGCGATCGTGACCGCAACTTGTGAACTGCTAGATGAACAGGCTCGATCGCCGCTAATTTTTCACGCGCCTCCCTCAATGCTCTCGACTAGGTTAATATAATATCTGACTGCTGGAGAGGTGGCAGAGTGGTCGATCGCGTCCGACTTGAAATCGGATGAACCGAAAGGTTCCGAGGGTTCAAATCCCTCCCTCTCCGTTGAATTGAAATAAATAAAGTCGCTGATCACTCCCAGAGTCGTGTTTAGTCTTCTAAAGCCAGGCTTAAAACGTTTCCGACAGCACAGACTGATGACCGAAAAAGTACTAATGTCATTTGGGTCGGTCAAATAACGACTCATTAATTTAATGTCTAAAGATACTTGCCTAAATTCAGCTAAGAATGTTAGCTAGATACTGGACAGTTTTAAGATCTAATGTCTACGATCGCATGCTCTTTCCTGTTTTCGCAGATTTGACAGAGGGCATGATAGACAGTGAGATTCTACAATCAGCCTAAAAACCTTTACCTCAGTCTTAATTGCTTTCTATGAAATTACTGAACGTCTTCAAGGAAATTACATCGGGATTTATGCAAGCGATGTCTACTCCTTGGTGGGTAGAGATCAAGACGGCAGAACCTAACTGCACCTACTATTTTGGCCCGTTTGATGACCCGGCGGAGGCAAAATCCGCTCATTCAGGCTATGTCGAAGACCTGACAGGAGAAGGCGCACAGGGAATCAACGTCGAGATCAAGCGCTGTAAGCCTGTAGAACTCACAAGCTGCGCGTCAGGAGTGGAATAAGGCGTTCTGCGGAGACTGACGACATGGCAAAATCGCGCAAGCTTGAAGACACGATCGCGCTGCTGGCCGAGATTCGAGCCGACCCCAGCTCAGACGTGGGGATCACAACACTCAGTCAAGTGCTGAACAGCAAATATTCGGTTGCCGTCTCGCAAGCCGCGAAGCTAATTGGTGAATCTGAGTTACATTCGCTGATCCCTGAATTGGTTGCAGCCTTCGATCGCTTCATGACAAGTGGATCTGACTCCGATCCCGGATGTCTGGCAAAAATGCGAATTGCCGAAGCACTCTATCGACTCGATCACAGCAACGAAACCCTTTTCTTACAAGGGATTCGACATCGGCAGATGGAAGC
>NZ_MPPI01000003.1:0-144602 GCF_001895925.1 Phormidesmis priestleyi ULC007 | reverse complement strand
GTCTCGCTGCCTCTATGCTCGAAAAGACGCGATCGCAGAAGATGCCGAACTCGCAGAAGTCGCCGCTCTAGCCTTGGGAGAAACGCGATTGCCAGAGGCGGTTGAGATTTTGCAAACTTGGTGGAAACAGATCCGATCGCCAGAGCTTCAACAAACTGGGCTGATGGCGATCGCGATGCTCAGACACGATGACGCGATCGAGTTTTTGCTGTCTCTGATTGCAGAGGGTCGAATTCAGACTGCCAAAATTGCCCTGTCAGCCCTGAGCATTTATCGAGCCGATGTAGGGTTATGGCAACGGGTTAGTGAAGCGGTGGATCTTCGAGATGAGGCAGCTTTGCGGCAACTGCTGCGTTCTCTCGATTAAGAAGTTTTGGCGTTGCTGAATAGGGATGATTGGGTAGGGGCAATCCCCCTGTGGTTGCCCTCCGTCAGGGGTAGGCACGGGGGCGCTACCCCTACAGCCATTTCATCCCATCGTTCTGCAATGCCGAAGTTTTTACGATCGTGGATTAAATACGATCGGTTATTTTCAATCTCAATGGGCACAGCAGTGCCATGCCCTTACACAGATTTCTTAGCGAATAGTTAACTCGTCTAAATTTAACCAATTACGGCTGCCCTTATCGCGATTAAAAATCACAGAAATAGTATTACTCCCCGCATTCAACGAGATGTTGGGGATCGTGATGCTGTTCCAACGGCTCCAATTTTCAGTCCCTGGAAAAATCTGATTATCAGCGATGCTTTTTCCATTCACATAGATGTAGCGAGAAGCGTTTCCTCCAGCCGCCGCATAGCGAAACGTTAGCGTATAGAAACCCGTAGACGCAGCATTTACTTTAAAGTCAACCCACTGACCCTCACGATTCCATCCGGCAATATAGCCTGAGCCGTGATAGCCCGTGTAGGCTGCCTCAATCACAAGCTGATGCAAGATGCCATCTTCGGCTTGATAGGTGATGGCTTCGGTGGTCACAACCAGCGAGGCGTTTAGGGCATCGATCGCCGCGCACTGACGGGCAGCATCAGCGCTGTCAAACGCACCTGCCCAAGAGAGTCCAAACTGATTGGCACTATTGCGGCCGTTCGACCAGATCGAGTTGGCATTTCTCAAAATAAAGTCTTTATAGGCTGACTGCTGGGTGACTTGATAAAGATCGCCTAAATAGCGAATAAAGATGCCCTTAAACTGGGCACCATCTTTGCCACAGTCTGGCTCACAAGGTTCTCTTAGAATGCCGTTAGGTGCTAAGGCTCGAAGGGTGGCATCGGCGATCGCTTGTGCTTGTCTAATTAGTGATCCATCGTTAGTGCTGCGATACAAGTCTACTAATCCGCCTAGAATTACGCCCTGATTGTAAGTCCAGGTGAGTTGCCCATTATTTTTACAAGTGCTGTCTAACCCATCATTAATCAGGTTGTCACGATTGATCATTCCAGTGTTTTTAAACCAGTTCCATTCTCGTTGGGCCCAGTCTAAATAGCTGCCTGCACCCGCATCTCCTGAAGTTCGCAAATGCAGTTTTGCTGCGATCGCTAAAAACAATTCGTTCGCGATCGCGTTTTTATATTTGCGCTGTTTGCTCCACCAGATTCCACCCCCGCAGGTCGAGTCCCAACCGCCTTTCATGTCGTTGAAAATCGTCTTTGCCATTGTTAGATAGCGCTGTTCGCCCGTCAGATCATAGGCTTTGATCCAGGTGAGTGCCCACCAGCCCTCATCGTCGTAAAATTCATTGAGAAAGTTACCGCGCTTATTTTTCTCGAAAGTGTTGGAGAGATTGCTTCGATAAGTGAGCGAATTGGTTAATCGACAATAGTCGATCGTCGTTTCGAGCGCGTTTGCTGAGTTCCACCAGCCTGTCGTGTTCCAAAGCCCAGTGCTGGCGTTGTAGAAGCTTTGTAGTGCCTTGATGCCTGCTTCTGTCTGTTCGCGACTTGTTTGATTAAGACTCATGGTGATCTCCAGTGACCCTGCTTTTAAAGTAGCCGATCGTTCATCTTTCAGGATAGGTATCTGATTAAACGAATAAGACTTCCAAAAGAAGGGTGTTATACCCATTAAAAATTGCGAATACTAAGCGGTGAATCGGTTTTCTCAGCAGCACAAGTCTGCCTCTTTAAAGTCTAAAAAGTTACACCAGTAGTATTTTGCATGCATCGATCGCGTTTGCCAGTAGGTTCATAAACACCTGATTTAATTGTCCAGCAAAGCATTCTACTTTCGGCAAATTACCATCGTCTGTGGTGATGTGATCTCTGGGCGAGATTCGTTGGCTTTGAGGCGATGCTTGAGAATCATGGGCATACTGGTTGTGCCACCCCTCGATTGGCAGCAGTGTAATTCCAGCGTTGAGATACTCGATCGCGGCAGCATCAGCGGTCGCCAGTTTCGCTTTCTGTCCTGCCCGCAGATTGAGTTGAATCAGTTGATCGCGTTCCTGCAACTGAGTCATTAACTCGGCTCCCTGATTCAGATGATTGACAATATTAAACAGCTTCTCTTTTGTGGCTCTAGGGGTGTGACTTAGGAGGAGTTGTCCAATCTGCAAGTGAGCGGCTTGTTTCTGTTCTTCTGCGATTAGAGGTAGGCGGCTTGTTGAACGCGATCGTGCAAAAAGCGATAAATCGGATTCGCTGCTGCATCAGAAACTGACACCGTATCCGATTGCGTAAAGAACTTATAGATTTCTGTTGTTGGGATAATCTGCGGTAGTCGATGCCGCGATTCATCCGTCCCGTTTGTTCTGGTGAGAGATATGCCAGTGTTCCTTCTAGCGCGTTGGCATTCTGAATCTCTTGAGTTTCGCGGGGCAGCAGCGAGGCAATGCTGAAGGCAATCAGCTTGACTTGCTTGCTGTCGGGATGAATCACAATGTTGGCGGGCTTGAGGTCTTTGTGAATGACTCGATATCGATAAAGTCCATCCAAAGCTGACGCAATTTGAATTGCAATCTGAAGGAATGCAGTCAAACCGTGCCCCAGGTTTCCCTCCCGTTTCAGCACTTCCTTGAGCGAAATGCCACCAAAGTCTTCCATCACTAGCGCATAAGCATTTTCGTAAGGTTCGAGCGTTAGCGGTTTGACAATGCTGGGCAGGTCAAGATTTTTGGCGATCGTATACTGATTGCGGAACTGCACCAGTTCACTAAAGCTAGGAAATGGGTTTCTCAGTAGTTTGATGGCACAATCTCAATCGCTCCGTTGACTCGATTCACCCTGTGCTACTTATTAAAGGATGCGATCGCCCAAGTGCGGATTGTGGTCGAGCCTGTCAATCGCAAGACTCGAAGTCTTCTCCTTGGCTTGGAACTTCTGTGGAGTCCACAGAAGTTCCAACTGTATGATGCTACTCAAAAGCTTTATCAGATGCCAGTTTCAGAGCTATCTCGAAAATAGAAAAACTGGACTGGACTAAAAATGGACTAAATTATGAACCTCTTTTTAGCGCGTTTTGGCAGTCCCGATCCATTTCATCGCCAACTAGCAGCATTGTACTTCAGCACCCATAAAACGAATAGCGCTCCTTTGTTGTCTTTAATGTCTTAAATGTCTTAAATGTCTTAAATAAGACTCATAATGAGTCCCAGTCCGAGTCTTATTTAAGATAAACGAACTGTAACCTCAATTCCTCTTATTCAATGCGATAAAGTACTAGTGATGAGATTAGAGAGTTGAGTCAGCCTTATGCGTCATTTAACCAAGCGCCCCATTCAACAAAGTGTTATTGCAACACTTACGATCGTCTCACTCACCCTTAGCGCACCCTTCGGCCATCTCACTCCCCTTCCCGCGATCGCCCAATCCATTCGACCTCAAGATGCCTGGCAGCAAGTTTACAAGCAAATTCCAGACCTGCCCTTAGAAAACCAATACATCAACCGCACAACCCAAAAAGTTGACCCCAACAACACCCTCGTCAGTCGGCTGATCCGCTATCACCAGTATGTCAAAGGTCGCCCCATCAACTATCGCCTCGATTGGAAAATGACTCTAGGCGACTATCTAGGAGTCAACGAGCCAATCATCGACACAGGCTATCCCGGCTCAAACACCCTAAGAAAAAATCCCTTAGAGGGCGATCGTGGCATCATCAACCGTCTCACCCGCAAACAGCGCGATGCTCTCGTTCAAGCATTAGTAAACGTCTTCAGCCCCACCGCTCGCCAACCCATTCCAAACCCGATCGCCAGCCCACAACCTCCTTCGATGGTGATGCCCGATCGCCCAACTCAACCCAGTGGGGCCCAACTCCTCAAACCCTAACTAATATGGGACGGTTACTCAAAAGCGGCACCGATTGGCGCATCGGTTGGGATGCCGAAGCCCCAGAGTTTAAAGGACTCGTTGGCGCAGATCACTGGGCGATCGAACTTACCGCACCCGAACTGCAAGACTTCGCACGACTGCTCGAACAACTTAGCCGCACGATGCAGCAAATGACCACCGAACTGATGGACGAAGAAACGATCACCTGCGAAGCCCAAAGCGATCGTCTCTGGCTAGAAGTTGAAGGCTACCCTCATGCCTACAGCCTTCGGTTAATCCTTCTCACAGGTCGCCGAGGCGAAGGATTTTGGGCTGCCCCCGCCGCCGCTCAACTCCTACAAGCCCTTCAGACGCTTCAAGTTTTTTGACAGCTTGGTTGGATGGATGCAATCCCCTATGCTATATTTGTTAAGCGACATCGGGGCGTAGCGCAGCTTGGTAGCGCACTACTTTGGGGTAGTAGGGGTCGCAGGTTCAAATCCTGTCGCTCCGATAGCATGAAAGCCAGTCATTGACTGGCTTTTGTCGTTTCTAGGCACAGCTTTCAGAAACCTCTTCATTCTCAATAAGAGCGCGAAATAACTCGAAGAAATTTGAAATAACCCAGAAAACTGGCGCGTGAATTTTATCGCTAGACTGGCTAAAACCTCATGCACCACTTTGGTGTAAGGAGCGAATTAGATGGCAATTGCAAAGAATCGAGCCAATGCAAGCAGTCCCATCTCAACTTCTGGGATTCGCGATAATCACCGTCGAGGAACCGTTGGAGATTTTCTAAAAACTAAAATTCAGTCTGACTCTACCTTGTCGATCGTTTCTGCCTATTTTACAATCTACGCATTTGAAGCGCTCAAGCAAGAATTAACGGCGATCGCAGATTTGAGGTTTTTATTTGGTGAACCCCGTTTTGTGCGATCGCTTGACCCAGACAGAACGGATAAAAAATCATTCAAGATAGAAGATGAAGACTTGCAACTCCAAAACCGTTTGGAACAAAAACGAGTTGCCAGAGAGTGTGCGGATTGGATCAAGGAGAAGGTGCAAATCCGGTCAGTCACGCAAGTCAATCTCCTACACGGCAAGATGTATCACATGGATCATCATGGGGTAGAGGATGCCATCATGGGTAGCTCTAACTTCACAGTGCGGGGTTTGGGCTTGGGCAGTGCAGGCAACAATCTTGAACTTAACCTAGAAGTTGACAGCAAGCGCGATCGCCAAGACTTAAAAACCTGGTTCGACGAGTTGTGGAACGATGAGGCCCTAGTTGAGGAGGTTAAAGACGAGGTTCTGCACTATCTAGAGCAGCTTTATCAAAATCATTGTCCCCAATTTATCTACTACAAGACCCTATTCCACATCTTTGAGAAGTTTCTGGCAGACCAGGATGCAAGTGGACTACTAAGCGAAAAGAGCCAGCTCGTGGATACCGAAATTTGGCAGACGCTGTTCGAGTTTCAGAAAGATGGGGCCAAAGGGGCAATCAATAAAATTCGTGCCCACAACGGCTGCATCATTGCCGATAGTGTGGGTCTGGGGAAAACGTTTGAAGCTCTGGCAATCATCAAATATTTTGAGCTGCTGAATTACAGAGTTTTGGTACTCTGCCCCAAGAAACTAAGAGAGAACTGGACAATTTACCAAGCTCAGAACAACAGTGAACTGAACCCGTTTGTTAAAGACCGATTTAGCTACACCGTTCTCTCTCACACTGATTTGAGTCGAGATTCAGGGCTTTCGGGTGATATCAATCTAGAAACCATCAATTGGGGAAACTATGACTTAGTTGTGATTGATGAGTCTCATAACTTTCGCAACAATACCAGCAGTAGGCGAGATGAAGAAGGCACGATCATTCGCAAGAGTCGCTACGAGCGGTTAATGGATGATGTTCTCAAGACTGGCATTAAAACGAAAGTGCTGCTGCTCTCAGCAACTCCGGTCAACAATGATCTAAAAGACCTGCGGAACCAGCTTTATTTTCTGACAGAAGGACGGGATGAGGCATTCCGTGAGTCATTTGGCATCACTAGCCTCAAAGAAACTCTGGCAACTGCCCAACGCACCTTTACCAATTGGGCAAAACAGCAGGGTGAACGAAGAACGATCGACCTATTAGAAAAGTTGAGTTCTGGCTTTTTCAAACTGCTCGATGAACTGACGATCGCTCGATCGCGCCAACACATTCAGCGATATTACAAAGACAGCATTGCTGAATTAGGCGGCTTTCCAGAGCGGCTTCGACCCCTTTCGATTTATCCCAAAATTGACTTGAGAGGTCGATTTCCGTCCTACGACAAAATCAACGACGAGATTTCAGACTATCAACTGTCGCTGTTTAACCCAGCAAAATACGTTTTGCCACAGTATCAAATGCTGTATGACAGAGACAGAGCCGTGTTTAGCCAGGGCGATCGCGAACATTTTCTGATCGGCATGATGAAGGTCAACTTTTTGAAGCGGTTGGAAAGTTCCGTTTCTGCCTTCGCCATCACAATGGACAACACCATTCAAAAAATTGAAGAACTTCAGGAACGGATTACAAGGTTTCAAACCCTTCATAGTCAGAGTGTAGAAGTGGAAGCGATACCAATGACGATCGCCGAACTAGACGATGAAGAACTGCGAGATGCCATGCAGGTGGGGCAAAAGCTGATCTACCAGATGGCACACCTAGATGTCGAGGCATGGTTAGAAGATCTCGATCGAGACAAAGATCAGTTGGTCGGACTGTACAACTCAGCTTCAGCGATTTCGGTCGATCGCGATGCCAAACTTGCTGAGTTGAAAAAGCTAATTGCCCAGAAGGTGCAAAGCCCAACGATCAATAAACAGGATCAGCCAAACCGGAAGGTATTAATCTTCACAGCATTTGCTGATACTGCCGTTTACCTCTATGAGTCGTTAAGTAGCTGGGCAAGAAGTGAACTCAATATCCAGGCTGCTTTGGTGACAGGAGACACCTCTCGCAACAAAACGACCTTTGGCAAATCAGAGTTCAATCAGATCTTGACTAACTTTTCTCCGATCGCCAAGAAGCGCTCCAAAATACTGACGATGCCACAAGATGGTGAGATTGATCTACTAATTGCGACAGACTGTATTTCAGAAGGACAAAACCTGCAAGATTGCGACTATCTCGTAAATTACGACATTCACTGGAACCCAGTCCGAATCATTCAGCGATTTGGGCGCATCGATCGCATTGGCAGTCTCAGTTCTACAGTGCAGATGGTCAACTTCTGGCCCACCGAAGACCTGAACAAATACATCAATCTCAAGAACCGAGTGGAAGCGCGGATGGCACTGGTCGATATTGCGGCAACTCAGGAAGATAACCTGCTGGCAACCGTTGAAGACATCATTCAGGATGACCTGAAGTATCGGGATAAGCAACTGCTGCGGCTTAAAGATGAGGTACTCGATCTCGAAGATTTTACCGAGACGGTATCGTTGACTGAGTTCACGCTGGATGATTTTCGGCTCGAACTTAGCAAGTACATTGAGAGCAATCGCCAACTCTTACAAGATGCACCATTGGGACTCTATGCAGTGGTTCCGCCCCATCCTGACTATAACTTCATCGCACCTGGAGTCATCTTCTGTTTGAGGCAGAAGGGTGATTCTGGAAGTGAAGCCGTGAATCCGTTACAGCCTCATTTTCTGGTTTATGTGCGAGACGATCGAGTCGTGCGATTCACCTTTGCCCAACCCAAGCAAATTCTGGAAATTTATCGATTGCTGTGCGCCGAAAAGACCACGCCTTATGAACAACTTTGCAACTTATTCGATCAGCAGACTTGCCAGGGCAACGATATGAGCGTTTATAGCGAGTTGCTTCAGGCGGCGATCGCCTCGATCGTCACTACGTTTCGGAAGCGATCGCTGTCAAACTTGCAATCGAGCCGCAGTGCCGTGCTGATAGAGGTGCAGAGCCAGGTTGAGAAAACCACTGATTTTGAGTTGATTACGTGGTTAGTGATTCAAAATGAAGCATAGGTCGTTAGAGGTCTTTCATGGTCAGCACTGCTCCCTTAGAAACGCAAAGAACTCTCTCTGGTGAAAAGCGGGTGACGCTGCATGGTTTAAATTGGCAAGCCTACCAGCAAATTCTTCATGCCCTGCCCCAAACCCGTGCGGCTCGCCTGACTTACGATCGCGGAACGCTAGAGATCACCATGCCCTCAGAAAATCACGAATTTTTCTTGCACCTGATTGAGCTTTTTGTACGGATTCTAGTTGTTGAATCTGGCATGAAGATCAAAACAATGGGATCGACGACTCTCGATCGTGAAGATCTGAATCGAGGGTCTGAACCAGATTGTGCCTATTACATTCAGAACCAACCGAAAGTGGCAGGGCGAAACGTTGACCTGGCTCAAGATCCTCCTCCCGATTTACTGGTGGAAGTAGACATTACTCACACTGATATTGATAAGAATCGATTGTATGCAGCGATGGGTGTGCCTGAGTTTTGGCGCTACAACGGGCGAGAATGGCTTATCTATCAGCTTCAAGGGGAATCTTATACAGAAGTCGATCGCAGCCCGACATTCACCTGGGTAGAGAAAACAGAGTTGTACTGTTTTTTAGAGCAAGCGCAACAGGATGAAGTTCAAGCTGAGATCGACTTTCGGGCACGGGTGAAAGAACTCAGAAAACAGTTATAACGAGGCGATCGATGTCTGACGCAAAACGAGCGATAGCACTAAGATTGCAAAAATTTGCCACTGGCAATCTGGCAGACAATGCCCGATCGCTGTTTGAAACGTTGGGTTATCGGGTTGATAAAAGTACCCGCTTAGAGACTCCAACGGCTCAGAGCTTTCTGAATAGCTTTGCTGAGGGGCGATCGTTCAATCGTGAAACGGCGTTGCTGAAAGACTGGCGGTTTGTAGACCTGCTATTCCAATTGACAAAGGATGAAATTACGGGCAGTAATCAGCTTCGGATTTCTTTTGGCGATAGTTCCAGAGTAGATAACACGATCATTGAGTCTTATTTGTTTTTTGCGATCGCCCTCAAAAGCAATACCTACACGCGCACTCAACTCGCTGGCATTACCCGCGAGATCAACAAACTGTTTCCTATGCCTGTGATGTTGGTGTTTTTATATGGGCAGACACTCACGCTATCGATGATCAATCGGCGCTTGCATAAGCGAGATCAGTCGAAAGATGTGCTGGAGAAAGTGACGCTGATTAAGGATATTGCCCTTGCAAGTCCCCATCGTGCCCACCTAGAGATCTTGTTTGATTTGTCGTTAGAGCAACTCTACAAGGCACACAAGTTTACCAATTTTGTTGAGCTACATCAGGCGTGGCAGAAAACGCTAGATAGCTCGGAACTAAACAAGCGGTTTTTTCGCGAGGTGTCGAACTGGTATTTTTGGGCGACTCAGCATGTGGTGTTTCCAGCGGGGACAGAAACGGATGAGGAAGTTCGTAATGCGACCAGCGTGATTCGGATGATTACACGGGTGATTTTTGTCTGGTTTCTCAAGGAGAAATCACTGGGAGATCAGCCGCTGGTTCCAGAGGAGTTGTTTCAGCGATCGCGCCTCGCTCAACTGATCCACTTTGACGATCCCAACTCTAGTACTTACTATCAGGCAATTCTGCAAAACTTGTTTTTTGCCACGCTCAATCAGGAGATGAATACGCTAGACAAGCCAGAAAACCGGAAGTTTCGACATACAGGCAAAACACGCGATCAGCACTATATGGTGCATAACGTCTATCGCTATGAGTCATTATTCAAACAGCTAGAGGAGGCATTGAAGTTATTTGAGCAAGTGCCGTTTCTCAATGGTGGCTTGTTTGAGTGTTTGGATCATGCTGACCCTGATCAGCCTAGACAAACGATTCGAGTGGATGGGTTTTCTGATCGGGCTGACAACCCGCTATCTGTGCCTAATTACCTGTTTTTTTCTGAGGAACAGGATGTAGACCTGAATAAGATTTATGGGACGAAGAATAAGCGGTTTAAGGTGCGGGGGCTGATTGACATTTTCAACAGCTACAAGTTCACCATCACAGAAAATACACCGATCGAGGAAGAAATCGCCTTAGACCCGGAACTGTTGGGCAAGGTGTTTGAAAACTTGCTGGCAGCCTATAACTCTGAAACGCGGGTGACGGCACGAAAGCAGACTGGCTCGTTTTATACGCCGCGTGAAGTGGTGGACTACATGGTCGATGAGTCGCTGCTGGTGTACTTGCAGAATGCCTTCATCCCCAACCCTTCTTCCAAATTAGGAGAAGGGAGCCAGATTCAAAGTCCCTCTCCCGCCCTGGGAGAGGGATTTAGGGTGAGGACTGAGCAACGCCTGAGACAACTGTTGGATTACAAGAGCGATCGCCAACCGTTTGAGCCGCAAGAAGTGGTGATTTTGATCCAGGCGATCGACCAACTAAAATCGCTTGATCCGGCAGTCGGATCGGGTGCGTTTCCGATGGGGTTGTTGCAGAAGCTGGTGTTTATTTTGGGCAAGCTTGACCCCAACAATGAGCAGTGGAAGCATCAGCAGAAGGAACGGGAAATTTTGCCTCTGTTAGAAGATATTCGACAGGCGCAGCAGATTTCTTATGAAGCGGCGCGGGATGCAGCAGTGGGGCAGCTTCAGGAGCGGTTGCAGCAGATTGAGGCAGATTTTGGCGACAACGAGATGGACTATCCGCGCAAGCTGTTTTTGATTGAGAACTGCATTTATGGGGTAGATATTCAACCGATCGCGGTGCAAATTGCCAAGCTCAGATTTTTTATCTCGCTGATTGTAGAACAACGAGTCGATGAGTCTAAACTCAATCGAGGCATTTTGCCGTTGCCAAACTTAGAGACGAAGTTTATTGCAGCAAATACATTGATGAGTATCGATCGTCCTCAACAGTTACTTTTGCGAGATCCACAAGTCGAAGCAAAAGAGAATGAACTGAAAAGGGTTCGGCATGAGATTTTTAAGGCACGATCGCAGCGAACCAAGCAGAAATATCGGGAGCGCGATCGAGAACTCCGCGCTGAAATTAGTGAATTGCTAAAAACAGAAGGCTGGTCTGACCAAACGGCGCGACAGATTGCCCAATGGAATCCTTATGACCAAAATGCTTCTGCAACCTTCTTTGACCCAGAGTGGATGTATGGCGTAAAAGATGGGTTTGATGTGGTGATTGGCAACCCGCCTTATGGATCGGAAATAACTGTTAAGCAAAAAGAATACTTTAAGAAGCACTATTTGTATCAAGATTATCCGCTTGATACTTACCGCCTATTTTTAGAGAAGGCTACTTTTCTGGCAAAATCTTACGGATGTATTACTTTAATTATTCCTAATACATTGCTGTCTAACTTGAAGACGAAGAAGATAAGGAAGTGGTTGTTTTCAGAAAAACAAATTAATCAAATAGTGCATCTTTTGACATCTGTCTTTGCTGCTGTTGTTGATACAGAGGTTTTAATTATATCCAACTATTGCCAATCTGAAGAGAATAGAATAGGTATCGTTATTTTTGATGAATTCATATTTCAAGAAGCATACTACATAGAACAAAAAATATGGAAACAAAAAAATGGAGATTCAATAAATATATTTGGAAACTCGGAAGTATCTGCTGTCGCTGATAAGTTAAAGCATCACAAGACACTTGATCAGTTTTGTAAGATTACACAGGGTACGAAGCCTTTTCAAGTTGGAAAAGGAAAACCGCCACAAACTAGAGCGATTGTAGATGCTAAACCTTACGTGTCTGAACACAAGAAAGACAAAACTTCTCGCCCCCTTTTACGGGGAAGTCTAATTCAAAAGTTTCAAATTCTTTGGAATGAAAACTATTGGATAAGCTTTGGCGAATGGCTTGCAGAACCTAGATATTCTGCAAGCCATGATGCTCTAGAGAAGATTATTGTTCGACAAACAGGTGATTCTTTGGTGGCAACTCTTGATAATCGTCAGTTTATCGTTCGAGATAATTTATACACTATCGTTCCTCAAAAAAACAGTACAGATCTTCGTTTTATTCTTGGATTAATAAACTCAGCATTATTGAAGTGGTTTTATCAAAAGGTTATAAATCCAGAAAAAGGGGAGGCATTGGCACAGGTAAAACGAGGTCATTTAGCCAAATTGCCAATAGCCCACTCAGATACACCTCAATTCATTGGGATATTTGTTGATTACATACTTTACTGCTACCAAATGAATAGTGATTTCGTTAACAAAAGTCATGTAATTCCAGTTCAAGACAAACTGATGCTGGAATACTTCGAGCAAATCATCAACGGGCTAGTCTACGAACTCTACTTACCCGAAGATCTCTACGCCCACGGCTTCACCTTTGCCGACCCGCTCCAAGCCGAAAACTTACCCACTCTCAACGACATCAAAGGCGACAAACTCGAAGCCCTCCGCGCCATCTTTCAACGCCTCTACGCCCAAGACCATCCCATTCGTCAAAACCTCATTGCCCTTGATACCCTGCCTGTCATTCGCACGATCGAGGGCAAACCATGAAAATCAACCAACCCAAATCAGGAGAGCAACATGACTCAAGTATTAACGCTACAAATTCCCGAAGAACTCTATCAACCATTGGTCAAAATCGCCCAACAACGCGGTCAGTCCCCTGAAGAGTTCACAATTCAGTGGTTAGCTGCTTCAATTCAACAGTTCGTAGATGATCCCCTAGAACAATTTATTGGTGCAGTCAACAGCAGCATTCCAGACTGGAGTGAACATCATGACCAATATCTAGGACAAGCCCTAATCGACTCTAACGAAGCCCGCTAATGCCTAATATTTTTGCCGATACATCCGGTTGGGGAAACCTAGTTGATGTGTCTCAGCCCTCTCATAGTCTGACTGCCACACTATATCGGCTCGCACGCCAACAAAATCAGAAGCTCATTACAACCAACTACGTGATCGCTGAACTGGTTGCTTTGTTAACTAGCCCACTGCGGCTTCCCCGAAAGACAACAGTTTCATTTATCCACAGCTTAAAAACTTCACCTCATGTTGAAATCCTGCATATTAGTCCTGAACTTGATGAAGCAGCATGGCAACTTCTATCAACTCGGATGGATAAAGAATGGAGTCTAGTTGACTGCTCAAGTTTTGCCATCATGCAACATCTCAACCTGACAGAAGCCCTCACAACCGATCATCACTTTGAACAGGCAGGCTTCATTCGTCTGCTGAAGTAGCTTTTTGATTTTGCTCGATCGGCATCAGCAGATATCTTTCTGATCACTGACGATCGACTCCTTAAAAAAGCCAAGCAATATCCTGAAATAATTGGCATCCTCGTTGAAAATCCAGTTATTTGGTTAATGAACGTATTACAAGAGAGAGATCAAAGTCATAAAGCAAGCTGAAATCAGAAAAACTGGGTACAAAGCACTGATTGACTCTTTAGGAGTCGTGGGAATGCTGCGCTTTCTTCAGCAGCTAGAGATTGGCAACGGCGACTACACTCAGGAACGATATCAATCGAGTGAGCCTACCCTTGAAGAATTGCGACAGTTTACTATGGAGAGATCTAGTGACTCAACCCAAAAGGAGTAGATCTGAAGAGTCGAATGAAATTAGTGGTACACAAACAAGATGACGCGCTGTACCTGCGTTTGGATGAAACTGCGATCGTCGAGTCTGAAGAAGTCAGCGATGGCATCATTCTAGATTACAACGCAAATGGAAAAGTCGTTGGCATTGAAGTGTCATATCTCAGCCAAAGAAGCCCCGATTCTTTACAAAGAATTTTGTTGGAAACAACTTAGTGAACTGTGAGAAAAATGAAATTAAGAGGCGATCGAGCTTTACATTGACACGCTCAAAGAAGACGGTCAATCCATTCCAGAACCAGAAACAACGGGCAAAGCGATCGCCATTTCTATTTGACCGAGGGTAAATTTCTGGTAGGAGAACCCAGTGAAATTAGTAGTACACAAAGACGATGACGCGCTGTACTTGCGGTTAGATGAGTCTGCGATCGCTATACTCAAATCAGAACCCTCAGCACAACCATTATGAGCTTGCTTCTCTCCGATGAATTAGTCAAAGCCTCTGGACTTTCCGAAGCCGAACTGCTGCAAGAAGTGGTGCTGCTGCTATTTCAGCGCGAGAAACTCACCCTCGGCAAAGCCAGCCGCATTCTTGGCATGACCCAACTCGAATTCCAGGCACTCCTCGCCAGCCGTGACCTCTACATCCACTACGATGTCGAAGACCTCCACGAAGATGTCAGGGGCTTGCAAGAGCTAGGCTTACTGTGATCATCGTCAGTGATACATCCCCGATCGCCAATCTAATCGTAGTAGGCTACATTCACCTGCTCCCCCAACTTTTCGGCACCGTCATCATTCCCGATGCAGTTTACCAAGAACTGCTAGCCAACGGGATTAATCACCCCGCCACCCAAATCGTACAAACCGTTAACTGGTTAGAAGTTCGTTCCGTCACAGATCAGCAGCAGGTCGGAACCCTAGAGCGCGATCGTAACCTCGATCCTGGAGAAGCCAATGCGATCGTTTTAGCATTAGAACTCCAGGCAACCCAATTACTCATTGACGAACGCCTCGGACGACTCGAAGCGAAACGCCAAGGCTTGCGAATTACCGGAATATTAGGCGTTTTACTCGCTGCCAAGAGCCAAGCTCTAATTCCAAAAGTTCACCCAATGATGGATGCTTTGATTCAACGGGCAAACTTTCGGATTAGCCCTCGGTTATACAGCGAAGTGTTGCAACTGGCAGGAGAAACCACACAAACCTGAGTGGTTCTTCCAGAATCAGCAGATCTTAAATCTGGCGTTGCTGAATGAATGTATGAATTGCCCTCCTCACGAAGTGGGGCGAGGCCCTTCCCAACCCTTCTCCCCAGGGAGAAGGGAGCCAGAAGTCTTGTTCCCTCTCCTTCTGGGAGAGGGCTAGGGTGAGGGCGAATTTAGCATTTCATACCGCAATTCAGCAATGCCTTAAATCTTAGGTAAGACTATTCTTTAGACTCGCCAAAAGTCCAATCTGAGAACAGCGAGACAGGTCTAGACACATTCACAAATCTTAAATGAGACTAGCAGATAGACTTATAAAGAGTCCAATATAAGAACTGTGAGACAGCTTATTTAACAAAATAAATGGGGCAGAAACGATCAAACGTCTCAACCCCATCTCATCAAAATTAACAAATCAAGCTACTCGCCGATAATTTCTGGCTGAGTTAGCTCATCAGACATCTCAACGATCGCCCGCATTACAGGCTTCATCATCGGATCATCTCCACTATCAAAATCCTCAAAACGCCGCCGTTTAGCGCGATTTGCCACCTGCACCGTAATCCGATAACGGTTAGAAGCTGCCGCGATCAGTTCATCCGATCGCCGCATTAACTGAGTCGTGTCAAACGTAGGACGCTTGTGAAGAGAGCCAGATTTTGCCATAGAGACTGCCTTGGGTGAATAGTTCGTAGAAAACAAGAGCGACACAGCTTCTATATGCCAATCAGACGATATAGTCTATCTAGGGAGTTGTAAAGATTTTCAAATCTTTCCCTGCAATGGTAGATTTCCAATAAGTCTAATCTATTAATAGCGTAGACCTGCCCCCGATAGCACGCATTTATGCAAATAATTGCCTCCCCCTCCCCTCAATTGAATGGATCTCAAGCAAATCAGCCTTCATTAAGACTGCTCGCTCTTGGAGACAGCTTAATTTATGGCTTTGGCGACCCGATCGGGGGCGGCTGGGTTGAGCGACTGCGGCGGCAGTGGATGACCCCTGGCAGCCCCAACCATGCCCTCTATAACTTAGGAGTGCGCGGAGATGGAGTGCGGCAGGTTGCCAAACGGCTAGAAAATGAATTTCGGCATCGGGGTGAGTTGCGAAACCGAGTCCCCGATTTGATCATTCTCTCAGTGGGAACGAACGACTCTCCTAGACTTGCCCGACCAGACGGCAAAAACTTTACAGAGTTTGAGGGCTTTCAGATTGGCATCGCAGATTTGCTCGATCGGGCGAGTCGTCTCTGTCCCGTTTTGTTTGTCGGTGCAGTGCCCGTAGACGAAACAAAAATGCCCTTTCTCGACTGTCTCTATTACAATCACGCCGACCAGCACCGCTATAAAGAAGCGACGCGTCTTGCCTGTCACGATCGCCAAATTCCTTATCTAGACCTCTTTGATTTGTGGATGTCGCGAGGCACTAACTGGTGTCAAGCTCAACTCACCGAAGACGGACTGCACCCCAACGTGTCGGGCTATCAGACTCTACTGCAAGACATTTTAAACTGGGAAGCACTCCAGCAGTGGATCGGGGAAACCGAAGTAGTCATCACCCATGCCTAAACTCATTGTCGCCACCGGAAATCCTGGCAAATTGCATGAAATGCAGGCCTATTTAACCGATCCTGCTTGGGAGTTGACCCTCAAGCCAGAAGCGTTAGACATTGAGGAAACCGGGACAACCTTTATTGAAAATGCTGAACTAAAAGCGTCACAGGTTGCCAAAGCATTGGGCCATTGGTCGATCGCGGATGACTCCGGTTTAGAGGTGACAGCTCTTAATGGCGCACCAGGGTTATTTTCGGCTCGATATGGTGCAACCGATCACGATCGCATTGCCCGTTTACTTCGCGAATTAGGCGACAACCCAAATCGCAGCGCTCAGTTTGTGTGTGCGATCGCCCTGGCTCGACCTGATGGCACGATCGTCCTGCAAACCCAAGGCATCTGTCCGGGTGAAATTCTTACCGCTCCTAGCGGCTCAGGAGGGTTTGGCTACGATCCGATTTTTTATGTCCCAGAGCAAGGGATGACCTATGCCGAAATGTCCCCAGACATTAAGCACAAGATTAGTCATCGGGGCAGAGCTTTTGCAAAACTGCTGCCACAATTAAAAACACTTGAGTTCTAAGATTTGTCTTGTGAGATCATACCTACAGTTCCTTTGACGGCTCGAAGATAATCCGCAGGAGCCAGTAAAATTTGCGTTCCTCGCACACCCGCAGAAATCGCAATCACATCAAAAACTTCGATTAACTCATCGACGAAAACTGGGTAATCTTTTTTGCAAGCCAGAGCCGTCATCCCACCGCGAATATAGCCCGTTAATGACTGAACCTCTTTAAGAGGAACCGTTTCTACTTTACGATCGCCCGACACCTGTGCAAGCGCTTTCAGATCTAGCTGACTATTTCCCGGAATCACCGCTAACAAAATGCCTGTACGATCGCCTCGAACCACCAGCGTTTTAAACACTTGTTCTGGCGGCAGTCCATTTTAGCCGCGACCGTTTCAGCCGCTAAATCATCCGGGTTAACGTCATAGTCACGCAACTCATAGGCAATACCCAGATTATCTAAAACGCGCACAGCGTTGGTCTTCATTGCGTCTCTAAACTGGGCAGATAAGGCAAATCAGTCACCCCTAAATCGTACCCTAACTGGCTCAAAAGCGTTGCTATCTGACCACGATGATGAGTTTGATGATTAAACAGTTGAGTGACTAAAAGCCAAGTCGGACGAACTCGTGTCTTACCGTCAGACGAACTCGTAAAGCTAAATGGTTGGTTTAACCGCTCAGACGTTAGCTGCTCCGACCAGCCGATTATTTGCAGATCGGTGGCTTCTCGTTCTCGACGAAGTTCATCAAAGTCTGTATAGATTTCCTGATCTAACTTTGCGAGAAAGGGCTGTTCCATGAAACGTCCTAGCCAGATCCGATCGCCTACTAAAATATGATTTAACGTCCCGTGAATCGACTTAAAAAATGCGCCTAAATCCTCTCTGCGTTTGACATCCGGGATTTCAGCACAGATCTTATAAAGTTTTTGATTCATCCAATGGTTATACTCCGCCATCGTTTTGCGATAGCTTAGATTATCCATCACACCTCTTAGAAAAGTTAAGTTTTTAGAACTCTTGATCTTTTATCAAGATATACGGACGCTAACACGATTGCCAACACTAAAAACATATCAGATGAAAGCTGCTCTGAAAACAAAACAGCAGAAGCAAAAATTGTAATAAAAGGTTGAAATAATTGTAATTGTCCAATTTTTGCAATCCCGCCTAGCTCTAATCCGCGATACCAGGCAAAGAAAGCGAGAAGCATACTAACAACACTCACGTAGACAAATCCAACCCACGCAGAAATTACGTTGTATTGAGAGTTTATCTGCACTGAAAAACAAAATAGTGGAATTGAAATCGGCAACGACAGCACCAAAGCATAGCAGATAACTCGCCAGCTTCCGAGTTCTTTGGCTAATTTCGTTCCTTCTGCATAGCCCAATGCTGCGCTAATCACAGCAAATAGCAACGCGACATCAGCAGTGTGAAGACTTCCACCACCCACGTAGATAGAATAGATTACGATCGTGGCACTTCCCACAACAGCAGCTATCCAAAATCTAACGGACGGCTTTTCTTTTGCCAAAATTACAGCAAACAACGCTGTGAATAATGGTAGAAGACCTATTACGATCGCGCCATGAAAGGCCGGAACATCATTCATTGCATAAGCGCTAAAAAGTGGAAATCCGAAAACAACACCCAATGCTACAACTCTCAGTCTTTGGATTTGCTTAATAGTAGGGATCTTGCTTTTCGTAATCCAAAGCAACAATAGCCCTAAAACACCGGAAATAACAGCACGACCAACACCAACAGCAACGACTCCAAACAAAGGAATCGCCACTTTTGTAGCAGGCAACGTCAAGCCAAATCCGATGATTCCAAGAGCGCCCCAAATGTAAGCCTTGACTTCGTTATTCATTTAATATCTTTGATCGAGCCAAGCCCGCACTTCTTTTTCAGAATTCAACGAACTAAACTTCTGACTCGTCGGATCATAAACCTCATAATAAGACTGACCACAGCGATCGTGCTTCTCTATTATTCTCGGTTCTAAACGATTAACCAACACGTTCGATAAATCATTCCATAAATGCCTCAGATTCATTTGAAATTCTCCTTCATTGCTGATTATATGATTCTGTTCCAGTTGATAAAAGAGATTCACACCTCGTTAATTCAGAACTAATCGTCTTCATGTAATATTGCCGGATCTCTCACGAGCAAAACAGATGCAGTTGAGTTAAATTGTTATGGTTACAGTTTTAGTTTCTGCAACTGTTATGGTTGCGATCGCTCTAAACTGTATCTCTCGCAACCAAAAACAGGCATTTGAGCCATTGAGGAATCGCGATGACCCTCCAATCACTCGCTCCGTCTCAACACCTTTATGAACACGTTGCCGATCGGATTCGCACTTTAATCACCGAAAAAACACTGCAACCCGGCGATCGTCTGCCCTCCGTTCGCAAACTGCACGAACAATTTTCGGTGAGCATCTCCACCGTTTTAGAGGCATACCGATTATTAGAAGATCAAGGTTTAATCGGGGCCCGTCCCCAGTCAGGATATTTCGTCAAACAATCCCATTTATTCACTCCTGACGAGCCAAAACAATCCGCTTTGCCCAAACACAACTTCCCCGTTGAAGTCTCCCTCGCTTATCGGGTCGGAGTCACCATGCGCGACCCCAATAAAGTCAAACTTGGCGCAGCCGTCCCCGGTTTAGAACTGTTGCCGATCGCGACCCTCAATCGCCTAATGAGTCAGATAATTCGCACCCACTCCGAAGCCGTTCACTCTTACTCGATCGCCAAGGGATGTGAATCGCTGCATCACGAAGTAGCTAAACGCTTAATTGATGCAGGTTGCTCCATCAATCCCAACGAGATTGTAATCACCAACGGCACCACAGAAGCGGTCTATTTGTCTCTACGAGCCGTCACGAAACCAGGCGATACTGTCGCGATCGAGTCTCCCTGCTACTATGGCATCCTCGAAGCACTAGAATCTCTTCATCTCAAAGCCTTAGAATTGCCTACTCATCCCCAAGAAGGCATTTCTCTTGACCACTTAGAAGCCGCCCTTGAGCATCGCCAAATCGCCGCCTGTGCGCTAGTCCCAAACTTCAGCAACCCATTAGGAAGCTGTATGAGTGATGTCAATAAACAGCATTTAGTCACCTTATTAAACCAATACGACATTCCCCTGATCGAAGACGACATCTACGGCGATTTGCACTTTGAAGGCACCCGCCCCAAAGCCGTCAAAGCCTTCGATACAGAAGGGCGCGTTCTCTACTGTGCGTCTGCCAGCAAAACCCTCTCACCCGGATTGCGCGTCGGTTGGTCAGTGCCCGGACGCTATCAGCTCAAAATCGAGCAACTTAAAATGGCCATGAATTGGATGACCTCGATCGCGTCTCAGCTCACCGTCGCCGCCTTTCTCGGAAACGGAGGCTACGATCGTCACCTGCGACAACTCCGCCGCGCTTACCAGTCTCAAATCATTCGCATGACCCAAGCCGTCTGTGACTACTTCCCCGCCGAAACCAAAGTCACACGACCCAGTGGAGGATATGTTCTATGGCTAGAGTTATCCAACGAATTTGAAGCAATGGCACTCTACGAAGAGGCATTAGACCATCAAATCAGCGTTGCTCCGGGCGTGATGTTTTCACCTTCTGGCAACTACGCCAATTGTCTGCGCCTTAACTGCGGGTTGCCTTGGACACCAGAAATCGATCGAGCGATGCAAACCTTGGGCTATTTAACAAAACGCCAGTTAGCCAGAAAAATGCTGAACGAATAATCCAACTTATTGAATGCGTTGCTGAATCGAAGTATGAATCGCCGAATTAATAGTTAAAAATTTGCGTTAGATGATCACCCTATAGTCAGGTCATTTGATCCAAGATCCTTGATGAGTGATCTTCGAGGTGTCTATGAATCTACTCAGGAATCGCCTCAAACGATATATCCATCAAGGGCGACTGTTTCCAATCTTTTGCATCAAAGTGCCACCACTCAGCTTGCAAAGGGATAAACCCGCGTTTGATCATTGCTGCTTCTAGAGCCTGGCGATTTTCTTTTGCTGCCTTGCTGACATTGTTGTAATCACGATGAGCACGATCGCTAAAATCATCAAATCCTGTTGGCATTTCTAATTCTTTGCCAGACTTGTCTACCAATGTGACATCTACCGCAGATCCACGATTGTGTCTCGACCCGTTGGCAGGGTTTGCAACATAGCGATCGTCATTCACAATCTTCCACATCAGCTTTTGCACCGATAAAGGGCGATAGCAGTCATATACCTTTAACTTCAACCCTCGCGTTTCTAAATCTGCTTGCACTTTTGATAAATCATCGGCAACTTTTGGCTTTAGCAAACAACGAGCTTGCCGATAAAGCTGCTGTTTTGTGAAATTATTTTTAGTAGCATATCGAATGTCCAATTTAATGTTTGGGCTAATCGATCGGATGTCCACTAACTTTGCTGGAGGCGCGATCGCCAGCGTAGAGGGCTGCGTCTGATAGACAAGCGCGATCGACATCAGCATCGCCAGCAAAAAGTTAAGCCAATTTCTAATCTTCTTGTTTTTAATCCTGAGAGTGCTGTGCATTTCTATTAAATCTAAGTGATTCCGATTTGATTCACGCGACAGATCCGCATCAGGGCACGGCACCATTCCCGTACATAAACGCGGGGTGTGTAGGGGCACGGCATGCCGTGCCCTCTCGCAACCGTTCCAGCCGTCGTAATTGTTTTTGAAATCGGTATGAATAAATAATCAGATGTCATAGAAGTTTTATAGTTCCAGACTTCTATTGGGTTTGGTAGAAGCGATCGTGAGAAAGATATTTCTATCTGTAGAGTTCCCGAAGAAATTCTATTTAATGTAGCTAACTCTGATCTAGATTCGCAGCATTTAAACGTCCAAAAACGTCCCTATCTAAAGTTAGATAGGGAACTGTGCTAAATTAGCCTCTCTATCTCCCCATTTGCCGCTTCATCTGCTCAAGCTCTTCTTGTGCTTCCCAGCGCTTAAACTCTTGCTCAAGCGGGTCAGCCGAACTGTGGATATAGCTCGCGTTTTGATCCTGATTCCAGCCGTTAACTGCCCAACGGGTTTCGGTCTGAGTCGCACGAGCCGCTTGAGCTTCGGTGAGCTTAGTTTGCACCTCTTGGCGACGGGTTTGAATCTGCTGCTGCAACTCCTCAGTTTGCTTGAGGCGCTGTTTGAGCATCTCCATCTGTCCCCATTTCTGGTTTCCTTCTCGCAGCAACCCCGCCTCATGTGCTTGGGCAGGCTCGGCCAGGTCAAGTCTACCAGCCGCTCTTGCTTTCTCAATCCGAATGTGCCAGCGCTGAATTTCTTGAGCCGTTGCCAAAATCTCGTCTTGAAGTTGCTTTTCGTTTAGCCGCAGGTCTGCCATCAGCCGCCGCGTTTCTTGCTCCTGTTCCCGCAGCTTTTCTTCGAGCGCCTGCAACTCTAAATGAGGGTTATTTCGCAGAAACTCATCAAGTCGAGCTTCGAGAAACCGACTGAAATCATCAAACAGACCCATGACCGCAACTCCTGCAATAGTGAATGATGAATAGCGATCGCAGCGCTATCTCCTAATCGCTATTTTAGAGTTTCTGACCTGCGGAGATCGTTCTAACTTCTCCGTTTCGCCGCACGGTGACATATTGTTTAGAAACTTCTACCAGGCTCCAGCCACTTGACCCAATACTTTCGCCGACATAATAGCGCTGAGTAATTCCGTTGATCTCAAATAAAGCCGCCGATCGCGAAGGATCAGAACTCTCAAGCACTCCGACTAAGGTACGTTGAGGCCCGATGGGTGCAGGGCTGACTTGAGGAATCGATGTCGCTGGAGGTTGCAAAGCAGCAGGGCGATTGGCAGTCGGAGAGAGGCGTTCTAAAACACTGGCAAGCCGAACCAAGATCTGATTTAACTCCCGGCGCGAAGGGTCAATGGGGGTCGGGGCTTGGGGCACCGTGATCACGAGCGGAGACGCTTTTGGCAGAGTCACCGACGATCGTAGCGGCGGTTGATTAGCCGGAACCGGAACCGTTGGCAACCCACTGTTATAAGGTGCCGTGGGCAATCCTTCTGATTTTCCAGTCGTGGCTCTGCGATCGATGGCTTCGAGCGATCGCTGCACATAGTCAGAAAACTGCGCGTTGGTGTCTATGGGGGGAGTTTGCGCGATCGTGGTTGGAGCGACTGTCTCAGGCGGTTGAGTCAAGGCTGTCACAAATCGACTCGCCATGCCACTGGTCACTAACCAGACGGCTAAAGCTGCCACCGCAGATGTGCATCCTGTGATCATCAAAAAGCGGGTGAACCCACTGCTACGAGGGGCAGGTGGTTGGGTGTTAGCCAATTCACCCAGGTCTGGCAGACTGTGGTGAGCGCTTTCAGGGTGAGATTGCCATTGAGGATGAGCCAGCAGCCCAGACGATAAGGGAGGTGGAGCGAGATTGAGCTTAGGTTTAGGAGCGGGCGCTTCAACCCGCACTGGCTCCGAGGGAGGAACCGCCCCATCGAGTAAGCGATCGACATCACCAAACAGATCATCCATCAAGCGATCGGCATAAGACTCGACCAGAAATGGCTCAGGCAGAGTGTTAGCCTCCGAGTTCCAGGAGTCATTTTGTATGGGATCGAGGAGAGGTTTGGAGTTTGTGACGGGTTGAGTCATAGCTTTCTTGCTGATGTCGATCAAAACAGACGATTGACTACAAATGCACCTTTTAGAATAACTAGCGAAAGTTTAGGCTGATTTTGATCACAGGTGTTATCGGCGTTTGACATAGATGATCCCCAACGACGACATTAAGCGAGGATAGCTCAAATGCAAAGTTAGAGCTAAATCCTGTACGAATTTTAATATCCGCCTAGAAATTGTACTCACTCAAGTGAGCGGTGATGACATTCAATGAAGAATTTTAGTTGAGTCTGGTGGAAACGGCACACTCATGAATCTGAATTTAAATCTGTACTATTACAGAGAATCACGATCGCTTGGTCGGCGGTGATCAGTCGCTTTAAAACCACTTGTCCGATCGCAGGGTTAGTCATCGTCGCGGCGATCTCTAAACTTGGCTTGACTTCAACCATGAGAATGGCATCTTCGACGCGATAGAGCCAGAGCTTTTCGTCGTTTTCCCAGATGCAGAGTGTCGTTTGCTCGATTTCTGGTTTACGCCTCCAGGCGATTTCGTTCCACAAGCCACCGAGTTCCCAAATGCGACCGATCAACCAACCATCGGAGAGGAAAAAATACTTCATTCGTCTCTTCGAGAAGCTCAGATTTGCTGTTTACCATAGCGCGATTTACCCGATTCTCTGGCAAATTCCGTAAAATCTCTCAAGGAGTTTGCCGAATTGGATCTATTTCTGAAGGGTTAGTAAAGAAGTTCTACTTTTTGGAGGTTTGCGGTTCGCGATCGCTTCAAATTTTTCCTTCTTCTTCCGCTTTCTTCAAACCATCTCGAATTAACCTTTGGGCTGTTTTGCCTTCCGATCGCTCTTCTACTTTTGCCAGTTTTTTAAGCTTTTCGCTCTCGTCCTCCGTCAAAGGGACATTCAAACGCCGAGAAGATTCCTTTGTTTTTTGTGGTTCATCTTGGTTCATTTTTACTCAATCAAGTGCTATTTTGGTTCAAAGACGATCAAAAGTAGAAGCCAGTGCGTCCCGTGGAAAGTTCTGCACTGGCTTTTGCTCCAAACTCAATGGGGGAGACAGAATCATTATGTCGTATGACGATCGTTTAAGACGATGGGCAATGTTTCGTTTGCTTGAAAAGTTGAATGCCAGCGCTACCCGTTAAAATAGAGCCTGACCTCTTGCCGCACCCCGTCGCCATGAACGCCCCTATAGATTTTATTGATGCCTTTGATGTGGTGGTCGTCGGAGCCGGACATTCTGGCTGTGAAGCGGCACTGGCCAGCGCTCGACTGGGCTGTCGCACGCTGCTGCTGACGCTAAACCTCGATAAAATCGCGTGGCAGCCGTGTAACCCGGCGGTCGGCGGCCCGGCAAAGTCACAATTGGTGCATGAAGTCGATGCGCTGGGCGGCGAGATTGGCAAGGTCAGCGATCGTACCTACTTACAAAAGCGCATTCTCAATGCGTCAAGAGGCCCGGCGGTGTGGGCACTGCGGGCGCAAACCGACAAGCGCGAATACGCGGCGGTAATGAAGGGCGTGGTCGAAAATCAAGAGAATTTGACCATTCGCGAAGGCATGGCGACGGATCTTGTCTTAGGTGCAAATGACGAAATCGTTGGAGTGCAAACCTACTTTGGGGTGGCGTTTGAATGCAAAGCGGTCGTGCTGACCACCGGGACGTTTTTGGGTGGGATGATTTGGGTTGGCAACAAGTCAATGGCGGCAGGACGAGCCGGAGAGTTTGCGGCGGTAGGATTGACCGAGACGCTAAATCGATTGGGATTTGAGACGGGGCGCTTAAAAACTGGAACACCTGCAAGAGTCGATCGCCGCTCTGTAAACTTCTCAAACTTAGAACCACAACCTGGCGATACCGATGTTCGCTGGTTCAGTTTTGATCCAGACGTGTGGATTGAGCGCGAACAGATTCCTTGTCATCTGACGCGCACCACCGCAGAGACTCACCGGATCATTCGCGAAAATCTCCATCTCTCCCCGGTGTATGGAGGCTGGGTTGATTCTAAAGGGCCGCGCTATTGCCCCAGCATCGAAGACAAAATTGTCCGTTTTGCCGATAAAGAGAGCCATCAGATCTTTATCGAACCAGAAGGACGCGACATTCCAGAGCTTTATATTCAAGGGTTTTCGACCGGGTTGCCCGAAACGATTCAATTGCAAATGCTGCGATCGCTCCCCGGTTTAGAAAATTGTGCGATGCTGCGTCCTGCCTATGCGGTCGATTATGACTATCTGCCAGCGACGCAGTGCTATCCCACTTTGATGACTAAAAAAGTAGATGGACTGTTTTGTGCAGGTCAGATCAACGGCACCACAGGCTATGAAGAAGCGGCGGCTCAAGGATTAGTCGCGGGCGTAAATGCGGCTCGATTTTGTCACCATCAGGAGATGATTGTCTTCCCGCGTGAGCAGAGCTATATCGGCACGCTGATCGATGATTTGTGTACTAAAGATTTGCGCGAACCTTATCGGGTGTTGACCTCGCGATCGGAATATCGCTTACTCCTGCGATCGGACAATGCTGACCAGCGTCTCACGTCACTGGGTCGAGAAATTGGACTGATCGACGATCGGCGCTGGCAACTCTACACCGCCAAGCAAGAAAAAATCACGGCTGAAAAAGAGCGATTGCACGAGACACGCATCAAAGAACGCGACGAGATTGGCAAAGTAATTGCTGAAAACACACAACAAGCGATTAAAGGTTCAATCACATTAGCAGAACTTTTACGTCGCTCTGGGTTCCACTACGTGGATTTAGAACGGCATGGATTAGCAAACACTTCGCTCGATCGGGCTGAAAAAGAAGGCGCAGAAATTGACATCAAATATTCTGGCTATATTCAACGTCAGCAGCAGCAGATTGATCAAACCGCTCGTCAAGAACATCGCAAGCTGCCAGATGATTTAGACTATGCTACGATCGCCACCCTCTCAAAAGAGTCGAGAGAAAAGTTAGCGAAAGTCAAACCAATGACGATCGGACAAGCAACTCGTATCGGCGGGGTCAATCCTGCTGACATTAACGCCCTGCTCGTTTATTTAGAAATCCAATCTCGCCAAGCTGCGGAAGTGCTGAGATGACAGCCTACACCATCAATTTCAACCCTGTGATCGAGATGACCGACGAGCAGTTTTATCAGCTTTGTCGAGCAAATCCAGAGGTGAAATTTGAACCCAATGCCCAAGGAGAGCGTTCCCATTATGCCGCGATCAACGCGACTATCTCTGTTGATGCTTCAAACTGTCCAATCTTCGAGTATTAACCCCGCCACTTTAACAAAATCTCGATGATTACGAGTTAACACAACCAATTCACGGGATAGCCCAATAGCTGCAATCCGAGCATCCATTTTTCCCAGTTGAATTCGTTGCAACTGTAATTGATTCAGTGCCATAGCTGCACCTGGATCAAATGAGACAAGCGGCAACACCTTGAAATCGCGGACAAGTCGCGTCATCAGTTCATACCCATTCACCAGGTCATCCAGACTGCGAGCGCGATTGATATAAGTATGGCTGCCAAGCATCTGCTCGTGAAATGTCACAATTGAGACAGCGAAATCTGATAGTGGGTAGTGAGCCATGCGACTCGAAAGGTTGGTGTAGTCCTGCCCTGCTTGCCGCTGAAGAATGCTCAGATGATCCGTATCTAACAAATATTTCACGACTCGTCTTGCGCTTCGAGGAGAGACTCATCGCCTTGACGAATCGCTCGACCATAAGCAAGCACCCCTTCAAAAGCAGGTTCATCCTTAAAAGACCCTGTAATTTGTTGCAGCCAGTTGTTCGGCTGAGGAGTCGCAACTTGCTTCTGCAACTCAGCAATCGCTGCTTCTACTGCTGCCAGCCGTTCCTCTAAAGAAGTATTGGTCGCCATTTGAGTTCCCCCTAATTAATCCCCTTTAAAAGCTTAACAGAACTAGTTTGCGATCGTCACCGCTTCTCCATCATCACTAATACTTCTGTATTATGCTGAATTACTGAGACTCTACACGAAATAACCGAAGGAGTAGGAAATTTAGAATTCTCCCTTGTTGAGACCATGCGACAAATTTCACCTTTGTCCTCTACTGCCACAACTGGAATGTGAGTGGCATAACATTCGCGCTCACCGGACGCGATAACTTTTGCAGCTAAGAGATTTTACCTGGGTTTGTTCTCAGTTTGAATGCGATTTGGTGATTTGATTAGCGTTATTTCTGCTGTTTATACTCGCTGCCGTCTGGCATTCTGGCTCCTCCAAGTTTTGCACCTTCTAGCGTTGCGCCTGCCATTTTTGCTTTCACAAAATTAGCCTTTTGAAGATTGGCTTGATTAAGATTTGCGCCTCTGAGATCGGCTCCTTCTAAGATCGCTTCTTGTAAATTTGCACCCGAAAGATCGGCGTTTCTTAAATCGGCTCCAAACAAATTGGCTTTAGTTAAGTTTGCGTTCTGCAAGTTGGCATCTTTTAATTGCACAAGCGCTAAATTTACGCGATCGCCCTTCACATTGCTCAAATTTGCTGAGTTGAGTTTAGAACCTTGCAGCGCTGCCGCACTCAAATTGGCACCCGTCAAATTAACGCCATCCAAAACATAGCTATAGAGACTCGCCTCTGATAAATCACAGTTAATGCATTCTCCAGAATTGAGCAATTTTTGCACCTGAGTTGGATTGGCAGCCATCACAGCCGCCCCTAACGTTAAGCTCAGAAAGAACGCGATCGGAAGAGAACGTTTCATAGTTAGTTTGCAAATGCGTGAGAACTCACTCAAGTTAAGCATATCGGAGGAGAACCCCTATGGATAACTATTACAAGCCCGAACACTTGCCCCATTTTGGTCAAATCGGCGAGGGCAACCCTGAGTTGGCGGAGAAGTTCTTTGCTTACTATGGAGCTGTGTTTGCAGAAGGAGCATTGTCAAAGCGAGAAAAAGCGTTGATTGCGCTGGCGGTTGCTCACACCGTTCAGTGTCCTTATTGCATTGAGGCTTATAGCAAAGAGTCCTTGCAGCAAGGCTCAGACCTAGAGCAAATGACCGAAGCCGTGCATGTCGCAACGGCAATTCGGGGCGGCTCGTCTCTGATTCATGGGTTGCAAATGTTAGATCACGTCAATAAACTGGCAATGTAATGTAGAGCGATCTCATCAAAAATTGAGTGCAGCAATCAAAGCACGGACAATTTTAGCGCGATCGCTATGATAGTTAAGCAGCCTTCATTCCCAATTGAATGAGGGTTCGGTTTTGCAATAGTCCAGACAGTTTTTGCACCCTATCTGATGGATAGCTTTTCTGTCCATCAGATAGGGTGCAGATTAGAAACAAAGCGCACCGGATGGATCAAGATCTGGGGCATCTCACCCTGATACGCCCTCAACTCCCCTCAACGGTGCAATATTTAGCATACCGGGGTGCAGAAGCAGCGGGGCACCCCCGTCAGTACGACAGCAAAGTTGACCTCCAAGACCTCACCCGCTTCACCTTTGTGGAAACCGTGCAACCCCAGTTTGACCTCTACACCCAACGAGTCTGGCACGTCTCGTTGAAACGGGCGATTCGAGTCACCTACCTGGTAGACCATCGCCTTCACCGAGTTCGCACTTGCCTGCTGTTCAGCACTGATGTCGGATGTCGAACAAGACCCGACTCAGATTATGCAGTTCTACAAACTGCGCTTTCAAATCGAATTTCTCTTCCGAGACGCGAAACAATTCACCGGACTGTGTGCCTGCCAAGCGCGGTCGGTCAAAAAGCTGGATTTCCATTTCAATGCCAGTTTCACCGCTCTCAATCTTGCCAAGCTGGAAGCTCCTTTGTCTTCTCGATGGCAAGTGTCAAGCGACGGGCACTCAATGACCATTTGCTGGACACCTTGATCTCAACGTTAGACCTCTCCCCACCGGAGATTAAATCCCACCCTAACTACCAAACCCTAGGCTCTTACGGCGTGATTGCTGCCTAATTTTGTCCGAACCATTGTTGCCTGATAAAGAATCTAAACATTCTTCAACAGGGCAATCATCAGTCTATGTTCGATAAAAATTGACTTCCCGCACAGATCTTTCTAAGACTCCTCGGAATCAGATTTCTCAGGTTTTAGTAATGGGAAGGCGATCACGTCGCGAATGCTAGGGGCATCAGTCAGCACCATGACTAGTCGATCGATGCCGATTCCCAACCCTCCAGTTGGCGGCATTCCATATTCCAGCGCAGTGAGAAAGTCTTCGTCAACGCCTTGGGCTTCGAGATCTCCGGCGGCTTTACGATCGGCTTGTGCCTCTAGTCGCGATCGTTGATCTAAAGGATCGGTTAACTCCGAAAAACTATTTGCAGTTTCCCGTCCGACGATGAATAGCTCAAATCGCTCGACCAGCCCAGGCTTTGAGCGATGCGGTTTTGCGAGTGGCGAAATCTCGACGGGATAATCTAAAACAAACGTCGGTTGGATTAGGGTGTCTTCTACCTTTTGTTCAAAGGCTTCGTTGAGAAGTCTTTCGATCGAGCCACACTTCTCAATGTCATGCAGTCCAGCCGTTTTTGCCGCGACTTTTGCCTCGTCTAAAGTTTGGAACTGCGTGAAATCTAGTCCGGTTTTTTCTTGAACAACGTCGTGCATCGTGACCCTACGCCAGGGAGGAGTCAGATCGATGTCTTCGCCTTGGTAAGTAATCTTTAAAGTCTCCAAGACTTCTTGAGCAACGGTGGTAATGATCGCTTCGGTCAGCGCCATCATATCGTGATAGTCAGCGTATGCCTGATAGACCTCGATCGACGTAAATTCTGGATTATGTCGGGTCGAAACGCCTTCGTTTCTAAAGATGCGCCCCAGTTCAAACACTTTCTCAAAACCACCCACGATTAAGCGCTTCAGGTGCAACTCGGTGGCAATGCGGAGATAAAGCTCCATATCCATCGTGTTGTGATAGGTGACAAACGGACGCGCATCGGCTCCTCCCGCTTCTGACAAAAGAACGGGCGTTTCGATTTCGATAAAGCCTTGCTGATCCAAATAGCGACGAATTCCCGCAGTAATCAGGGCACGACGACGAAAGGTTTGCCGCACTTCGGGGTTGACGATTAAATCAACATAGCGTTGACGATAGCGTTTTGCGACATCGGTTAAGCCGTGCCATTTGTCGGGCAGGGGCAGCAGCGATTTGGTCAACATCACATATTCATTGACGTAGACCGAGAGTTCGCCTTTTTCGGTGCGCTTGACGGTGCCTTTTGCGCCAATGATGTCACCCGCGTCGGTGAGTTGCTTGAGATGGTCAAAGGCTTGAGGGTCTGCCTCACCCATGTTTTCTTGAATGCGCGTTTTGTCGAGATAAAGCTGAATCGTGCCCGTCTCGTCTTGCAGCGTGAAAAATGCCAGTTTGCCGAAGACGCGCCGCGCCATGATTCTGCCTGCGATCGCGACTTCGATTTTGACTTCTTCACCGCTGGCTAAGTCAGCATATTTTTCCTGCAATTCGGCAGCGTGGTGGGTTGACTGCCACCGATAAGCGTAGGGGTTTACGCCTAGTTGCTTGAGTTGCTCAACTTTTTCGAGGCGAGTAGCGCGAAGATCGTCTGACATGGCTTAAAAATTCCTGGATACGCAGCCAAGAAGCAGGATGCAACTGAAGGCTAATAGCAGCTTTCTATTATAAGGGTGAAGTCTGCGGGAACGTGGAGTAAACCTTTAGTGTTTGAAAGGATTTTCGAGGTCAGTAATCTGCAAGATTAGGGCTAAAGTTTAAGGAACAGTCAAATTAGCTAGTGTAGATCCTCATTAGACCTTTCTCTCTTTGTACCTATGTTATCTGCCGAAGAATTACAAAAGTACTCCTCAATGCCCTTGTACAGCATGATGGAGTGGTATGGCGGAGTGTGGAAGCTTTCATCAGTTTTCTACGAATCGATTCCAGCCAGCAGATCAGGAGCGTTTTTTAGGCATTTACAAGAAATGTTTGAAGTTCATGCACCCGATGAATTTCTTGTAGATGTTGGGGTGGATAATTGTATTCGCGCAATCGGATATTATTGCAGGATTTTGTGTCAGTTAGAAAATTATGGTGAACCTGAATTTAATCAGTCTATTTGTTCCGTAATTAGTACAAATTACGGACGCGAAAAGGTATACGGTGCGGCAAAAGCTATTTACGGGATAGCAAAAGAAGTCGGTTATCCTCTCAAAGTCAAAGTAGAAGACTATGACCTTTACGATGCTGATACTGACCACGCTTTTCTCGTGTCTCACGCAATCTACTATGCGCTAGGGGATATTCTTAAACATCACGAGTTTACTAAGCCCGCCCAACGTGCAGCAGTTGATTTCTATCACAGCTTAATTAGGTTCGTGATCTATTCGGGAACGAAAAATCATAAATTAATCCCTTCCTATGTCACATCAAAACTTGCTAATTTACTTAGTCTAATATTAAGTCAGCCTACTATACTCACTCTACCTGATAGAGACGATTTTAGAGGCAGAGAATATCTGAATGAAAGTGCTCCGAGTATTTACGAAGATGAGGTCAATTACCTTCATCTCAGTCAGGATTTAAGCTTGGCAGCGGCACCTATCGAAGATTTAATTGAGCAGTTGCAAAATCGAGGTGTAACAGTTGAAGTTGCTCAAAAGCGGGTAGCAGAAGATTTAGCAACTCAAGCTCAGAACAATCGAACAATGCAGGACAAATTGGTTAAGTGGAGTCAATCCTTGGGTGATGCAGCAGTCAGTGATGTTGTTAAAGGAATTGTCAAGCTTGCCATTCGTTCATTGGGAATTCCGCTGCCTTAGCCGTAAGATTAGTAAAAACTTGATTAAAAAGGTGCAATTGTTCTGCCTAACATAGTCCTTGAGGAAAACAATTAGTCTCCCAAGTTAAGATGTGGGGGATTAACGTTGAAACGAGGTCAAGCCGATGACAGTTCGACAACCCCGCTACAGCAAAGAAGAATTTGCTCGACGTGGCGATGAGATATATGAATCTCAGGTTCGCGCCCAAGTTGAGGAAGGCAATCATGGTAAAATTGTGGCGATCGACCTCGAAACCGGAGACTTTGAAGTTGATGCGCGTGAAATTGCTGCCTGCGATCGCCTCGAAGCCCGTCACCCTAACGCTCAAATCTGGATTGTCCGCATTGGTTCCCGCCATGTTCGTCGATTTGGCGGACGCACGAAGAGAGCCGTATGATCATCGGGATCGTCAACGCAGATTTTGAGCCGATGATTCCACTTTCAGTTTGTGGCTCCGATGGAAAGGTTTACACACAAGACGCGATCGTGGACACAGGCTTTAATGGTTGGCTTTCACTGTCTTCAGATTTAATCGCTCAGTTAAATCTGACATGGAAAAGGCGAGGACGAGCCATTCTTGGCGATGGGAGTGAATGCGTTTTCAATGTTTATGAAGCAGTTTTAGTCTGGGATGGGAATCTTCTGAAAATCCCGGTCGATGAGGCTGATTCAGAACCACTTGTCGGCATGTCCCTGATGGAGGGCTATCAGCTAATGGTGCAAGTATTTGAGGGCGGTCGTGTCGAACTCAACAAAGTTACGTTTTAGATGCGATCGCTCTGTTCTCATTTACGATCGCATCAGAAATTGAGTGCAGTCAACAACGTAAGGTGTCGATGTCATTTGCAGCCGCTCAATCGGAACGTTAGCCCTCCTATTTTTTGGTTGGGCGCAGTTGGGATGTTGCCCACAATCTCTAATATGTGAAAAGCGCCATGCGTATCAAGCGTTATGATGAATGTGTTGCAACCGCGCTCCGTAATGATTAGTGGTAGGCATCAAATCGTGAGTGAGACATACTTGGCAGATTTTAATTCGTGGATTGCTCAAACAACTCAGTTGTTGCGGGAGCGCCGCTGGCACGAAATTGACGTGCTGCATCTGATTGAAGAGGTTGAAGACTTGGGTAAGAGTGAACGGCGAGGAATTGCTAGTCAGCTAACTCGTCTTTTACTGCATCTGCTCAAGTGGCAATATCAATCTCAGCGCCGATCGGATAGTTGGTTAGATTCCATCACGGATGCGCGGACTCAGATTGAATTGGCTCTTGAAGATAGTCCCAGTCTAAAAAGTTATCCCGCAGAGCAACTTGAAGAGAGTTATCAACGGGCACGTCGCCAAGCTGCTAAACAAACCAGTCTGGAAATTGCGATGTTTCCAGATGCGTGTCCCTATTCTCTAGAGCTAGTGTTGGCGGAAGATTGGTTGCCTGAGAGCGGTTAACCCCGATGTTTATGAACTGCAACAGTCGGAGTTATTTAATTCACGATCCTTAGTCTGACTTGCGGATCGTAAATGAGATCGGCTTTTGAGGTGACGACGATCGGGGAATGACCGTCTGAGCGGGTGCGGGAGGCATCGCTTGAGAATCACGAGTTGGGCTACTGATCATGTTGAAGGGAAATCCGGCACGACGATCGTAGTTAGACACGATCGCCAAAAATGCCCCACCCAAAATAAATACAGGCAACGGCAACGAAAGCTGCTTCATCCACTGAAACAGTTCTGATAGCCCAAACAAAACTAGAAAACAAGCCAGCCAAACCCGCATGGTTTACCCCAAAGTACGGAATTACTAGTTAGGATACTCGATCGTGTTCGTTTTGTAACCCCTCAGCAAAATCTGAACTGAGGCAGACAACGAAGTTTATAATAACGCTTCCACTAACGGCAAGTCGCGTGAATTAGTGGTACAAATAAACTAAGTTGTGTGGATAGATTCGGCATGGACTCAGTAGAGCAAGCAACGCTAGAGATCAAACAGCGTGTGCAGGAATTGACTCAGATTCTGCAAAAAGCAAGCTATCAATATTACGTGTTGGATGCGCCGACGATCGCAGATGCCGTCTACGATCGTTTCTATCATGAACTGCAAGATTTAGAAACTCGTTACCCGGAATTAATTTCGCCCGATAGCCCCACTCAACGAGTCGGAGAGCGCCCCGCGAGTCAGTTTACCTCAGTTAAGCATAACGTTCCGCTCTATAGTTTAGAGAATGCTTTTGGCAACGATGATTTAACGGCGTGGGAACAGCGCTGGCGAAAAGTAGAGCCAGATATCACTCGGTCTAAATATGTGTGTGAACTCAAGATTGACGGCTCGGCGCTGGCACTGACTTACCAAAATGGACTGCTGGTCAGAGGGGCAACGCGCGGCGATGGCGTGACTGGGGAAGAAATCACTCAAAATGTCCGGGCGATCCGATCGATTCCCCTGCGCCTCACTCTCGACAATCCACCTGCTGTCGTCGAGGTTCGCGGCGAGGCATTTCTGCCGTTAGATTCCTTTGAGCAAATTAATCGAGAACGTGAACAAGCCGGAGAAGCCCTCTTTGCCAATCCGCGTAACGCTGCCGCCGGGACACTTCGCCAACTGGATGCGCGAATCGTCGCCCAACGCAAATTAGATTTCTACGCTTACACGCTGCACATTCAAAACGACGAGTCAAAAAAAATCCGTCTCTCATCTCAATGGGAAGCGCTGGAGTTTTTGCAGAAAGTGGGGTTTCGGGTGAACCCAGAGCGTCAGCTTTGTCCGACAATCCAGGACGTTCACGCCTATTGTGATCACTGGTCGATCGCCCGCACCCAACTTCGCTATCTCACCGATGGCGTGGTCGTCAAACTCAACTCGTTTGATCTGCAAGAGCGATTGGGCTTTACGCAAAAGTTTCCACGCTGGGCGATCGCGCTCAAATATCCTGCCGAAGAAGCGCCGACGATCGTTGAAAATATCAGCGTCAATGTGGGACGCACCGGAGCGATTACGCCAGTCGCAGAACTCCGCCCCGTCCAGTTAGCGGGAACGACTGTTTCGCGGGCCACGTTGCACAACCGCGATCGCATTGCCGAATTAGATATTCGGATTGGCGATACGGCGATCGTTCGCAAAGCTGGAGAAATCATTCCCGAAGTCGTGCGCGTGTTGCCAGAATTACGTCCTGCGGGTGCCGTGCCTTACCCAATGCCGACTCACTGCCCAGAGTGCGGCGAAGCGCTCGTCAAACCCGATGACGAAGCTGTGACTCGCTGCATTAATACGTCCTGTCCTGCTATTCTGCGGGGCGCATTGACCCACTGGGCCAGCCGAGATGCAATGGATATCAACGGCGTGGGTGAAAAGCTCGTATTGCAACTCGTGGATCAGGGATTAGTACATTCAGTGGGTGATTTGTATGAGTTGACGATCGAGCAACTTTTAACGCTAGAGCGAATGGGAAAGAAATCGGCTGAGAAAATCCTTCAGGCCATTCAAGAATCGAAAAAACAACCCTGGTCGCGAGTCCTTTATGGGTTAGGAATTCGTCATGTCGGCAGTGTGAATGCTCAGGTGTTAACGCAATCATTTCCTAGCGTTGAGCAGCTTGCACAGGCGACTTCAGCCACGATCGCGCAGGTTTATGGCATTGGCTCTGAAATTGCCCAATCGGTGCATCAATGGTTTCAAAATCACGCTAATCAGATTTTAATTGAACGGCTGCGATCGGCGGGTCTGCAACTAGTCGGAGACGAGGAAACTGCGCCCAAAGCTCAAACTGCTATTACAGGTAAAACCTTTGTAGTCACGGGAACGCTGCCCACCCTCAAGCGCGACGAGGCGAAAGCGTTGATTCAAAAAGCGGGCGGCAAAGTCACAGATTCGGTGAGCAAAAAAACCGACTATGTTGTCGTAGGAGACGATGCAGGTTCTAAATTAGAAAAAGCTAGATCGTTAGAAATTTCATTACTTTCAGAAGCAGAACTCCTGCAATTGTTAACCGCCGAGTCATAGGAGGTAAGTTGTGAGCGATCGTCCCATTGCGTCCCAATAAAATTGGGCATTGCGGAATAGGATGATTGGGTAGGGGCAATCCCCCCGTGGTTGCCCTCCGTCAGGGGTAGGCACGGGGGCGCTACCCCTACAGCCATTTCATCCCCTCCTGCAACGCCTAAAATCAATTATGCTGAACCTAGAGTAATTTCTGCACTTGCCCTCGATTGGAGCAGTGTTTTTTATGTACGATCGTTCTCAACCCCGACTTAATTGGATTCGGCAAAGCTTCAAACTTTTGAGTTGGAGTCTGATTCCTGTCGCCCTGCTGGCTCGTCCTGCTGTCAGTGCCGAGCGACTTTATGTATCTTATGGTGCGCTGGAACGATCGATTTCGGTGGCTGCCCTTGAAGCCTTTGTCCGCAAAGGTGAATTAGATAGCGACCTGTTCGTCTATTCTCAATATGCAGATGCCAAACGATTGGCAGATTTGCGGCAGGCATTAGTAGTGCGGGCAGACTTAACCCCGATCGCGGTTTCTCAGTTTCTCTACACGCCTCAAGGAGAAATTTTGCTGCGGCGTTTGGGTCAGGTGATTCAGCCCGAATCGCGAGACACGGGCTTTTATGCAATTCGAGCGGCGTTGATTTTAGCATCCAGCGATCCCGAAGGGCTGACTCCTCTGAATGTGTTTCGCAAATTTCCGACGCGCGGACTGCGAATCGACTTGCAGCGCAGCCTCCAAATTGCCGGAGAATTAGAACAGGCAGTCAGCCGCACTAACCAAGCCACCGCCACGATCAACCAACTAGCACAACTAGAAGCCCTCGCTTCGCCGATCGCCACTACGACTCCGCTGCCCGATTTGGCAAGTCGAGGCGCATTTAGTTGGCAAAAACAAACGATCCGATTAGTCGATCGAACGCGCAGCTTTGTGACGGCATTGGGCAGAGATCGCGTGTTTCCGGTCGATGTCTATCTTCCGCAGATCAGAACGGAGCGCCAAGCCCCTAAAATTCCGGTAGTGATCATTTCTCACGGCTTAGGTTCCGATCGCACGACGTTTCGCTATTTAGCCGAGCATCTCGCCTCTCATGGGTTTGCGGTGGCAGTGCCCGAACATCCTGGCAGCAATGCCGCACAGCTTCAAGCCTTGGTTGCCGGAACGGTTGGTGAAGCTGCCGCACCGAGTGAGTTTGTCGATCGTCCGCTTGATATTAAATATCTGCTAGATGACCTGACGCGCCGTGCCAAGTCTGACCCCCGCTATGGTCGTCTTAATCTAGAGCAGGTTGGCGTTTTAGGGCAATCATTTGGAGGCTACACTGTTTTAGCGCTGGCAGGTGCGCCGATCAACTTTGAGCAACTGCAAAAAGACTGTGGCACTCAAGCGCTTGACAACACCCTCAACTTATCGGTGCTTTTGCAATGTCGAGCAAATGCCTTACCGCCCCTCAACTATGGCTTGCAAGATTCACGCGTGAAAGCGATTTTTGCCATTAACCCGATCGATAGTGCGGTGATCGGTCAAGCTGGGTTCAACCAAATTTCAATTCCCACGATGATTGTGTCTGGCAATGCCGATACGGTTGCCCCAGCGCTGCCAGAGCAGGTGCAGCCTTTTACCTGGTTGCAGTCTCCCGATCGTTATCTGGCGCTGCTCGATCGCGGCACTCATTTCTCTACGTTAGAAGAAACCACGACTAATGATTCGATCCCGTTGCCGCCTGAAGTGGTGGGCCCTGCTCCAGAAGTTGCCCGTCGCTATATGAATGCCCTCAGTCTGGCATTCTTTGAAACCTACATCGCCAATCAGCCCAACTATCGACCCTATTTGTCGGCTAGTTATGCCCAATTTATTAGTCAAGACCCTTTGCCGTTGAGTCTAGTGCGATCGCTAAATGTAGACCAATTGACTAAATAAAGGTGAGTTCGACGAGTTTTTTCGCTTCGTTCTCAGCGGCTTCTGCCCCCTAAATCCCCCAATTGGGGGGACTTCAAGCCAAAATTTCCGGTTCAAAGTCCCCCAATCTTGGGGATTTAGGTAGCTCTCCCGAATTCATCATCGGAGTGAACCACTTCTATCGAGCGTTAAATAAAGGTGAATTGTGATTAACGGGTTTCTCAACCTCAACAAACCTTTGGGGTTTACGTCTCATGATTGTGTCGCGAAAGTGCGGCGAATTTTAAAGCTAAAGCGGGTAGGTCACGCCGGAACGCTCGATCCGGCTGCGACGGGCGTGTTGCCGATCGCGCTAGGTCGGGCCACTCGACTGCTGCAATATTTGCCTTCAGATAAGGCCTATCACGCAACGATTTGCTTTGGGTTGACGACTGCGACTGATGATTTAGAGGGCGAGGTGCTTGCGAAGCAGCCTGCATCAGGACTGACCTTAGAGGCGGTGAAATCAAAATTGCCGCTCTTTCAAGGCACGATTCAGCAGGTGCCGCCCAACTATAGTGCGATTCAAGTTCAGGGAAAGCGGCTGTATGATCTGGCCCGATCGGGCGAATTAATTGAAGTCCCTGCCCGGTCTGTAGACATCTATCAGCTAGAAATTTTGGATTGGAGATCGGGCGAGTTTCCAGAATTAGACTTGGCGATCGCCTGCGGGTCGGGGACATATATTCGCTCGATCGCCCGTGATTTGGGCGCGATGTTAGACGTAGGAGGCACGTTAGCCAAACTGATTCGCACTGATAGCAGTGGGTTTACGCTCAGTGACAGCTTGACATTAGACGAATTTGCTACTCAAGTGCAAGATCAGGCTTTCTCGCCGATCGATCCCGATATTGCTCTGGCTCACTTGCCGATCTTCACCCTGCCTGAAGAACCTGCCAAGCGTTGGCGATGGGGACAAAAAGTGGTAACAGATGAGGTAATCAATGCTGCGATCGTCCGAGTTCGTCATGAGGACAATCGGTTTTTGGGCATTGCTCAACTAGTCGAATCGGAGGAAGGGCGGCTCCTAATTCCTCAAATGGTTTTTGAGCCGATCTCTTAACCAGCCTAAGTGAAATCTCGTAGGCGCAAGTGCTTTTATATGTAAAGTTTTTATAAGTACATAGATCTTAATCTTCTGCAAGGAACTCTAAAGAAAACTCAGATTCTTGCAGAGGAAACCTTGTGTCAAATAATACTTTAGAGACGGCTAAAGAGATCAGCCTGTCTTCTAGCGCGCAAACGTTAACTGACTCAGTGAGCGCTAATTTAACCGACTATTATCGGTTTCAGCTAAAAAGTTACGGCAGTCTCAGTACAGTGCTCGATCGCTTGAGTGGAGATGCCAACCTGGAGCTAATTCAAGATCGCGATCGCAACGGCACCGTCAGCAGCAGCGAAATTCTGGCGATATCGAACAACCAGGGCGCGATCAGTGAACTGGTCAGTGCAGTTCTCAATCCAGGAACTTATTATCTCCGGGTTTCTACGAGTCAAGACAGCACTCGCTATAGTCTGAATCTGTCTGCTGTTTTTGATCTCAAAACCGAGCTGACTTGGCGAAATTATGCCACTGGCGAGAATGCAGTTTGGCTGATGAACAATAGCGCCATTGAATCGGCGGTTTTTCTCACCAAAGTTCCTGGCACAGATTGGAATATAGAAGGAGTTGCCGACTTCAATCACGATGGGCAGACTGATGTCATTTGGCGAAATTATGCCACTGGCGAGAATGCAGTTTGGCTGATGAACAATAACGCCATTGAGTCGGCGGTTTTTCTCACCAAAGTTCCTGGTACAGATTGGAATATAGAAGGAGTTGCCGACTTCAATCACGATGGGCAGGCTGATGTCATTTGGCGAAATTATGTCACTGGTGAAAACGCAGTTTGGCTGATGAACAATAACGTCATTGAGTCGGCGGTTTTTCTTACCAAAGTTGCTGGCACAGATTGGAATATAGAAGGAGTTGCTGACTTCAATCAGGATGGGCAGACTGATGTCATTTGGCGAAATTATGTCACTGGTGAAAACGCAGTTTGGCTGATGAACAATAACGTCATTGAGTCGGCGGTTTTTCTTACCAAAGTTGCTGACCCAAACTGGAGGATAGAAGGGGTTGGCAAGCAATTTGAACAAAAGCTGATCAATGATGTAGTCGGAGACACGATCGCAAATGCTTTTAACATCGGAACGCTGGATAAAAATGCCACCTTCCGAGAATCGCTAGGCAGTGCTAATGATCTTGAGGATGATTACCAATTTACACTGTCTGCAAACAGTAGTTTAAGCCTGACGTTGAATGGTCTTAGCGCAAATGTTGATCTACAGCTTCTTAACAGCAGTGGTGCGGTAATTCAAACTTCTGCGATCGCTGGCAACTCAGCAGAATCTATTAGCAGTGGGTTATTATCTGCGGGCACTTACTATGTTCGGCTTAGCTTAAATGGAAGCGACATCACAAGCTACACACTTAATTTGTCGGCTGCCCTGCCTATCTACCAATACGAATTTACCTACTACTACAACGGGAGTAACAACTGTAAAGACTACTATACAGGACATGTCTATGCTTATGCTGATACTTATAGCGCGGGTCAACTTTTTGATGCAGTGATTGGGAACAATGAGACGGGTTACGCTGGCAAATATCTGATTAAGTCAGCGATCGCGGCTGAAAATATTGCCGATCTGGGTAAGGTGTTTGTAGACAAGTACTACAACAGCGAGAACTCTACCTCTTACACACCCGTCTATTTTGGACAGGGAAAAACTTCAGGCACAAACTATCTAGGCAGTGAATACGATTTTATTGGCAACTCAAACAGTAGCGATAACGACTTTGGATTAGACAAATGGGTCTATGACATTAGCTACTCTAAATATAACTTCATCTACTACTATAACGGGAAAGACAACACGGCTGACTACTATAGTGGATGGGTTTATGCTCAACCGGGAACTTACACAGTTGGAAGCCTTTTGGACTCGAATCCAAACAATAACGACATCGGCTCAAACGGCAACTATTCCATCACAAAATCCAGTCGAGAAGGAATTGCTACTGATGTCGGCAAAGTCTTTGTCGATCGATACTACGATATTGACAATAGTCAAAAGACTTATACTCCCTATTACTTCAATCAAGGGAAAGCATCGGGCACAAACTTGTTAGGCAGCGAATATGACTATGGCAACAGTCTAATCTCTTCTCAAACCGATTTTGGGCAAGACAGTTTGGAGTTTGATGCTCAACCGGAGTTGTTTGGCTCTTTCTTTGATATTGCCCAAGTCTCGTTCACCACAGGAGACAGCCTGACGGCTAATTTCAAGATTCAAAACACGGGTGCTGATGCTCGACCTTTCCGGGTGGCGTTCTATCTCTCGAAAGACACCACGATGACAACAGACGATCGTCTCCTCGCAATCTGTGATCTAGACACGATAGCCGCCAACACGCTAACGGCAACAATCAGCAAGACGCTCTATCTACCTGGATCTGCTGATGGCTTCTGGGTTAAAGATGGCACTAATAGCTACCACATTGGCATGATTGTTGATTCGCTCAATGCAGTCAGCGAGGCAAATGAGAGCAACAACGCCAACCGAGGCATAGGCAGCGATTCTAAGGAGGTGTCCATCACCAATGTGGTCAAAGACCCTGTAGTAAATTATGGTGCAGCATCTGGCAATCCCTTGATCGATGCCCTCTTGAACGCAAACCGCGCTTATTGGAATACGAGCGTGAATGGTGGGGTGATTACCTACAGTTTTTACGCTAATGCGTCTGGTTACACGGGTCGCGAGATCGTTTCGGAGATCAGCACTACCATTAAGAATAATGTGCGGGCGATTTTGTCGTCGATCGAGTCGTTTATCAACGTCCGGTTTGTCGAAGTGGCCGATACGGCAACAAGTTGTGGAGTCATCCGCTATATGTATTCTGACGGTAAGGCAAACTCCAACGATGCTGCCTACGGCTTTTATGCCTATGGCTACTATCCAGGCTCTAATAGTGGGGGTGATATTCATCTCAACCCTAATCGAGCCACAAGTTTTGAAGGAAGTGCAGGAACCTATGGCTATATGTCACTGATTCATGAAACGCTGCATACGCTTGGCTTAAAACACCCCGGAAATTACAACGTTGGAGGGGGCACTACAGAAGCACCTTTCTTATCACCAACTGAAGATAACACGACCAACACTGTGATGACTTATAACAATGGCACGAGTGACACACAATATCATGGCAGTAAAGCCATTACGCCCATGAGTTATGATATTCGGGCGTTGCAGTATCTCTATGGGGCAAGAAATCAAAACGCCGACGCGACCACCTACACGTTTAACACGGTCTATGGTTATGGCGTTGCAAATCAGTTTTTTGGCAGCACTACCACTGAGTTAAAGCAGAGCATTTGGGATGCTGGTGGGGTAGACACCTTAGATTTTTCTGGGTTGTCTGGTGGGTCAAGCTATCGGTTTGACCTCAATCCAGGTGGCATTTTAACCACTCAATCTTCTTACAATGGGTCAACTTATTATGACTATGGTCAGGATAGTCAGCCGACCGATGGAATTCCCCAGGGTTCGCAATCCGCCACGTCTAACTTTGGCACCACGATCGCTGAGGGCACTATGATCGAAAATCTCATTACTTCCTGTGGCAATGATTACATTATCGCCAACACTGCAAGCAATGTCTTTAAAGGCTATACGTTTGGCACGTTTACGGGAGATGATGTGATTGATTCTAGCAGTGCTGCCGATAGTCTAGAGCTTGCAGGATTTAACTTGTCTAATCTGACCACTGCGGTCAGCGGAAGCGACTTGACGATCGGGCTAGGTTCTGGTTCTATCCGACTGCAAAACTACTATGGTGCTAATGGCTCAATGAAGCTGCTTGTTGGGGACACTTACTATACCTATAGCAGTTCAGGTAGTTGGCAAGCCGTGGCGGTTCCTGCTGCGATCACAGCTCCTAATGCTTCTCTAGATATAGTCGCTGCTGCGAGTGGACTGACTGCAACCGTTGCCTCAACTTCCCAAGTACAACCCCCAATGTCGCCAGCCGCTTGTATGTGTCCTATTTGTTCTGGCACTGCTGTTAATCTGTTGGGGACATCGAGCTTAGTTGCCGCGATCGGGCTTGGCTAAAGCGCCTAAAATAATCACATCCAGGTTTAGAGCGATCGACCTATGAATTCTCCAGTTCTCGAAAAACCAACTCGCCAAAATTCCGTCCTTCTCTACAACCTCACTTGGGATGCTCTCGAAAGACTAGACGTAGAGCTAGAAGGCACAGGCGCACGCTTAATCTACCTGGATGGATTTTTAGAAATCACGGCTCCGTTTTTTGAAGAACACGAAGAACCCAAATGTACCGTCAGTCGCTTGATAGAAGCTTTTATGCGAGAGCGAGGAATTCGGTTTTATATTCGGGGAAGCACTACTCTCGGCAAGCGGAAAGATGGCGCAAGACGAGAACCGGATGAGTCGTACAGTTTGGGCACTAAAAAGCCTATCCCCGACTTAGTATTAGAAATCACCGTTACCAGTGGCGGAATTAGCAAGCTAGAAATCTACAAACGCTTAAAAGTCCCTGAAGTTTGGTTCTGGGAAGACGGCACAATTTCAGCCTATTGCCTTCAAGAAAATGGCTACGAAAGGGTTGCCCAAAGTTCTTTGCTGCCTGATTTAGATTTGGTGGTGTTGGCACAGTATTCACGAATGGCTGACCAGTATGATGCGGTGAATGAGTTTACACAGGTGATTCGAGGGATGTGAGGCGAGAGGACTCTACGAAGAAGCAGTGAAGAAGCAGTGTATGCAGTGGAAGATCCGATCGTTTGTAGTGTAATATCCCAAGTTCGAGTCAAGGTGAGGGATATCTTTGTTGGGTCAGAATCCTGACTTCAGAGTGAGAAATTTCATTCTGCATCAAGAATTTTTAGCCTTGCAAGAAAGCGATCGCATCAGTTTGATTGAATACCAATTAGCCTAATTCTAAAATCATCTATCCTTAAGTCAAAAACAAACTCGGATCAACTTGAAAGAATCCGCCTAAAGCTTTTGCTTGAGCTTGATTGATTTCTCGGCTGCCAGCGATCGCTTCTAAAACAACTTCCTCAGAACCCATCACATCTACCAAATCTGATTGTTTGAGGTTGCGTTGCTCCATTAAAAAGAGCAGCAGAGAGCGAGGATTAGAAGCCTTACCAGGTGAGTAATAGTCCTGTTCAAATTTCTCAATTAGCGTGATCAGCAACGCATAAAGCTCATTCTCTTCTAGGCTGCGATTTGGACGGTGCATTAATTCTTCTACGATCGCCAAAGCTTTGTTGTTTTCCTCCTCAGTTCTAATTAATCTCGGCTGATACTGAGACAGCAAATTTGCATATTTATCTGGATTAAAAATAAGGGTCATTTTTCCATTTCTCCTTGTCGTATTCTGCGTGAGTGAGAATATATTTGATGTATATCAATTGCCCTTCGTAATCGATGCTCACTATCAAGCGATATTTATTTCCTTTAATATTGAAAACCGTGAAGTTACCAACTGCTTCAGCTTGTGGAAAAACGGCTTGAACCTCGACTAAGTTAGACCAGTCAGCTTTACTAGCAATTCTAAACCAGTTATCTAAAGCTTCATTGCAGTCGGCGTGTCGTTCGCCATAGTCGCGTAAACATCGGTAGCTGATTACGTGCATATCAAATCAGAGAGCAATAGAAAATCAATAAAGAAGCCTGTCCCCACTCAGGAAACAGGCTTTTTAGCCACTGAGAAACTGTCCTAACTCTGCGCTACAGGCTCTTTCGCCAAAAACTTCTCCAGTTCTGTAATCGCATCGGCATCGACTTTAGTTTGCATCGGGCAAAACTTAGGGCCACACATCGAGCAAAACTCAGCCGTCTTATAAATATCAGCGGGAAGCGTTTCGTCGTGATATTCCTTCGCGCGATCGGGGTCGAGCGACAACTCAAACTGTTTGTTCCAGTCAAAGTTATAGCGAGCTTTCGAGAGTTCATCATCGCGATCGCGTGCGCCCGGACGGTGACGCGCAATATCTGCCGCATGAGCCGCAATCTTATAAGCAATCAAGCCATTGCGAACGTCTTCAGCGTTGGGTAAGCCGAGGTGCTCTTTGGGCGTGACATAGCAGAGCATTGCCGTGCCATACCAGCCTGCCATTGCTGCCCCGATCGCTGACGTGATGTGGTCATATCCCGGCGCAATATCCGTCACCAGTGGCCCCAACACATAGAAGGGCGCTTCAGAACACTCTTCCATCTGTTTACGCACGTTGAACTCAATCTGATCCATCGGGACGTGCCCCGGCCCTTCAACCATCACCTGAATGTCGTGTTCCCAGGCTTTGCGGGTGAGTTGTCCGAGGGTTTTGAGTTCGGCTAGCTGGGCAGTATCAGAGGCATCGTGTTGGCAACCAGGACGCAGCGAATCGCCCAAGCTAAACGAGACATCATAGCGTTTGAAGATCTCAATGATGTCGTTGAAGTGCGTGTAAAGCGGATTTTGCTTGTGATGTGCCAGCATCCAACGAGCCAGAATGCCGCCGCCACGAGACACAATTCCGGTCAGGCGATTTTTGACGAGGGGGAGATGCTCGATCAAAATCCCCGCGTGAATGGTTTGATAGTCAACGCCTTGCTGGGCGTGTTTTTCAATGATGTGAAGAAAGTCGTCTGGGGTCAACGTCTCGATGTTGCCGTGAACACTTTCTAACGCCTGATAGATCGGAACCGTGCCGATCGGAATTGGCGAAGCTTTAATAATTGCTATCCGCATCTCATCTAGATTTCCGCCCCCGGTAGACAGATCCATCAGGGTATCTGCGCCATACTTCACCGCCAACCTGAGCTTATCGACTTCTTCATCTAAATTTGATGAATTAGGTGACGCGCCAATGTTAGCGTTGACTTTGCAGCGAGAAGCAATGCCGATCGCCATCGGTTCTAGATTAGGGTGATTAATATTCGCAGGAATAATCATCCGACCCCGTGCCACTTCGGCTCTAATTAGCTCGGCTGGGAGGTTTTCCCGCTGAGCCACATAGTGCATCTCTTCGGTGATGATGCTTTGACGGGCGTAGTGCATCTGAGACACGTTTTTGTGCCCGCTTCGCTTCGCGATCCAGTCTGTCCGCATATTCGATTCCTCAAGATAAACAGCTTCCCTTCGCTGGCATTACCCAGTCTCAGGTTCTAAGGGTTTGTTCTCAGCCCAATTGGGCACCCCTAGCTTGAGTGCTAATTCTATCATCCTTGGTTTGAGTCAAGGGGCAGACCCTAAAAAACTGACAATTGGCTGCTGTCTAGATTTAGAGAGTTTGAGGAGCGAGAGGAGACGATCCAGAAAGATCAGAAAGTCTTTAGAAAAAAGCCTTAAATTCCCTGCGATCGACTTGCAAAATCTGTAAACTCTCTATAGGATTACTCGGTGAGCCAATCCTAATTGAATAAATTCGCAATAAAAAATAATTTATTTTATGTACAAAAAAGAACAATTGCTCAGAAATGCAATAAGTTCTTGCGATCGACCTAGATTAAGTGTTTTAGAATACTTTCGCAGCGCCTCAAATCGCTTCATTTTTGAGCGCTTGGCGATCTTGCTTTAGCGTCATAGAGCGATGTATGAGGATTTGACTCTACCCTCTAAACGCGGGTTGCAGAACTGCGATCGCATCCGACTGCTTTTAAGTATTTCTACTTACCCAGCTTCCGCAGATCTTCGTACTACACATACAACAAGTGTAGTCGTCTGCACTTGTCAAGTCGAAATCACCGCCTTGGCAAATGTTAAATTTTCCAGTAAACCTGACTTAACTCCCTTTGGGAATAAGTCGTTTTAAAAATTACTTGTCAACCAATCAGATCTGAAATCAAGGCTTTCCAAATCTAGTTTGATTTTTGTAGGAGGTTTATATGCGGATTGCTCAAGTCGCCCCTTTGTGGGAAAGAGTTCCTCCCCCAGCCTATGGCGGCATTGAACTGGTCGTTAGTTTGTTGACCGATGAACTGGTACGACGCGGACATGAGGTGACACTATTTGCTTCTGGTGACTCGCTCAGTTTAGCGAATCTTGAATCAGTTCATAGTCGTGCCCTGCGCCAAGATCCGACTGTGAAGGAGTATTCGATTTACGAAATGCTTCAACTTAGCCAGGTCTATGATCAGGCAGAAGATTTTGACATCATCCATTCTCATATGGGCTGCGCGGCGTTGCCCTATGCAAAATTTGTTAAAACGCCGACCATTCACACGCTACATGGCGTGTTCACCCCCGACAACGAGAAGATGTTTTGGCGATCGCGTCAGCAGCCATTTGTGAGCATTTCAAACGCCCAGAGAGAAGCAAAACTGGGGCTGAACTGCGTCTCTACGGTCTATAACGGCATTGATGTTGACAGCTATAAGTTTTATGCCCAGCCTGATGAGTCGCCCTATCTCGCTTTTCTGGGTCGGTTGTCTCCTGATAAAGGGCCTCATCTGGCGATCGAGATTGCCAAGCGCACAGGCTGGAACCTAAAAATGGCAGGAAAGATCGATATTGTCGATCGTAAGTTCTATGAGCAAGAGCTTGCACCGCATATTGACGGCAAGCAAATTCAATATTTGGGTGAGGCGAACCACGTTCAGAAAAACACATTAATGGGGAGTGCGATCGCGACACTATTCCCGATCACCTGGCGAGAACCATTTGGGTTGGTGATGGTGGAATCAATGGCAGCTGGAACCCCCGTGATCGGGATGCGGCTCGGCTCGGCTCCTGAAGTGATTGCTCACGGCGAGACGGGTTTCTTGTGTGACACCGTGGATGAGTGCATTGCAGCGCTGAATCGCATTGATGAGATCGATCGGGCAGCTTGTCGTCAGCGTGTGATTGATGAGTTTAGCGTTCAGAAAATGACCAACGGTTATGAAGCTGCTTATCGTCAGATTCTGACAGGAAAATTGACGAGTAAAAACGGTCGTGTGCCTAGTTTGCTAACAGCCAGCAACATCAACTAAGTGGATCAAAACGTTCCACTTTTTTTGTGCCTGTTGTCCGTCAGTTTGTAGTTGTGGTGGTTAGTCGCCTGTTTCTAATAGTCCGTTTTCGATGGGTCGATTAGTCACTCGTTGATCGTGGCTAACCACTGGTTTATGAGGTGAAAATTATGGTGCTTTTAAGCGACAAGCAAAATGCGTCAAGTTCCACTTTTCCTGATCCCTTTATTTCGGCGCGTTCCAAAGCTCCTGATCGGCAAGCGATCGCGCTAATTTCCGATCATGGCGATCCTGCCGCAGACATTGGCAAAGAAGCAGCAGGCGGACAAAATGTCTATGTGCGTCAAGTGGGTGAAGCGCTAGCAAAGTTGGGCTGGCAAGTCGATATGTTTACTCGCAAGACGAGAGCCGATGATGCCACGATCGTGCAACATTCTCCGCACTGTCGCACCATTCGCCTAACGGCGGGCCCCACAGAATTCATTCCGCGCGATCGCTTGTTTGAATTCATGCCAGCATTCGTCAATGCGTTTCAAAAATATCAAGCAAAGCATCACTATCCATTAATCCACACCAATTATTGGATGTCTGCTTGGGTGGGTTTGGAAGTGCAGAAAACCCATAATGTTCAGCTTGTAAACACCTATCACTCATTAGGTGCGATTAAGTATCAGGCTGTTCCGAACCGTCCGGCGATCGCCAACACTCGCTTAGACGTTGAACAACAGATTCTAGAGCAAGCAAACTGCATTGTGGCGACCAGTCCCCAAGAGCAGGAAGCTCTTCGCAGTCTGGTTTCTAGCCAAGGACACATTGAAGTGATTCCGTGTGGAACTGACATCGAAAACTTCCATGTGATGCCAAAATCGGAGGCGCGATCGCAGCTAGGATTTCAACCCGATGAAAAGATTGTTCTCTATGTCGGACGCTTTGATCCGCGTAAGGGAATTGAAACTCTGGTTCGTGCCTGTACCCAGCTTAAAGAAAATCCTGCTGACGTTCGTTTAGTGATTGTAGGAGGCAGCGATTCAACCCAAGCAGACGGCGACGAACGCAACCGAATTGAAGGTATCGTACAAGAGTTGGGATTATCAAAACGAACAACTTTTGTAGGGCGTGTTGGACACGATCGTCTCCCGCTCTATTACACGGCGGCAGATGTATGTGTGATTCCCAGTCACTATGAGCCATTTGGATTGGTGGCGATCGAGTCAATGGCGTGCGGAACTCCAGTCGTCGCGTCTGCGGTCGGAGGCTTAAAGTTCTCGATCGTCCCCGAAGAAACCGGATTATTAGTTCCACCTCAAGATACGGATGCGTTTGCAGAGGCGATCGATCGCATTCTCGGTGATGACTTGTGGGCGACCAAGCTGAGGCTCCGGGCATCTGAGCGGGTGCAGCAAAACTTTAGCTGGTCGGGCGTAGCGGCGCAGTTAAGTGATCTCTATCGGCGGTTGTTGGCACAATCGATCGCGCATGAAATGTTAGTGCCTGTGCGATCGAGTGATTTGTCTGGTGCGATCGTGGTTCCGGCAAAAGCACTGACTCAAGTTTCATAACGTTGACTTCGTAACTTTTGTGGAGGCACTTTGCAGAATCTCTGTTCTAAACTGCCTCCCTTTTTTTGTTCAAAGCTCCCCTGCAATTTTGCGCCTGAAAATCTCGTCTACTTTTTCAGAACTCAGCGTGTTGCTGTGGTTGCTGGGTTAATAAAACGCAGATTCAATCAATATTAATCGCGCAGAGTGTAGCCAACTCCGCGTATTGTATGCAGTAACCGGGACTCTTGGTTCTCTTCTAACTTCAGTCGCAAGTAGCGAATGTAGACTTCAATAATATTAGAATCGCCCATAAAATCATATCCCCAGACGTTTTCGAGAATCTGGTCGCGAGTAAACACTTGACGCGGATGCCTCAAAAGATACTCTAACAAGTCAAATTCTTTGGCGGTGAGATCGATCGACCGAGTACCCCGATAAACTTCGCGAGTTTTCCGATTCAGTCTTAACGTGTTGAACTGTAGAGCCTCTTCATCGCCTTCTTGAACGCGACGCAGATGAGCGCGGATTCTGGCTAACAGTTCTTCAATGCTAAACGGTTTGACCACATAATCATCGGCTCCAGCATCGAGTCCGGCGACACGATCGTTGACTTCATCTCGTGCCGTCAGCAAAATCACCGGGACTTTGCTTCCCGTCGATCGCAGCCGCCGACACAGTTCTAAGCCTGACAAACCCGGCAGCATCCAGTCTAAAATGGCCAGGTCGAGTGTCGCTTCGCGGGCAAGCGTTAAACCCGTCATACCGTCGTGTGCCACGCTCACGGTATAGCCTTCGCTGACCAGTTCCAGTTCAACAAACCGAGCGAGTTTCACTTCATCTTCAACTAATAAAATGTGAGCGCTCATGATCGGGTTCCGATTGCTGGAAGGGTTAACGTAAAACGTGCTGCCTTCGCCAGGATGAGATTCTACAGTAATGATACCACTCATTCGTTCTGCTAATGCTTTCGTGATCGCCAGTCCTAACCCAGTTCCCCCAGTCGAGCGCACCCGCGAGGGATTCAGTTCGATAAAACGGTTCAAAGACTAATGCTGGCTGGGATGCAGAAATGCCGCTTCCGCGCTGCTGATTTTTTCACTGTCGATCGTGCAAAGCATCTACAAAGATCGCACACAGCATTGGCGGATGGTTCACATTATCATCAGTAGTGTTATGGCACTGCTATTTGTTGGACAAGCCATCACCGGAACTCGTATGCTTCTGGGAGTGCCCCTCAGTTGGCAAGAACCCTACATCCAACAACTGTATGAACAGCAGTTGCCAACACTTCTAGAGCGCTGCTTGATCGCTCTGAGTCAACAGACATTACAAGATCAAGTAAAAGTGTTGGTCGGGCGAGATTGGCAAACTTATCCAGCAGGGTTTGAGACATTACCCGATCGCTTTCAAACCCTGCATTGGATTACTGCTCCACAGGGCGCAACTGTTCCAAAACGGCGGTCGTTGGGCATTCAGCAAAGTCAGGGTGAAATTATTACGCTACTCGAAGATGATTGCATCGTACCATCGGATTGGTGTACAACCCTGCATTTAGATCGGTATTTCAATCTAATTCACTAGAACAGGCTCCATTTCGGTAGATGTGGGGGACGGCATCTCGGCAGGTTCAAGATACCAACAACAGCGACGTTAAAGCATTGATGAAGTCATCAGAAAAGCGGGAGTCACGGAGTGGAATGACGCGTGTCGTATCGGTATGGTGGTGGGTGTTACCGATCGCGGGCATTCCCCGATGGGTGGGTGCGATCGTGGCTGTGCTAATGGTTAGTTTGGGAATTTGGTTCATTCGGCTGGGCACATTCTCTTACTGATCGCTCTCCTTGGCTTCAACCTTTAGCGCCCGATTTCCGAAGTAGCTCACTCTCGCCACTTGTCCTGAGCGAACCGCTCTGCTGACCTCCCGATAAGTTAGAGCGTCCGTCAACAGTGTCTTAGCCCCACAACGAAGTTGATAATCAACCGATCGTTGTAAAGTGGGCGGGTCATTATGTTCTTGAATGTCGCGGTGCTGATCGACCTCATCAGCAGTCGGACGAGGAGGCAAGGTAGCCCACCAAATACCCTCATCATCTGAACCAGAAACCGCACTCGCAGGTTTTTCCCCATTCACGTTGGTCAATGTATTGCTTTGAAACGAGTGAGTCCGACGACTATTCAAACCACCACTGGTTTTGCTGATGTAATAGTCCACTTCCCAGGTTTGAGTCGCGATCGCGATTGCGTTATTACAGCGAGTTTGCGGCACAATCCCATTTTCCTCAGTGCAACTGGTGAGAGTGAGGAATGCAGCACTAATTGCTAACCAGGTTAGGATTCGAGGCTTCATTGCTGTAGGCAGACTAAAGGGTAGTGCCGCAAAAAATCTAAGACAAGCGGATAATGTAGAGATTGAATTAGCTAAACGGGTCTTTCCCCAGACTTATGTTCAGGAAAGGAACACTCAACTTCAATATTTAAATTGCTCTTAGCAGTGCCTTTTGTGACATAGGGAATTCCCGCTTCGCCACCTAGTTCAATGCCAAATCTCAGCGTGACTTTATCAACGTTAGCCACTGCTAAGTTTCTAAAAGCTCTGAGCGTGTAGGTCGTATAAGCGCGAATGGTTCCTTCGATCGCTTGAAAGTTCTGAATCGCCTGTTTTTGAGTTTCAACAACCGAGGGGAAACCCCGTGTGACAGGAACTTCTTCCTCTTCTGCTGAACCCGGTCGAACAATCGTCGCGATCGCATCTTCGGTCGTTTCGATATAAATTACGGTGTCGTCGTCGAGTCTAATGGGGGTTAGTTTAGTCATTTATTTTGTAAGGCTTAAAATTTGTGGGTCTCCCGATTTACGCCTATGCTGACTGAGAAAGTTAAGTTTCGTCAAGCCATTCCTGATGGAGGAATCGAGAGCGTGTTTGCTGATGGTAATAGTACCTGAAAGGGTGAGCGTAAGCATCAAAAATACTGCTTACAATGCAAATATAAACTGTTCCTACGTTCATGGTTGTCATGGGTCGGGATGCGCTTGTTGTTGGAATTAATCTCTATGATTGCGAACAACTTAGCAATCTGAAAGCTCCGGCTGAAGATGCAGAAGCGATCGCACAATGCTTGACGCAATCCGGTGGGTTTCGAGTCCGGCGACTTCCCGAAGTCATCCGTCCAGAAACACAGGCGACACGAGTTGGACGCAAAACCAAAGTCACCCTGACTCAACTCGAAGAGGCACTCGTTCAACTCTTTAAGCCGACCGGAAACCACATTCCTGAAACGGCTCTGTTCTACTTCTCAGGGCATGGGTTACGCAAAGACCGGGGCATTCAAGAAGGCTTTCTGGCAACGAGTGATGTGAGTCCCAACGCGAATCAGTGGGGGTTACGCCTGAAGTGGCTGCGCGAACTACTGCAAGAAAGTCCGATTCGGCAACAAATTATTTGGTTAGACTGCTGCTACAGTGGCGAACTGCTCAACTTTAAAGAAAACCTGGAAGAGGCAGACCCCGGTAGTTTAGAACAGCACGATCGCTGTTTTATTGCTGCCTCGCGAGAGTATGAAGTCGCCTACGAAGAAACGGCTGGCAGTCATGGCGTTTTGACGGGTGCATTGCTGCAAGCGCTCGATCCTCAGCACCGTTCAGATGGTTTGGTCACAAACTTTACGCTGACTGAGCAAGTCAATCAAGCTCTCAAATCTGCCAGTCAGCGTCCTTTGTTTGCCAACTTCGGCAACAAAATTATTTTGACCGGGCAGGTGAGTGACCGCGTTTCAGAAGCAACCGGGGATGAATGTCCCTATCGGGGGTTGGCTTATTTCGATCGTACTGATCAAGATGCCCGGTTCTTTTATGGACGCACTGCACTCACGGATGTGCTGCTGGAAAGAGTGCGCGATCGCTCGTTTGTGGCAGTGGTGGGCGCGTCTGGCAGTGGTAAATCTTCGGTGGTTCGAGCCGGGTTATTGCATCAACTAAAACTCGGTCAGCGAATTTCTGGTAGCCACTTATGGACGGTTTATGTAATCAGACCCGGTGACAAACCTCGCCAAAGTTTGGCAGAGGCATTTCTAGAACCGGGATTGTCTGCGATCGATCGGGCAGATCAACTACACAAAGCACAGGCTTTGATCGACTCAGGAGCCGTCGGTTTTGCTCAACTGATTGCTGCCTGTGAAAGCGATCGCGTAGTGTTGGTGATTGATCAGTTTGAAGAATGCTTTACCCTCTGCCGAGATGAGACGGAGCGACAGCAGTTTTTTGAGGGACTGCTGGGAGCCATTCAGCAGCTTGGGAAGAAGCTTTGTCTAGTGATCACGCTTCGCGCAGATTTCTTTAGCAAATGTCTGCAATATCCACAACTCGCGCAACACATCGAGAACAACCTGGTGGCAGTCAAGCCGATGAATCGCGAAGAACTCGCCCAGGCGATCGTGGAACCTGCGAAGCAAGTCAATTTAGACATTGAGGCAGAGCTTGTAACCCAGATGATTCTGGATGTCGAGAGTTCTCCAGGAAGCTTACCGCTGCTGCAATACACCTTGACTGAATTGTGGAAGCGACGATCGGTCAACTGGCTCACATTGGCAGCCTACAATCGAATGGGTGGCGTTCGCGGCACACTACAACAACGGGCAGACGAAGTTTACGCTTCACTATCCCCCCAGGAACAAGAAACGGCTCGACGCATCTTTCTAGAACTGACGCAGCTAGGAGAAGGCACCGAAGACACGCGCAGACAGGTCTTGAAACGAGATTTAATCACGTCAAAGCAGTCAGAATTGTTGATCGATCGCGTGATTCAGCGACTGTCTACAGAACGGCTAGTGGTGACTTCGGAACTGGTAGAACGCAGTGCAGGCAATCGCGTGCAGGTGATTGATGTTGCCCACGAAGCACTGATTCGCTATTGGTCGCGCTTGCGTCAGTGGATTGAAGAAAATCGGCTTGCCCTCAAACAAAAACGCACCATCGAAGATGCGGCTGAAGACTGGGTGCAACAAGGCAAGCCTGTAGAACTGGCCTATTTGTTGCAGGGATCAAAGCTGGCTGAGGCAGAAAACTTTCTTCAGGTTTATGCAGACACCATGCCGCTGTCTAGCTTGGCGCAGGAGTTTATTCAACTCAGTCAGGCAGAGCGCGATCGCCTGCATCGACAAGAACAAGTTCGCAAGCGGTGGAAAACCGCAGCCAGAATTGCCTTTCCCACGCTGATTGCAATTAGCGCCGCAGTCTTTGGCTGGCAACAACAACGGGCAAAAGAAGCCACGGCGGCAGTCTTTCTAGCAGGAAACGTTCCAGAATCTATTTCGCAGTTAAGCACTGCTCTGCCCACGTTTCGCGAGGAGGCACGGGCGCTGAAAGCCAAAGCCGAATCTGGAAAGGAAGCGGATATCTCGCTGGCGCTGGCTTACTACCGCAGACTCCGAGAAACCGCGATTAAACTGTTGAATCTGCAAAAACAAACAGATTCTAAAACGCTATCGGAACTTCAATTAAAACAACTTTTAAACACTCAAGCGATCGCTGCGGAATCAGACAAATCTTTAGCAGAATTAATTGAGAAATATCGTTTTCCCGCTCTAAAGCAACAGCTAAACACCCAAAATTTTGGCGAACGGCTGCCCAATACGCAATTCACAGACTTTGAAAACCAATATACAGGAGCCTTACGAACGACCTACCAAATTCTCATGGGGAGGTTTGGAGCGGGTGCTGACTTAAATCAAGATGGCAGACTCACCTCGATCGATGAACGAGAGCAACTGCCGTGTGACACCCTCTTAGAACTAGATCGGCTTTGGCGAGAGGCAACCCGCAAAGCAAAAGGCAAAGCCTGCGGCTGGTATGGTGCAAACTTTGCTGTATTCGAGAATCTCGATTGCGCTACCATTCCCAAATTTGAGAAAAGAACGCTTGCCTTCTGGATTTTTGATACAGATTACGACTCTGCGATCGAGCGCATTAAAACTTGTCGGCAACCATCACAAGCGAGGAATTTATGAATCAACCTAAGCATTCGCGTCAGCATTGGCTTTTAGTCTCTTCGCTGATTCCGTTTACGATCAGCATATCTATTCCAGTTTCTGTTTTGTTGACTGCGATCGCCAGCCATGCCGCAGTTCCCAAAGCTTTCTTTGTCACCCGTACAAGTGGTAATAGCATCTTATTAGAAAGAGGACGCACCTCAGAATCGGCGGCGGCATGGCGCACTCAACTGCGAGACTATCATGAGAATCTCTTTGTTCCGAAAGGGACAACCTCTAATGCTACGCTGACCGGCATCTCGGCTCCGAGCGGCGTTGCTGTCACGTCCAAACACCTGATCGGGCCTACCGCCTATGTGCGATCGCAGAGTCTCGACAGCCGCTATCGTTTCCCCTGTACTCTGAAAGGCGGCGAGGGGCTGTTAGGCTGGCGACCCAGCCAAAACCGAGACGATCGCGGCTGTGTGCCTCAGGGAGTTCGCATTCGGGCAGGGCAAGGCGGAGGGACAGCATTCTTACCTCTTCAGGCTCCCATCATTGCCACAAAGCAGGTTCTCAAAGCTCAACGATTGCCAGATCTTCTGCTGGGGCTAGTGCGGGTGCAGTATTGCAGCGCGATCGGCGATAACGGGACAGGCTGGGGCGTTCGTTCTACTGACAGTATGGGATTGTTAGGATCGGGCGACCCGTGTGAAAAAGCGCTGAAAGATTGTCTGCAAACCAGTTCAGGCGACGATTGCTCAGTGGTGAGTACCTGGGAGTGGAAGGCTTCAGACCGGGACTTAATGGCATCGCTAGACTGTGATGACAATCGTAAGTTCAACGCGAGAGGAAATGGCTGGGTGATTGCTTCGACACTGCTGCTCAAGCTCAAAGAGACTGCGAACGCGATCGGCGCAAAATCCTGTACGTTTGATGTTTACGCGCCCGGTGAGGTGATTGTGGCTCCGGCGACAGATCAACTCACGCTGATTCAGTTTCGGCGATCAGGGAGCCAATTAGTGATTGATGCTATTCGCGGCGATGTGATTGTGAAATCAGCCGAAGATCCTGACGGGAGAACGGTTTCTCAAGGATTCAGCTATGCGGGCGGAAGTTATGATGGCGATCGCTACTTCCCCAATCGCCAACCGCTCCAGCGCTTCTCTGCTAGAGAACTCTCTGACTCTGCGATCGTACAATCTTTTCTAGAAACTTCTCCAACGGTTTCTGACGCGGATGTTCCTGAAGACGTAATCAATGAAATTGCCGCTCAAAATAAAGAGTTTCAAGAAGCTCTGCGGCAGTCTCTCAACTCTGACTAAAATTGGGAATAGCATTTACAGGGATTCAAAACTAAGGGGATGCAGAATTCTGCACCCCCCTGTTAGTGCAAGCAGATTCGCGCCCAGAAACCTTCGCCTAGAGCGCTTCCACAATGTCCCATTTTTTAAAGAGGCGTACAGCTAAATTAACCTGAGTTCGGGATAAGTTACTGCTCCGTTTCAGTTCCCTTCGCCCCCTAAATCCCCCAAACTTGGGGGACTTTGAAGCAGAAAGATCGACCGCGTTCAAGAAATTGTGCCCATTCCAAGTCCCCCATCATGGGGGATTTAGGGGGCGAGACGCTCGGCATTGGACGATCAAACTATCGCAGGCTGCACAGGAGACCAGGTTCAATCGCTAGGCAGGCAATGATTAACCCGAACTGACGTTAAAGTAGGGATGAGAGGATGTAGATACCACCAGAGGCAGCGTCTGCTCTGTCAGCATTTAAGGCATCAACTTTCGTGAGCACCGCCACCAGGATCGAGACCGTCTAGACCCTGCACGAGTCGATCGAGTTCCTGCTGCATCTGGCTAGAGACTCGCTCATAGCAGGCATCGACATAGGCGCGATCGTTCGCCGCCGCCCGACCAGATCGCTCGAATATGATCGGCGTACAAATCCGCGTGTGGATCTGCACTGGGAACGGAACATTGGGCAACGGGCCCACCGCCAACCCCCACGGCAATCCTAGGTAGATGGGAAAGACGATCGGGTCAATCCCTAACAGCCAAGGCATTCCCCATTGATGCAGTTGTTGTAACTGCGGGTAGAGATTCGCCAGAATGATCAGCGTCTCGTGAGCGCCGAGCGAAATCGCAGGAAAAATGGGCACTCCTTCGCGCAGTGCCAGTTTAATAAACCCTTTCCGTCCTGCAAAGTGAATGCGATGACGATCGTGGTGCGGTCGCCACAAATCTTCAGCACCGCCTGGATAGACGAGGACTGCTGCATCCCGTTGCAGGGCAGCCGTTGCCATGTGAGGATGCGCTCGGATCGCGCCTAACTGCACCGTCAGCTTGGCATACCCAGGAACCATCCAGACGTTGGGGTGCATCAGCCCATACACTAATCGCTCTGCACCAAAGCGCTGAAACCAGTCCACCATAAACATCAAGGTGTCGGGGGCGATCATGCCGCCATTGTGAGACCCGACAATTAACATCTTTCCCGATGGGGGTAAATGCTGCCAGCCATCGCTCGTCACCCGAAAATAGTGGCGATAGAGCCAGTCTCCTAACGGCAGGAGCGCTTGAATCACCCGGGGGTCTCGTCCCTCTAGTGACCAGCCATCAAACCGATTTTCCTTCACCTTTGTGCCCTTCCAGTCCCTAGTCATCAAAGCCTTCAGAGAGTTAGCTACTCACTATAAAACGAAAGGGTCAGCACAGATTCTCTAACCCTCTGCTGTTCTAAGTGACGCAGTTCGCCAGATTCTAAAAACTAAATGACATGATTGCCTTCCTCAAATTAGAGTTTTCCAGCTAAGTAGCTAGGTGAAATTAAATAGAAGACCCTCATCCCCATTCCTTCTCCTTGGGGAGGAGAGATGGGGGCAGAAGACGCTCACCAGTTTTACAGGTTATTTAATTCACGATCCTAAGGGTATTTTGACGATTAGAAGAACGTGCAGGCTCAAGATTAGAATTCCTGCATAAATACTCCGCCCTAACCCTACCCAATTCTGGGGGGCTGAAGCCCTAAAGAACGAAGCGAAAGAACTCATTGAAGTGACGCTAAGTCTGTCTACTTATATCGTTCTCGATCCTAATCCTGCTACCCTCAATAAAGGCTCCTTTTCACGTAGACAAAGGAGAGGTTTTTCTACATCCGAAACCCTTCAACTTATGAGTCATCCAGACAGCATTGCTCCTCACGGTGGGCAACTGATTAATCGCATTGCCAACCCTGCTCAACAAGAAGAGTTTCTCTCAAAAGCAGACCACTTGCCCAGAGTGCAGCTTGACGAACGCGCGGCTTCTGATCTGGCGATGATCGCCATTGGTGGTTTTAGCCCGCTAACAGGCTTTCTCGAAAAAGCAGATTACGATCGGGTGGTCAATGAGATGCACTTAGTCAATGGGTTGCCCTGGTCGATTCCGATCACGCTACCCGTCACCGAAGCAGTTGCCAAGCCGCTTAAAGAAGGCAGTCTCGTGCGTCTAGATGATGGTCGAGGTCGCTTTATCGGAGTGCTCGAACTCACTCAAAAATATCGTTACGACAAAGTTCACGAGGCGCTTTACGTCTACCGCACCAATGAGGAAAAGCATCCGGGGGTGTCGGTGGTTTACAAACAGGGAGCGATTAATCTCGCGGGTTCGGTGTGGATGCTTCAGCGAGATGTTCACCCGCAGTTTCCGACCTATCAGATTGACCCGATCGAGTCGCGCACGCTTTTTAGAGAAAAAGGATGGAAGACGATCGTCGCGTTCCAGACTCGCAACCCGATTCACCGCGCTCACGAATACATTCAAAAATGTGCGCTCGAAACGGTGGATGGGCTATTTCTGCATCCGCTCGTCGGAGTCACCAAAGACGATGACATTTCGGCTGATATTCGCATGCGCTGCTACGAAATCATGCTCGAACACTACTTCCCCAAAGATCGCGTCATTCTCGCCATCAACCCAGCCGCAATGCGCTATGCCGGGCCGCGTGAAGCTATCTTTCATGCCCTGATCCGCAAAAACTACGGCTGCACTCACTTCATCGTCGGGCGCGATCATGCTGGAGTTGGCGACTATTACGGCACTTATGATGCTCAACATATTTTTGATGAGTTTGACCCCGATGCGTTAGGCATCAAGCCAATGAAGTTTGAACACGCCTTCTACTGCAAGCGCACTGAGAGTATGGCAACCACCAAAACCAGTCCTAGCTTGCCTGAAGAGCGTGTTCATCTCTCAGGCACCAAAGTTCGGGAGATGTTGCGTCGCGGTGAGCTACCGCCGCCAGAGTTTTCTCGCCCCGAAGTCGCTGCCGAACTCGCCAAAGCGATGAAGATTCCAGCACCCGTTTGGGGAGACGGAATTTAAACAGATCAGGGATGGGTAGGGGTATTTTGGAAAGGCTGGAGAAAAATAAGGTTTGGTAGCGATCGTCATAACACTTGCTTTTTTAGCGCTGCTTCTTTCCCCGCTGGAACGTTCCCTCTTTTACATTCTTTCCTGAATAGCACTACCCCCAAAAGCATTAGTTCGTGTATGCTTCTTATCCAGAGTCAACCTTGGGAAGACAAATGGGTAAGGTAATCGCTTTTGGGTGGTATGGCGGAAAATTTAATCATCTAAATCACGTGAGTTCGATGGCCTAAAAGATGGCAGGCGGCAGAGGAGGCAACCCTTTGGGTTTGAGATCTAAGGATGGCAACTTGGGCTGATAAGTGGAAGCGATCAGTCCTGCTGCTAAGTTGACTAGAAAATTTCAGCAACTGCGATGCCGGGAATGCTCGATCTGACCAACGTTCTTCAGTGGAGCGTTGACCGATTCCATCAGCGCCCGCTGGCGAAGCAAGATCTTATCCATCAATTTGACCAAGCGCTGCTTCATAGTCTTTTTGGATTGGGTGACTAGTTGGAAACCGCGAACCCTGCGGGTAGCGAAGCTTGCGTAGAGTTCTTCAAACAATTTTTGGCTAATGTAGCCGCGATCTCCCAAGAGTTGTGCAATTAAGTCTTGGGTCATCTCAGGCACAGGTTGGCGGTGTTCGGTATGGGCGTGAGTGAGTTTGAACGCCAAGCGTTCTCCTTGATCGTTGATGATCAGATGCAGTTTGAAGCCAAACTTCCACCCAGTTGAGCTTTTGCCCCAACCGACAAGGTTTTGAAAGACGTTGTGAGCATGAGCGCGTGCTGGATGACACACTTCAAGGGGCGTGGAGTCGATAAAGGCAATGCCTGTCATCTCTCCTTTGCGGGTATTGGCGAAGCAGCACAGTAGCATCAAGCCCCAAGGCATCAATTCAACAAAGCGGTTATAACTGACCAAGTTGGGAAAGGCTTTCTGCCAGTGGGGCAGCACCGTCAACCTATAAAAGTCTTTGAACGTTCTCAGCCCCGCTCCATGAAACGCGATGACGATCGTCATCACTTCCCTCAAGCACATGCGGGATCGATAGTGCCGGGTGCCGGGTACGGCAGGGAGTTGAGCCTGACTTGACCCAGCTTGCTCAAACTGCTCACAGAAGTCGTCCACCTCCCCGAAGATGGGAGTCAAATCCAAGTGCGATACGATGGTGTCCAGGCTGAGACTCAAAAGGTTTACATGACTTTCAAAGGTAGTCTCAGCTTTCCTTTTGCGCTTCTATCTTCCGTCCAACTCACGTGATTCTGATGTGGCATTTGTTCGATCGGCACAAGCCATTCACAACAGCGATCGTCTTAACGTTCTCAACCATAGTTTCTTTGCGATCGGATGTGCTCAAGCAGGGTTAGACATTCTCAAAACAACCGCTCAAACAAAATCTTATTTGACGATCGCGCCCGCTTTAGAATCGCTGACTCAAGAATTGAGCGACTGTCGCAGCAAAATTTACGTGGCTCAACAGCAAAGAGAATCTTTTGAGGAAAAATTGCGTTTGAGGGGTTGGGCGGTCAATATTGCCAACCGATGCGCTCAGGCTGCTGTGACCGTTTCCAGTGGTGCCGCCAATTCTAAATATCACCCTGCCCAACGAGTTTATCGTGAGGCACTAGTTTTCACCGTTTCGGGACAAACCACCGCAGTGATGATGGCAACCCTCGATCGATTAACCAGAAAAGAAGACTTCTCACCGTCCTAATGGATTTTCGTTTTGCGCGACTGAAGCGATCGTTTTCTCAATTCTCTTCAACCGAGTTTCTAATCGTTTGGCACTTCCAACCCAGTAGAGAATGATCTTCTTGGATGAGTTACTAACTGCCTCAAAATGTCGGTTAGCCCTTTCGTTCGCTGCTAGTGCCTGCTGTAAGTCTGCGGGAATGGTCAAAGCTTCGATCGCATCCAATGACTCCCAGGAGCCATTCTGTTTCGCAGCTTCTATTTTTTTCAGCCCCGCCTCAGTCATCAAACCTTGCTCAATCAGTTCTTTGATGGACTGCTTGTTTAATTTTGACCACACGCTCTTAGGTTTTCGGGGCGTGAATATCTGCTGATAGCGTTCCTCATCCAACGATTTGACTTTGCTGTCGATCCAGCCAAAGCATAAAGCTTCTTTGACCGCTTCATTATACCGAACGCTAGGCCTAGCGCTTTTCACTTTGTAGTAAATAAGGTAAATGCCGAGAGCAGTGTCATGATTTTTCTCTAGCCAGCCTCGCCATGTGTTGCGATCGACCGCGTAAATGGTTTCCAACTGATGCTCAAATTTCTGCATGACTCGATCGCAGATGAGATTTTCAAAAGAAAAGGCAGGAGGAGTTTTAACCTTCTGCCTTTTGCTTTCTATTTAGCGAGCGTCCGACGCTTCGAGATCATGCGGTAAGCCTCGATAATATCGCCAATTTGCCAGGCGCTGAAGTTATCTAAGCCAATACCGCACTCATAGCCAGCATTGACTTCCCGTGCGTCTTCTTTCATCCGCTTCAGAGAGTCAAGGTTGCCCTCGTGAACCAGGTTGTTACCCCGACGGATGCGAATCTTACAGTTACGGACGATCTTGCCAGATAGCACATAGCAACCCGCAACCGCACCGCGTCCTACTGGGAAGACCGCCCGAACCTCAACCTGACCGAGGGGTTCTTCGATCATTTCGGGATCTAACAGACCCTCCATCGCGCCCTGCACATCATCCAACAGTTTGTAGATAATGTTGTAGTCGCGCACATCGACCCCGGCTCGATCGGCAGCTTGTCGCGCCCCTGGAGCCAACGTCGTGTTAAAGCCAATGACCACAGCGTCACTCGCCGCCGCTAAGTCAACGTCTGTTTCAGAGATTTCACCCGGAGCCGCAAACAGCACTCGTACCTGCACCTCCTTTTGAGGCAGTTGACGCAAGGAACCAAGAATGGCTTCGAGCGAACCCTGAACGTCTGCTTTTAGAACCAGATTTAACTCTTTGAGGTCGCCTTCTTGCGCTTTAGCAGAGAGCGTATTCAGGCTGACTCGACGAGAAGACACAGCAGCCAGCAGTCGAGATTGACGCTGATCGTCGGCTCTTGCATCAGAAACGGCACGAGCTTCGCGCTCATCCTGGAAGACTTCAAATTCATCTCCAGCAGAAGGAACATCACTCAAGCCTAAGACTTCTACCGCAAACGAAGGCGATGCGACTTGAACGCGCTTACCGCGATCGTCCACCATTGCTCGCACCTTACCCAGCGACGATCCCGCGACTAAGATGTCGCCAACATGCAGCGTTCCGTTCTGAATCAGCAGCGTCGCAACCGGGCCCTTAGCCTTGTCGAGATGGGCTTCAATCACCGTCCCTCTAGCGGAGCGATCGGGGTTTGCAGACAGATCTTCAACTTCTGCTACTAAGAGAATCATCTCTAGAAGGGTATCCAGGTTGTCTCCATTGATGGCGCTGACGGGCACCATAATCGTGTCGCCGCCCCACTCTTCAGGAACCAGAGCATACTCGGTGAGTTCTTGCTTGACGCGATCGGGCTGTGCCCCTTCTTTGTCTACTTTGTTAATTGCCACGACGATCGGCACACCTGCTGCCTTCGCATGGCTGATTGCCTCAATGGTCTGCGGCTGTACGCCATCATCGGCTGCCACAACCAGAATGGCAATGTCAGTCACCCGTGCGCCTCGTGCCCGCATCGCGGTAAAGGCTTCGTGACCCGGCGTGTCTAAGAAGACCACCTGCTGTTCTTGCCCGTTGTGCTCTACGTCAACGTGGTAAGCCCCAATATGCTGGGTGATCCCACCCGCTTCTCCCTGAGCGACTTTTGTCTTGCGAATCGAGTCGAGTAGAGTGGTCTTACCGTGGTCAACGTGACCCATAATGGTGACCACTGGAGGACGACGAATCAGGTACTCCAAATCCTCAGCGCCGACCATTTCAGTCACTTTACGGGCGGCTTCCTGTTTCTCACCCGCTTCGACCTCAACGTTATATTCTTCGGCAACCATGGTTGCAGTGCCGATATCCAGAGTTTGGGTGATGGTCGCTGCGATTCCCTTCATGAACAGCTTGGTGATCAAATCAGTCGCAGGAACGGCTAACCTTTGAGCCAGATCTTGCACCGTTAAACCACCTGTCAGCGTAATGGTTTCTGGACGCTCGACCTTAACTTCTTGATCGCGACGATCGCGACGATCGCGAGTGCCGCCAGACTTTTTACGCTGCGGAGCGGCGGGCGTTGGAGCCGCAGCCACCCTGATTTGACCCGGCAAACCTTTGGGCTTGGCAGGACGCGCTAAGGAAATGCTCATTTGAGCAGCATCCACAATTCCGCCACCTGACAGGTTGTCGAGATCGTCGTCGTCATCTTCGTCGATCTTGGGCTGAACACGTCGCTTGCCTTTCGCTGCGAGCTTCGCCTTGTCAGAGGGAAACTCCTGTACTTCCTCTTCCTCGTCATCCCATCCTTTAGCTCGTTTGGGCTTCGGCGGGGTCGGTTTGTTGAGTTGCAGATCGAGCGGGCCAGGAGCAACGGGCGCGTCAGCCGTAGGTCTGGTTGGGCGGTTAACACGCAGAACTAGACCTGCGGTTGCAGCACCATCGCCCTGAACAGCAAAGTCTTGAGGTGATTGAACAGGCTTAGGACGACGCAATTCGACGATCGTCTGTGGGCGAGGAGTGGAGCGATCTTCACCAGGTCTGCCACCTGGAACAGGACGACGAACCCCTTCACCCGGAGAGCCGCCTTGAGGTCTACTACCTTCTCGCTGAGGCGCTGCCCCAAGTTCTCGACGAGGCGCTTCTGTTGCGCTAGGTGCTGGCTGGGCGGCTTTGTCGCGCTTTAGAACGGGCTTAGTAGCCGTTGAAGGGCGAGAAGAGGTTGCCGCAGGTCTTGCCGGAGGCTGAGACAAGGGCTTTTCTTCTACAAGCTCAATAGCGATCGAAACGCTAGGCTTCTGAGTTGCCGCTGGAGGTTCGGGCTGAGGCGCTTCCACAGGAGCAGGCGAAATGTCTGCCGCCGGGTCAGCAAAAGACTCAGTGGGTGCGATCGGCGCATCAGAGGTTTCTGGCTTTAATTCTTCTGATTCTAGGTGTGTTGGACGATTTGATTCAGCAGGGTTCGCGGGAGCTTGATGAGTCTGGGTCGCGGTCGGCTGAGGTGTAGGAGGAGCTTTGAGTTCGGGCTGTGGCTCAGACGCAGAGCGCGTGATCGGTCTGCGAATTTCTAAAATTTGCTGTTTCTTCTGAATATTCAAGGGCGTTTTCTTTCTAATCTCAGCAGGTTGTGAATTAGCCGATTGACGAGTTGGATTCGACTTTGTAGAAGGTGGGTGACTAGCCGTGTATTTTGCCGCCGCAGCCCGAATCCTTTCGGCTTCGTCTTCTGTAATGGTGCTGCTGTGGCTCTTGACTGAAATATTAAGTTGTTCGCAGATCGCTAAGAGATCTCTGTTGTCTAGATTCAATTCTCGTGATAGCTCGTAAATTCTGACTTTGGCGTTGTTCATCCACTCTTCCTCATTCGATCCAGGTTGTCACATAGTTGCCTTCTGTTTTGACTAAAACTACATTCGATCTGGGTTGACTCTGTTATGCTCTGGCGGGCTTTCAAAGATCTGACGGTGGTCAAAACTCTGAAATCTTGAGAGCATTTTTGGTTAAACAGTCTATACAGACTGATTGATCCACAATGTAAACAGCTTTTACGTTTTTTTCGCAAAAGCTTATTGAAATTTTCAGTAGGCTAGTCTTTCTGAAAAGCTACTTCAGAGATCGCCCACCCTATGCTCTATTGTTGCACTGACTCACACCTGTCTGCACTACAGTCCGATCGAACTCCAGAACTTGGATGCCTAAACGCTGGATCTAGGCATCGCAATTCTAAGATGGAATTTTGGAAGTGGAGCAGATCGTTTAAGGGCAAGCTTTAGTACCTCAACGTGAGTCAACTAGGTTTTTAGGAAAGATTTACTTGACTTGAGACTTAATCTCTCAAACAAGTGGGTCTGGGATAGTCAAGACAACTTCAATTTTAGCGAACCCGACTCCTGATGACTGCATGGAGTCTGATGTATTGCTTAATTTTCTGCTTTTCCTTGCCTTCCATTTGTTCGCTTCTTGATCACAAGCGCTGGAGTTGGCTATCAATCCCTATGACGTTGCTTCCATGATATCGCAATTTTAGGCAGTAGGTGGGTCGTGTGGCATATCTAAACCCTAGTGCTGAGTCTTGGATAGGCTCGTTGTCTCAGCTAAGAGGCGCTGCGACAGGGTTTCATAAACCTGCTTAGAAACTGGCGCTTTAAGGACGCGGCTCAACCGATCCTTTTTCTGAGCTGCTTTTAGACACTGCGATCGTGGACAAAGATAGGCAGAACGCCCCATGCCTTGGTCAAGAGCGATCGTGTTAGACGAATGACTTCTAACCACTCGCCAAAACTCTTGTTTAGGGGCAGTTCGACGACAACTGATGCAGCGACGATAATTAGGTTCCATAAGCAAAAACAACGGGGCGCATTATTGGAGTACGCCCCCTGAATGATCAGATCTCGTCCTCTTGCTCGTCTTCTGGTTCTTCTGGCTGAGGCTCGGCTGCGCTCACAGGCTGCTCAGTCTCTTCCTCATATTCTTCTTCGTCATCGTACTCCTCATAATATTCCGCTTCAGCCTGCTCTTGGGCGAGGCGACGAGACTCTTCTAAAGCGGCGATCCTCTCGTTCTCGGCTTCGTAATCGTATTTCTTGATGTCTTTGATATCGATTTTCCAGCCTGTTAATCGAGCGGCAAGACGCACGTTTTGCCCTTCTTTGCCGATCGCTAAACTCAGTTGATCTTCGGCAACCAGAATATGCGCCTGACGACCATCAGGATCGACCAGGCGCACTTCGTCTACACGGGCGGGGCTAAGAGCATTGGCAATATAAGTTGAGGGATCAGGCGACCAGCGAATCACGTCAATTTTTTCGCCGCGCAGCTCGTTTACGACTGCCTGAATTCGAGAGCCACGTGCCCCAATGCAAGCGCCAACGGGATCGACATCACGTTCTAAGGTATCAACGGCGATTTTAGTGCGGGGCCCCACATAGCGAGAAGGCGGATTTGCCTCTCGCGCCACTGCCACAATGCGGACGATATCATCTTGAATTTCAGGAACTTCGTTCTCAAATAGATAGACGACTAGACCTGCATCGGCTCTAGAAACTAGAAGCTGTGGGCCTCGATGAGAGCCTTCGCTCACTTTCTTTAAGTAAATTCTAAACGTGGCATTTGCCCGATAGTTATCGTTGGGCAACTGATCGCGCTTTAGCAATTCTGCTTCGACTTCTGGCTGACCAAATCCGCTCGTCACTGCCATAATCACAGACTGGCGCTCAAATCGCAGCACTCTGGCTTGCAGAATGGTGCCTTCTAACTCCTGAAATTCTTCTTGAACGAGTTTGCGCTGTTGGTCGCGCAGTTTTTGCGCTAAAACCTGCTTGGTTTGAATCGCTGCCATCCGTCCAAAGTCGCCTTGTTCAGGGGTGACATCCAGCACCACCGTATCGCCCGTTTGGGCTTCAGCCGCGACTTCTTGCACTTCTTTGAGGGCAATCTGGTGATCGGGGTTGTTGACATCTTCGACGATCGTTTTGGTCGCCAACACGCGAAAGCCTTCTTCGTCGATGTCTAACTCAACTTCAAAGTTATCGAAATATTCTTCTTCAAAGTTAGGGCTGTCCATGCGTTGGGTGCGCCGAAACCGCTCGTATCCCTTCATTAGGGCCTCGCGTAGAGCGGCTTGAACCGACAGCTTGGGCAGGTTGCGATCGCGGCTGATGCTATCGATCATGTCTTTGAGTCCGGGTAAGGCGACCATTGACATATGAAAATCTCCGTGAATATTAGATTGTTAGAAAGGGGGTGGGGTCATTCGGTGAGTTTGTTCTGTAGAAATGACCAGTAGAGAATTATTCTTCACCTTCGACTAGCTGAACCTGAGCGACTAAATCGCGAGGAATGGTAATCGGTCGCCCTTTTTGGTTGAGATAGACGGCTTTTTCATCTCGACGAACTAAATCCCCCGTCCATTCGGTGTGACCTTTATAAGGCTCAGAGGTGCTGACGGTTGCCGGAAACCCTCGAAACGAGATGAACTCGCGATCGGTCGTGAGCAACCGTGAAACGCCAGGACTTGACACCTCCAAAACATAGTTGTCTGGGAAGAAGTCAGTGCTGTCGAGGACTGGCTCTAGAGCACGGCTCATGCGTTCACAATCTTCTAGCCCAGTGTCGTTTTGCAGGTTTCGCACGTCTACTCGCAACACTGGAGGGTTTTGGTGAGTATGAAACACGGCTGCAACCACTTCCAAGCCAATAGAGTCTGCTACGGGGGCAGCCAGATCGAGGATTTGGGGAATCAGAGGATGCACCATTTGACCACTACTCCAAATAAAAAAGTGGGTCATATGCCCACTTCTCATGAAACGACTGATTCCATGAAACTCGGTGACGAACAGCGAACTGTCCTTCCTGGTTTCTAGTCTAGCGGATTAATTTCAGAGTGATGGCTTTTTTGATTTTGATAAGGGTAGGTTGGGAATGACGGTGGATGGCTTCGACCTAAAACGTGAACGTCGTCCGAATCACAGGTACCGTAATGGTTCGGTTGCCGCTGAATCCTTCAGGATTGAAGATCACAAACACCCCAGGGGTGACACTGATATTGTCGTTGACCTTGTATTTGAAATACGCTTCTAGGTGATAGGGTCGGGTGTCTTCAGGCTTAGGTGACGCTGCGCCTGAGACTCGATCGCGAGCGGGTGGCTGACCAAACAAAAGTCCGAAGGTGCTGCCGGGGGTCAAAACATCTTTGATATGAATCCCGCCCATGTAGCTGAGAATATTGGTCGAAGCGTCTGGGCCGGTCACTGCATTGACGAAGCTGTAAAAGCCGAACCCAGTCAAGGTGACTTTAGGTGTAATCCTCCAAGCGGCAGTCGCGCCTACCGAATCGAGACTCACCGGAGTCGTTGCCCCAACATTCGGAATCGCTCCCACTGCCACCGCCGATTCTCCTAAACCGAGAATGTTGATTTGGTGATAGCTGTGGGCGTAGTTTAGTGCGAAGTCGATCGCCGGACTGGGCTTGATCGTCAGTTGTGCCGCCGCTACATAGCTGCCGCCAAACAAACCTGCACCCAGCGGAGTCCCGCCTGCCAAACCTCCATTGGCCGGAAGACTTGCATTCACGCTGCCATACAGCGCTCGGAAATCTAGCGCATCGGAAATATTCCAAATGAATCCTGCCGCAGAAGCCAACCCGATCCCAGAGGTGCCGCCAGAAATTCGCAGAATGGGATTCATGTTGCCAAATCGTGAGATCGACTCTTGCCCATCTCCATAAAACGGGACAACGGTCGGAAAAGCATCATCAACTTCGGCAGCCGTGCCTGCAAACAAAGTCAGCTTATCGATGCCAGATGGGAAAATATAGAGCAGCTTGTAAAGCCCGATCGAATTGTTATTTCCGGGCGCACCACTCAAATTTGAGGGATTGGTTGCACCAAACTGAGGCTCAAAGGCTAAACGAGCATTGCTGGCAGTGCCAAAGATGTTGTCTGCATAACCTAGCGTTCCTGAGAGGCTGTCTCGACGCGGAGAGCCAAGTGCCGATCCCAAGCCCCCGCCAAAGTTATATGCCTGCAATCCGGTAATCAGTAGATCTTTGCCAGAGAAACTGGTTAAGAGCTTTAGCCGGACACGGTTGTTGAAAACGACGTTGGCATCGTTTCCAGGTGCGCCGCCCGTAGTCGTGCCCGCTGCCAGCGATCGACGATTTCCCAAACCGGGATAGGCTCCATAAGCGGATGCAAGACTAAAGATGACTTCACCACTGAGCTTTGTTGTCGTCGAGAATTGCTGTTTTTCCAGCGTGGTCGTTCTGGCTTCTAAGGTATCAACACGCCCGCGCAAGGTGGCGAGTTCTGCGGCAAATTCTTCTTGCAGTCTTTGCAGAGTTGCCAAGTCTTCTTTCTTGACCAAATCGGCTGTAGCGGCTGCGATTAGTTCGTTAACGCGATCGAGACACGCATTCAACCCTGCCGCAAACTCAAAACGAGTCATTGCCCGGTTGCCGCGAAAGGTCTTGTCGGGATAGCCCACGATGCAGCCATAGCGCTCAACGAGTGATTGCAGCGCTTGAAACGCCCAGTCGGTAGGTCTAACGTCTGACAACTGCGAAACCGAAGTGACTTGAGCCATCGCGGAGGGGTCAGTCGCCTGAGAAGTTTCAAGAGATAATGGGTTCTCAATGGGAGTGGACAGCGTTTGAATCGTCTCAGATGCAATAGCTGGCAACCCGAATCCTAAAGGAATCGATCCTGCTAGTAGACAAACCAGACTAGTTTTTTGAGTCAATAACACTTGCTTTTTATCCATGACAAATCCTCACACGAAAAGTGTTGAAAGTTGGGAGCATTCAGTAGGGAAGTCTAATCGCTTGAAATAACCGACTGTAGAGGAAGTCACTCAAGGCTTCCCCAAATCACCTTTTTCTAAAAAGTAGTTCCGTCAACTGATGTACCGGAACCTTGATTACGGCGATCGCAAATCTACAGGAGTCATTGAGCAGCAGAACGATTAAGACCTTGATTTCTGTTTGATCAAACTATATTTGTCAGGATGCTCTAATTGGAATAGGTGCAAGCTCTAAAATTGTGATGGTTTGAATAGAGCAAAGCTAATGATCTAGACTGGGACTTGCACGATCGATCAAACTAGCTCTATCATTAAAAGCTGTGTCGAATTAGAGCAATCCCATGCCCAAGCTGAAGACCCGTAAATCTGCTGCTAAACGTTTCAGAGCGACTGGAAGTGGCAAACTTATGCGCCGAAACACCCACAGAGCGCACTTATTAGAGCACAAAAGCCCCTCTCGTCGCCGTCGCCTTGCTGGGTTGTCTCTTGTAGACGATCGAGATGCAGACAACGTTCGGGCGATGCTGCCTTACTTGTAAGGACAGATCAGGTCAGGCAGAGGAGGTTGGGACGATTAGCTTCGCAAGAGCCAAAGGCAACGAGATTCTAAATCTCACAGTATTTAAGTAAGGACATCAAACAATGACACGGGTAAAGCGCGGTAATGTCGCTCGTAAGCGCCGCAAAAAGATTCTTAAGCTGGCGAAGGGGTTTCGCGGGTCACACTCGACTATTTTTCGCACCGCAAATCAGCAAGTGATGAAAGCCTTGCGGAATGCTTATCGCGATCGCCGCAAGCGGAAACGTGATTTTCGTCGGCTGTGGATCACTCGCATCAACGCCGCCGCTCGGATGCACGGGTTGAGCTACAGCAAGCTGATCGGCAATCTCAAGAAGGTAGATATTGAGATCAACCGCAAGATGCTCGCTCAGTTGGCAATTCTTGACCCAGATGGCTTTACGAAAGTGCTGGAAATCGCGGCTCAAGCGAAGTAAAAGTGTGGAACTGCTAGCAGTCCCAACGAATAGAAACCTGCAACGGGTTCTTGTTAGAGTGATTGGACTTTACCTTTTAGGGGCGCAACTTACAGTGCCCCTTTGTTCGTGGGCAGCAGATTTAGAGACGATCGTTCAGCGCGGTCAACTGATTGTTGCAGTCAAAGATAATCTGCGTCCTTTAGGCTTCCGTGATGCTAACGGTGCCCTGCAAGGACTGGAAATAGATATTGCCCAGCGATTGGCACAAGAGTTACTGGGAAAATCTGGTTCGGTTGTCTTTAAGCCAGTTAACAATCGAGATCGTCTGGCTGTGGTTCTCAATGGTCAGGTTGATTTGACGATCGCCAGAGTCACCGCGACTTCTTCACGATCGCGAGTGGTCAGTTTCAGCGCCCCCTACTATTTAGATGGAACTGCTCTTGTTACCAGAAATTCAGCAATTCGAGGCATTGCTGATTTGACGAATCAGACGATCGCCGTTCTCAATGACTCCAGCACGATCGCGACTTTGCGATATCGTCTTCCTCAAACTAAGCTGATTGGGGTGAATTCTTACACCGAGGGAAGAGCTTTGCTAGAGTCTGGGAAAGTCGCTGCATTTTCCGCTGACACCAGCATCTTGAGTAGTTGGGTACAAGAGTTTCCGACCGATCGCTTGCTGCCATTGCGCCTCTCAGCCGAGCCGCTTTGCATCGTGTTACCCAAAGGTGTTCAATACGATGAGTTGCGACGACAGATTGATCAAGCGCTCGATCGTTGGAAAGCAGAAGGTTGGCTTCAGCAGAGAGCGATCTATTGGGGGCTTCTGTGAGATACCTTGGAAGAAGAGTCCAGTCGAACGTTTTGCCTTAACCATCCGTATTTAAATTCACAAGTGATAAAACTATGGAGAGTTACCTTCCGATCGCTTACATCTCTGGTTTATTGGGGCTACTTGCCATCGCGGTTGTTACCGTTTTTCGCCAAGTTCTAAAAACTCAGAAGATTGAAAAAGCCCTTTCTCGGCTGCAAGGCAAACTTAGTAAAGAGAAAGGAACGGCTCAAGAATATTACGAGTTAGGCAGCATTCTGCTAGATAAGCGAATTTATGTGCAAGCGATCGCGCAGTTTCAGAAAGCAATTAAAGCAGAAACGCTAGAGGGTTTAGAACTGGCTGCGGTTTATAATGCGCTAGGCTTTACTTACTTTTCTCAAGAGCAATATGATCTAGCGATCCGCAACTATAAAGAAGCATTGAAACTTGCCCCAGATTATGTGACGGCTCTTAACAACCTTGGGCACGCCTATGAACGCAAACAGTTAGCGGCTCCTGCGCTAGAAGCTTATGAGCAAGCGTTAACGATCGAGCCTAATAATCAGACCTCCAAGCGTCGAGCAGAGTCACTACGGAAGCGTCTGGTTCCGTCTGCCTAATCTTCAAGCTCAATAAAACGTGGGTGCCAGGTTTTTTTGAACTCGGCACCCATTCTTTTTTAACTTTCTCTGTTGACCCTACTAACTATTGCGTAGTTAACTTTGAGCAGGTGTTGAACTGCCATCTAAAGGCAGCACGGGCGCGATCGTCGGTGCTAGAGATGGTGCCAGTGTTGGAGTTGTCGGAACTGCTGAGTTTGATGGATTATTTGCAGGAACCGTTGGAGTTGAATTAGGAGTGGGAGAGGGCACTACTGGTGCAGATGTTGGCGCTGGAGTGACCTGAATAGGTGGACTCACAGGTGCAGGAGTCGGCAGGATGGGTGCTGGTTCAGGTGCTTTGATGGCAGTAGTCGGCTCTCTTTGAATTGGAGTTAGACTAGGTGTTACAGGTGCAGATCCTGGACTCACATCAGGTGGTGGTACAGGTGCAGTCCCTGGTCCCACATTATCAGGCAGTGGAGGTGGTACAGGTGCAGTCCCTGGTCCCACATTATCAGGCAGTGGAGGAGTCGGGAGCGGAGTGCCAGGCTGTTCAACTCTAGGAGTTTCTGGGTTAGATGAAGTTGGCTGACCCGAACCCAAGGTGCCTCTGTCAAAGATGTCTGGAGCAACTTTTCCGATCGCAGGCAGATTAGTGGGAAGCGGAGTGGCCGTTTTCTCTTCAGGGAAACCAGAGGGCTGGGGAGACAGCTTGATAAAGTCTAGATTTTTAGCAACCGCTTCTTCGGGAATTTTTTCTTGTTTGCTGAGCGCCTCAGACGTTTCGCCTTGAACTGCCGCAATATCTTTATCTGAACTTGCCTCTGAAGGCTTCTTCTCTAAATTTAACCCGCGAACCATGTTGCTGGTCTGATAGAACGTGGTGAGGTCAAAATCAAATAAGCGCAACCCTCTAGGATCGGCGACTGCCATCTGTCCTGCTTTCAGCTCTACCAGTCGATTGGTCACATTATCTGTCACCGTGATTCCACTGTTGGTGAGCGCACCGACGATCGTGGTGCCCGTCTGATCGTCAACCCGCACAAACAATGCCGATCCGCGAATTCCCGCTGAGACGTTAGGGGTTTTGATCGTAGTTCTGCCTCGCCCTGGCGGAATTAGCAGCAGTGCAGTGCCGTTTGAGAGGTTAAACTGCCGAGTGTTAGGAATGAACCGAAATAATGCTAACTCTCCGACCCGTGCAAAAGAGCCATCGTTAAAGCGCAAATCGGCTTTAGAAGAACGAGCCGTTGAGAGTGCGTCGCCCGTAAGCATTCGTTCATTAACTCGGGCTGGGCGTGCAGGTTTGTTTCTAGGTAGTAAACGAACTTGCCTAAGCAGCGCTTGAATATCAGCAAATTTTAAAGGAGTTTCAGCGCGTACAGGCATTGGAAAGATTGCCGTACTAGCGCTTAAAAGACTTAGGGTGACGACGAGGAACCAATTACGAGACATAGACGCTCCAAGAACAGAGAGGGCATCGAAGCTATCAAGCTCCACTGAGATAACTTAGATGCTGAGGCCCCTGTAACTTAAAGTTTACATGAACTTCAAGCGTCCGCGTTAACCCATTTAGGTGAAAATACAGACTTTTATTCTATCTTTACCAGTACTTTAACTCGAATGTCGAAACCTGTGGGCTTTGCTAGGAAGCTTGAAAAAGTCTCGATCGCAAATCAGACGAGTTTGGGTAATTAGACAAATAGACAAATGAGGGTATAACAGGTGAGACAATGTTCCGCAAAGACTCGGTAGATTAGGTTGATCTGCTCTAGTGTTTTTACGCGGACGATCGCCAGACGGATTTAAGTAAAGTGACGGTTTCTTTTCCTGTGCGTCAATTGTTGTGGAATCAAAAGCGGCTTTGCTATTTGCCGCAACCCTTTCTAGGGCAGCTTGTTTTCTGGATAGTTTTGATGGGAATGAGTCCAGCGTGGTCTTTGTCTTTGCTTACAGCCCGATCATCTGCAAGCTTTAAGCAAGTTCATCCTGAAGTTAAACCACCTGAAATTGAGCGGTTAACTTCTGTAGAACGTCAAGATCAAGCTGAAGCGAAGTTGCCTGAGCAGGTTTTGTCTAATTCAAACCAATCTCTTAAGATAAATAACTCAGACAGCTTACTTTTGGCAGAGGTTGATCGACCGCTCCCTACTCGGTTAAAAAACGAGCGATCGCCACTGACTACCACTCAGACTCGATCGCTTCGCAGCTTTTCGACCCAAATTTCGCAATCTCTCACCCCTGAGAAGTTGAGTCGGCTGAGTCGCCCTCTGCCCGTTGCTCAGTCTGTCTGCTGGAAGTTGCAGTCTGCTCAATCTAGCTGTAAATTTTCATCGGGTAGGTTGACGCTCGATCTAGACAAACCAGCCCTTAGCCAAGTGCCGCTTGATCTGATGGGTGAAGTTCTAACTAATCAAACGCCAACTGCTCCGCAAGACCCAGAATTAGGAGTAATCCTCGCTAAACCCGCTCAAGAAATTGACCCAGAGTTAGGGTTGCCAAGATTGCGAGAGCGCATTTTAGAACCCCTTCCTTTACCTTCGGCAGCGCGGCAACCCTCAGTTTATTTGATCGCCAGAGTCGATTATTTTAGAACGACAAATGTATTTTCAGGCGTTGACCCGGTTAATGATGGGCTGATCCGATCGGGCTTAACCGTTTTTTATGCTCCTGCGATCGGGCGCAACACTTATTTAGTCACTTCGATCGACGGTAATCTAATTCGCTATAGCAATTTAGGCTATCTCAACTACAACGAGCTAAGATTTCGGGCGGGCGTTTTGCAACGGCTTACCCCTCGCACCTTTGGGGAAATTGGCTGGAGTAATCAGCAGCTATTTGCCACAAGAGAAGGATTAAAAAATGCCCTTCGAGGCGATCGCTTTTTGAATGACAATGCGATTCGGTTTGAGTTGAGCCGCCAAGATGCGCTGTCTAAAAAGTTGTCACTGAATACTTTTTATCAATTTCGGATTAGTTTTGCTGAACCTAACGATCGGTCTCGATTGATCAATTCATTTATCACGTCTTTGAGCTATAGCTTGTCGCCCAGCTTTCAGACGGCGATCGATTATCAACTTGCCTGGTCACACTTTACGCAACAACCGCGAGACGATGTTTATCACCAACTGGTTGCGCGCTTAACTTATACCATTACTTCACAAAGTCAATTGAATGTCTTTAGTGGGTTTAGTTTTGGTCATTCTTCTGACTCTCGAATCAACTTTGATGGCTTTATTGTCGGGGTTGGAGTCGTGCTAAATCTTCCATTGTTTTGAAACCAATCATACGTGAATTCGATGAAGCTTTTCGCTACGATTGCCAATCCGGGCTGCCCCCTAAATCCCCCAAAATTGGGGGACTTTGAACCTCAATTCTGGGCTTGAAGTCCCCTAGAATTGGGGGATTTAGGGGGCTGAAGCGCTGAAGAACGAAGCGAAAGAACTTATCGAACTGACGTTAATCACCATAAAAGATCACGATCGTCGCCCTCGATACGCATTATCCTCTAGAGAAGATGAACGTTGCTCTTAGGAGGTACTCCGTATGCCGACTGACTACATTTTGTTTGTTCATGGGGTTAAGACTCGTAAACAAGCAGACTTTAGAGCGTTAGCAGATAGCTTGTTTAATCGCATCAAGTCATCGGTGGGCGATCAGTCGAGAGTGTTAAAACCGATCGTGTTTTTCTGGGGAGACTTAAATCAAGAGGCTCAAGACGAGCTTTTGAATGGATTTAAAGCCTCGCCTAAGTGGTCAGATTTTTGGTTTCAAGACTTTCGCACCCAACAGGTTTTAGGATTTGTGGGCGATGCAGCCCTTTATTTAAGTCGGCACGTTGGCTCTCAGGTCGTTCAGCGATTTGAGCAAGATGTATTAGGGGTGTTGCAAAACACTGCTCCAGGCGATCGCTTGCACCTCGTGACTCATAGCTGGGGAACGGTCATTCTCTTTGACCTCCTGTTTGCGGCTCGATGGGAAGACACCCGACTAGATCCTAAGATTCGGCAAACCGTTCAACAGATTCGGAATACGCTGTTTGGGCTACCTCCTGTTGAAGGAACTGGCATTCCGATCACCAGCATTCACACGATGGGTTCTCCGATCTCTTTGTTTAGCTTGCTAACGATTAGCGGCACTTTGGGCGGTGCCAGCACTCATGATTTGTCTCCTGATCTTAAAAACTTGCTAGAACAGCTTTATAACTTAAAGAAAAAGCCGATTCCTTGGCGAAATTTTGCTCATCCCGGTGATCCGATCGCGTATCCATTAGAAGGAGTCATTCCTCTATTGCTCAATGAATCCAGTCGATATGTTCAGACTCAGGATGTAATCACCGACAAGGGCAATTTCTTGAATCGACCCTTTCAACAACGGCTGATTCCTGTTTTGTGGGGCGGTGAAGCTCACGGCAGCTATTGGAGCAATGAGGTTGTGTCACAGACGATCGCTGAGGTGATTCGAGCCACTTAAAAGCTCTCTAATGGGAATGATGAGGAGCAACATGAATTTGTTAACATAACTTTATACAAAGTTCTTAACCCTCTGCTGATTTACCATGTTGCTCAACTCAAACCAGCGCACCAAGCTTGACGACACAGACGATACGCTGTTTTATGATGCTCCTCGGTTTGTCACTCATGTGGATGAAGGCTTTATTCAGCAGTTGACAGAACTCTATCGATCGCGATTAAAGCCAAACACTCGCATTTTTGACATGATGAGCAGTTGGGTTTCTCACTTGCCAGAAGAAATCGAGTTTGCTCACGTTGAAGGGCACGGGCTAAATGCAGAAGAACTGGCGCGTAACCCTCGGTTTGATCATTACTTTGTGCAAAATCTCAATCAAAATCCCAAGTTGCCCTTAGAGGATCAGTCTTTTGATGTGGTGCTAAATACGGTGTCTGTGCAGTACGTGCAGTATCCAGAAGCAATTTTTACTGAGATTCATCGCATTCTCAAGCCGGGCGGCATTGCCATTATTAGCTTCTCAAATCGGATGTTTTATCAAAAAGCGATCGCTGCTTGGCGTGACGGTTCTGAAGCCAGCCGAGTTGAGCTAGTCAAGCACTATTTCAAAGCGATTCCTGGCTTTACAGAACCCGAAGTCGTGGCTAAACAGTCGCAAACGCCGAGCCTCTTTCAAATGTTTGGGCTGCCCGGCGGCGACCCTTTTTATGCAGTGATTGCCAGCAGAACTTAGATGCTGAACTTAAAACGGTTGGGATTGGTCGATCGCCGCTAAAAGACTAACGGCTCGATCGCACAACGCTTCGTGACACTGCCCGTTACTGACCAAAATGCCGCCCCATTGACTGACATCTTCTTGGTTATAGTGCAGAGGCGACCCGTCAAAGTGAGTAAATTTTCCGCCTGCTTCGGTCAAGATTAGCTCTGGGGCGGCAAAGTCCCAATCTTTAGGGGCAGATTTGCCAGACAGCGAAATGTAAACATCGGCTTGCTGCTCGACGATCGCTGCAATCTTGCCGCCAACACTGCCGACTTGACGCTGATCTTTGCAGGGGAATTGCTGCATGAGTTGGTTAAATCGATCGTCGCGATGGCTGCGACTTGCCACGATCGTTAATTCTTCAGGCTGATTTTTAGTGGAGACTTTGACGGGCTGAGAGTGAAAGGTTTCTGATTCACGAGTTTCAACAAATGCACCGCCGCCCAAGGTCGCATAATAGAGCTTGTCTTTTTCAGGACAGGCAACAATTGCCAAAACAGGACGACCTTGATGAGCCAAGGCGATGTGAACGGCATATTCCCCAGTGCGATTGATGAAGTCTTTGGTGCCGTCTAGGGGGTCAATAATCCAAACCCAGGGGCGATCGAGTCGGTCTGCGATCGGCTGTGATTTAAACGTCTCTTCACTTAAATAGGCGAAATCTTGCACTCCCAAGGCTGCTTGCAGATTATCAAGAATGTATTGATTGGCAGCTAAGTCAGCCGTTGTCACGGGGCTTTCACCCGCTTGCTCAATGCTAAATGAAGTTTGTTGTGCGTCTAAGAGAATTGCAGCAGCGCCCCAACCGATCGATTGGGCGATCGCGAGAATTTCTTGCAGATCACGAGGCAGAGTATCCAAATTAAACATCCTCACTTACGGTCAGAGAAATATTGTTAGACATTAGGCAACAGTGGCAAACTACGAAGATAATCCCTGATCAAGCAACAGTCTCATAGTGGTTAGGTAACTCGACGATACGATCGTCTAAGTAGGACGATGCGAAAATTAAGGCTTGCCGGATGTCTTCATATCGAGTTCTGGAAATTCTTGATGCAGCTCTTCTCGATCAGGATAGGTAGCCAGTAGCTCAATTACTCGACGAACGGTAAGACGAAAATTGCGAATGCAGGGCTGTCCATTCATCCGATTTGAATTGGTAGTTATTCGATCTAATTTCATGAGAGTAACGCTAGTTCCTTACACAAAGTTGTTACCGCATATTGCTTGTTCCCAGTTTTCGTCTATTTGCCACTTCAATGCAATATTAGACTCTACCTAACCAATCGCCTTCACCTACTTCAGTGCTTCGATCGTGACTGTGCCACCTTTAGACTTTCTAAGGCTCCGTGCGCCGAAACGATGAACGGCTCGATGTCCGATACGAACGAAAGGTTGAGCATCAGGTAGTCTCTCAAACAACCTATTCGTAGCAGTCAGAATATCATCAGCGATCGCAAAGGCTTCGGTTTCAATATTGATCGCTACAATTTTGCCGAAGTTGTCTGCTTCGACTTGCGACCCTTGCGGCATCTGCAAAGCAGCGCGCACTTGAGATTCATAAATCTCGTGAGCGCGTTGAGCAAGTTCTTCTTTGCTGTATCGCGGTTGTCGAACTGTCATAAAGTTATTTCTCTTTAAGCCGTTGACTACTTCATTTTAAAGTCTGCTTCACCCACGTTTTGCAGACATCCATTCACGAGTGCCAAAAAACTGGCAGGAATAAGCAGCAATTTTAGCTGCCTCAGTCAAAGCACTAAAAAAGTCAGACTGCAAAATAAAATGGCAAAAAGCACCGTGAAAAATGTCGCCTGCACCAAGCGTATCGATCACTTCAACCTTGGGTACGGCGATCGCGCTTTTCACGCCTTCACTCACAACCTCGATCGCGCCTTCCCCCCGCGTGATTGCAATCTGAGAAATTCCCCACTTAGCGAGATAGCTCAACACTTGTTCAGATCTGTGGCAATCAGGTGGATAGAAGTTTGCAGAACAAATTGCATAATCGACCCAGGGCAACACTTGGTCAAATCCTGGTTTCCAGCTACCGCCATCGATGACAACCGGAATGCCTTGCTGTTTTGCGCGTTGAGAGATCGTTACACTCGCTTCTATCTGATGTCCATCAATCAAGACAATATCAACTTCGTCTAAGTTCATTGATAAACTCGCGTTAAGGGGAGACTTGATCGCATTCATTGCCACGACTGCTCGTTCTCCAGTTGATTGAGTGACGATAATCGACGACACCGGAGGCGAATCAATTCGAGTTGGAGCGAGATCAGCGATCGTCACCCCACACTGCTGCAAATCTGCCAAAATCAAATGATTAACTTGATGGGCACCCACGGCTCCTAAAAGTGTGGCATCGTTTCCTAAATGGCTAAAAGCGACGGCTGCATTGGTTGCTGGGCCGCCTGCCGCGATCGTGGAGCTGAGCGCTGCAATTTTCTGATTGCGGTTTGGCATCTGCTCGACGAGATAAATCAAATCAAGCGTGATCATTCCAATAAAAAGTCCGTGTTTTCTCATTGTCTCAACACGCTACGATCGCCCTTATGGATGCAAATGCTGGAACTCTTTATATTGTGGGCACTCCGATCGGCAACCTCGAAGATATGACCGTTCGGGCGGTGCGGATCTTGCAGACGGTCGATTTGATTGCGGCTGAAGACACTCGACATACTGGAAAGTTGCTGCATCACTTTCAAATTAAAACACCTCAGATCAGCTATCACGAACACAATCTCACAACTCGCACCTCAGAGCTACTGTCAAGATTGCAGCAAGGACGCTCGATCGCCCTTGTCAGTGATGCGGGAATGCCCGGAATTTCTGACCCAGGGTATGAATTAGTCAAAGCCTGTGCTGATGAAGCGATTACGGTCGTGCCGATTCCGGGAGCCAGCGCCGTGATCACGGCGTTGAGTGCATCGGGTTTGCCCAGCGATCGCTTTATCTTTGAAGGATTTTTGCCCGCTAAAAGTCAAGCCCGTCGCCCTCACTTAGAAAGCTTGCGCTCTGAATCACGGACGATCGTTTTTTATGAATCTCCTCATCGATTGAGAGCTACTTTGCAAGATTTAGCAGATATGTTAGGGAGCGATCGCTCAATCACTTTGGCACGAGAATTAACAAAATTGCACGAAGAATTTTGGCGAGGCACGGTTGATGAAGCGATCGAGCTTTATCTCAAGCGAGAACCTCAAGGAGAATATACGATCATCGTGGCTGGCGCTGAATCGGTGCAAGTCGTCTTATCAGAAACCGCTTTAAAGTCTGAGCTACAAAGTCTGCTCGATCAAGGGCTTTCTCGCTCTGATGCCAGCCGTCAGCTTGCCCAACAGACCTCGCTCCCCCGGCGGCAAATTTATCAACTAGCGCTCTCGCTTCTAGACCAATCTTGAGACGACTCAGAAGCGATGTAAGCTAAACGACACTTCTGTCATAATTGGGATTGAATGACGGGCTTAGAGTTCCTATTGCTCCCTTTATCGGTTTGCCCATGACCCAAGCTGAGATCGAAGCAGCCCTGCAAACTGCCCTTCGTCACTGTGAAACGGCTGGCTATCCTTTAAACGATGCTCAACAGCAGATTCTATTTGCTGTGCTGAGAGAGCGACTGTGTGAATCATCCCCTGATCAGAGATTAGCGCTCAATCCCCTGGCTGCACTGACCTCTGATCAACGTCAAGCCTTGTTTCAATTTATCAAAGCTCAAGAGCAGCAAAACAAATCTTGGAAAACCACGCTGCTTAATGACTGGCTGCACGATCGCACTTCAGGCACCGTGCAGTTTATTCGAGATTCTTTTGGGCTTCAGTGGCTAGAAACGATTACTGCGGCTGATCTCGCTGACTATGAAGAAGAATCGGTGTGGCTAAAAGTGGGTGATCGCATTGAGCTGTCTAACGGGCTGTGGGAGTGGGTGCAAGACACTGGGCCTTGCAGCCGAGAGTGGTTTTCTTGCACGGTGGTTGGCATTACTGAAACCCAAAGCCCCCTTTATAAAGATGGGGTTGCTGAGAACCAATTCAGCACAAACTGCACCGTCCGATTTGAGAACGGCAATGAATATGAGATTCAAGGCGTTTATGAATGGAACCGCCCCAATTGGAGATGGGAGAAGTAGGGGCAAAAAGTGCTAATGTCTTTTTGCCGCAAGCATCTCAGCGTAGGGCGATTGGTGCAGATGTGCCTTGCCAGAAGACCCAAATAGCCGTAGCTTTTCCACTACGACAGATTGCATTGCCTCGATCGTCGCGGCCATTGAGTCGAGCAGATCTTTAAGCGATGACGAACAGAGTCCTTGCTGAAGGGTTTCCATATAAGCCTGTCTGACTTCGGTGTTGACGTTAAACTTGCAGACTCCTAGCTCGATCGAGCGATTAATCATCGATTCTGGCAGCCCTGATGCGCCGTGCAGCACTAACGGAACATCGACTAAATGACGAATCTTTTCTAATCGAGCAAAATCTAATCGAGGTGCGCTCTTATACTCTCCGTGGACATTGCCGATCGTCACCGCTAACGCATCGACCTTCGTCGCCTTGATAAACTCTACCGCTTGATCGGGATCGGTCATCTTCGCTTCTTTTTCGGCAACGCTCAGACCATCTTCGGTGCCGCTAATTCTGCCGATTTCTGCTTCTACGATCGCGCCTTTTTCGTGCGCCCATTGCGTCATTTCTTTTGTAAACGTCACATTTTGCTCATAGGGCAAGTGAGAACCATCCGCCATAATTGACAGCATCCCCGAATCGAGTGCCATGCGAATATCGTCGGCTGAGGTGCTGTGATCGAGATGAACTGCGATCGGCATCGTGGACGATCGCGCCGCCTCTAAACACAGCGACACGAGCGGAAACCCTCCATACACCAGCGCACTTGGATGCAGTTGCAGCATTGCCGGACTCTGTTCTGCTTCTGCTGCACCAATGACCGCCTTCACGCCTTCAAGGTTATAGACATTAAAGGCCCCGATCGCATAGATATTTCGTTGTGCCGTCTCTAGCAGTTCTCTGGTTGAACTCAGCATTGTTAGGGGTGGGGGTGTAGTAGTGTAGGAGAAAGCAGATCACTCCATCATTTAACCGTTCTTTGTGACGAGAAATCTGCTTTTTCTCGCAGTTCGTACCTTCTGACTTTTTGTAATGGCTCAACTTCCTCAAACTCTCGACGACGCGATCGCTCAAGCCCAAATTGCGACCCAAGCGGCGATCGCGGCAGGCTATTCTCGTCTGCAAGTCGAGCTACTGTTTCCCGAACTCAAACCTCTACCTGTGGCAGAAAAGTTTGTGCCTGCGTTTGCAGATTTGGGAGCGGGGTTAAAAGTTTTTTTCACCGATGCTGGCACCGCAGCCCTGGCAAAACGAGATTGGGGTGATGTGCCTTTTCAGATTCGCAGCTTAGATGTAGCAGGGTCGCGGCAAACCACCCCGGTTGAAGACTATATTGACCCAGACGACCAAGTTTATCTATTTATTGCGCCGAGTTCCGTAGAAGTTGCGCCCGTTGAGCAAATTTGTAACGCGGTTGGCGATCGCCCGATCGTGCTGCTCAATCCTCGATTAGAAGATGTGGCGACGATTGGCATCGGCTATGCAGGGCGAAAACTGCGCGATCGCTTTCTCAGCACGATCGAGCCGTGCTATTTCTTGCGTCCTCTCGACGATCAAACGGCTCTAATGCGCTGCTATCCGTCGCCTTGGCAGGTTTGGTTGCAGACTGATGGAGTCTATCAAGCGATCGCCGAAGAGCGCGAAAAGCCCGATTCTGAGAAGCTAGACGAAATCTTTGCTAAAGCGATGGGAGCGCAAGCTCCTAAGCAAAACCTGTTTTCGAGTTTGCAACAGTTTTTGAGAGCTTTAGGAAGATGAAGTTCTCGCAGAGTTCCTGTGTTTTTTGCTACTTGCAGTGTGGGTTGCTAGGTAGGTCAAGGCATAATCGTCCTAAGTAGCAAGGTTAATAGCTGACTGACGCTTCAGCATTGGATTGACCTATTACACCTATTTTGAATGGATACCCGGATCATGAGTTCTGATGATGTAGAAATCACTAGGCTCAAAAAGTCGGCTTCCAAAAATTTAGGCCCAGTTTTCTCAGATTCCCCCTCTTGTTTAAGAAAAGTGATCGCATGAACCTTACTTCTCCTCGTCGCATTGTCATCGGTGATATTCATGGTCACTACAACGGGTTGATGACATTACTGGAGGCGCTCGCGCCCGGTTTTGAAGATCAGGTTTATTTCTTGGGTGATTTGATCGATCGGGGCCCTCAAAGTTCTCAAGTGGTCGAGTTTGTCAAAAATAGCTCCTATCAATGCATACTCGGCAATCACGAGCAGCTATTACTCGAATCTTTTCCTAACGGTCAAGTTTTCGCTCCAGCGCTGCAAGCCTGGTTGCAAAGTGGCGGGCGGGCAACCGTTGCCAGCTATGGCGATGCCGGAATCTTACTAGAACATATCGAGTGGCTGCAAACCCTACCCAATTATTTAGACTTGGGCGATCTCTGGCTCGTACATGCAGGCGTTCATCCTAATCTCACGATCGAGCAGCAAACCTCCCATGAATTTTGCTGGATTCGAGAAGAATTTCACAGCAGCCCTCAGCCCTATTTTGCTAATAAGCTGATTATCACCGGGCATACCATCACCTTTACGTTTCCGGGCGTGATTCCGGGTGCGATCGCGCGTGGGCAAGGCTGGCTGGGCATTGACACGGGCGCTTACCATCCTAAAAGCGGTTGGCTGACGGGGTTGGATGTTGATAACGGCAAAGTTTATCAGGTCAATGTCTACACCCACGCTGTTCGGACTTTGCCACTAGCAGAGGCAACAATTCAGGTTGAGCCGAGTCGGATGATGTCTCGTAGCCACGCTTTGCGGCTATAGTTTCGCTAACCTTAACGTGAATTCGATGAAGCTTTTCGCTACGGTTGCCAATCCGGGCTGCCCCCTAAATCCCCCAAAATTGGGAGACTTTGAACCTAAAGTCTGGGCTTAAAGTCCCTCAGAATTAGGGGATTTGGGGGCTGAAGCGCTGAAGAACGAAGCGAAAAAACTCGTCGAACTGACCCTAACCTTAACATCTTGCAGTGACCCTGGATACCAAGGTTCCTGACCCTTCGATCGTAAGATAGGTTTTTAGTTTAGGAACTTACGGGTATGTTATTGTGAAGAGTGAAGGCACCGGCAAAAGGGCAACGTTTACCGTCCGATTGCCACCCAAAACTACTACCATTTACAACTCGATTCAGTGAGCGACTCTCCTGACAGAGGGTGCGACCTCTACTTGATACAAAATGCCTGTAATCTATATTTGAAAAGGTTTTTGAGTTTCTTCAAAGCAGATATTAAATTTACTCATTGACTTCCACAATAAATTATCAAAAACCTCATGGAACAAAGAACCGAGAGTTTTCTTGGGACATCAGATAGAGGTCGCACCCTGACAGACAGTCAGCTTCCCTCACCGCAAGGCTCAAAAGTTCTGGTCGTTGAGATGATGACAAGGCTTGTGAATCGATTTCGACTTGTTCTTAAATGCAATGCAGAAGTGATGTTTACAACCTCAACCCGTGAGGAAAAACCAAAAACTGATCTTTGCGTAGGTTATGAGTGTATATGGCAGAGCAACGCATCGTTTTGATCATCGAAGATTCTGAAAGCGATCGCTCTGTTTTTAGACGGTATTTGTTCGCTGATTCTGAAATCTCTTATCAAATTCTAGAAACTGACTCCGCTGCCGAAGGGCTGAACCTCTGTCGTGTTCAGGTTCCTGACGGAATTTTGCTCGGCATTCAGCTATCAGACTTTAATGGCTTTGAGTTTTTGACCCAACTAAAAGCGCAGACCGATGGCAATTGCCCGCCTGTGATTATGGTCAGCGGTGATAACGATGCTGTCACCGCCACCAGCGCATTCAAAAATGGGGTCGAAGATTATTTAGTCAAAGGGCTACTCACACCCGACGACGTGCGATTAGCGATGCGGAGCGCGATCGAGAATGCCAAACTGCGCCGAAAACTTCAACACAGTGAAGAAAGCTTCCGCGCCTCTATCGAAACCATGCTCGATTGCTTTGGCATTCACACAGCAATTCGTGATGACACTGGGCAAATTATCGACTTTCGTATTGATTACTACAATCAAGCCGCCCTTGAAAGCAACCGCCTGACCGCTAAAGATGTTGGCAAAACGGCGCGTGAACTGTTTCCGGCGTATCGAGACAGTGACGTGTTTGCCTCACACTGCCGCGTCGTCGAAACCGGGGAACCGATGCTTGAAGAGTCACTGGAATATTCAGACCGATTTGGAGGGCAGCATCTTTCCAGAGCCTATGAGGTGCGGGCATCAAAATTAGGCGATGGGCTGGTGATGGCGTGGCGAGATGTCAGCGATCGCTTGCGCGCCGAAGACGAACGTCAGCGGTCTGAAGAAACAGCCCGGCAGCAATTTGCAGAGATTGAAGCGATCTATACGGCCGCTCCTATTGGGCTATGCTTCATCAATACCGATTTCAAATTTGTCCGAATCAATGAGCGGTTAGCCGAGATTAATGGCTTGCCTGTGTCTGAGCATATTGGGCGCACCCTGCGGGAGGTCGTGCCAGAGATGGTCGATCAACTAGAGCCGATCTATCGACAAGTGATTGAGTCGGGTAAACCGATTCTTGATTTAGAGGTGAGTGGGATCAATCGTGCCCAACCTGGAGTAGAGCGTCACTGGCTGGTTAGTTACTATCCCCAGAAAGATACGGACGATCGCGTGTTCGGCATCAATGTGATGGTGTTGGAAATCACCGATCGTAAACAAGCTGAAACTGAACGAGGTCAGCTACTTAGAGAAGCTCAAGCTGCCCGCGAAGAAGCCGAAGCCGCAAACCGCAGCAAAGACGAACTCTTGATGATCGTTGCTCACGAATTGCGATCGCCCCTCAACTCAATTTTTGGCTGGGCGCGGCTATTGCAAACTAAACCTTCTGATCAAGCGACATTAACTCGTGCGTTGCAGTCGATCGAGCGCAGTGCCAAAACTCAATCGCAACTGATCGAAGATCTGCTCGATATCTCGCGCATGGTGCAAGGCAACCTGAGAATGGATCGCGTGTTGGTCAATCTGCCCTTTGTGATTGAAGCCGCGATCGACATGATTCGCCCCTTAGCTGAGTCAAAACAAATTCAAATTAAATCAAACATCGATCACGCCGCGAACGAAGTTTTAGGAGATTCTAATCGTCTACAGCAAGTGATTTGGAATCTGTTGACGAATGCAATCAAATTCACTCCAGAGAATGGTCAAGTAGAGATTACGCTAACGCAAAAAGACTCACAGGCAGAAATCTGTGTGAAAGACACCGGAAAGGGCATTAATGCAAACTTTTTACCCTATGTGTTTGATCGCTTTAGGCAAGCTCAAACCAACGTTCCTCGATCGCAAGATGGGTTAGGACTCGGACTCGCGATCGTACGCGAACTGATCGAACTTCACAACGGCACGATTCAAGCTGAGAGCCAAGGAGACGCGCAAGGTGCAACCTTCACGGCAAGATTGCCCCTCGTCAACTGTTGCTTGCCGCTCTCTGATCCTCAAAATGGCGCTTCTGAAGGCTTTGACCAACTGCAAATTTTAGTGGTTGATGACGAACCCGATAGCCTTGAATTCGTCAAATTTTTGCTCGAAAACGAAGGCGCGACGATCACCACAGCAACCTCAGCAGACGAGGCGATCGCCGCCTTTCAACAACTCACCCCGACGTTGATTATCAGCGATATTGCAATGCCGCTAAAAGACGGTTATGAAATGTTGCGTGAAATTCGTGCCCTAGAAGCAGGTCACAATGTTCCGGCGATCGCGCTGACTGCCTATGTGGATGAAGATGTCAGGCAGCAAGCATTTGCCGCAGGCTATCAAATTCATCTACCTAAACCGTTGGATATTGGGCAGTTAATCGAAGCGATCGGGGCGCTGACAAAACAGTGCCCAACTCAACGTTAAAGATGGTGGATTAAATAAGACCCGGATTTACCCTCACCCCAGCCCTCTCCCGCAGGAGAGGGAGCCAGAGTCCGGTAGGGCTAGGGGCTGTGGGCGAAAGGCTAAAACTAATCCCAATTTGATTTGTGAATGCGACCGATTCGCATGAGGACACGGCAGCGCCATGTCCGTACAAAAAGCGTAGGGGTATGGCATGCCGTGCCCCGTCGGATTAAACGATCCGTCGCAATTGCTTCCAAAATTGGTATAAAATGTAGCTTGAACAATGTAGGGTTCTATTTAATTCACAAGTTTAAATACCCTTCAATCAAATAATCTCCCTCGATCGCGCTCCATTGGACTCGCTCTAAAGTCAGTGCTTGAGTCATGTCCATCAGTCCTAAGTCGCCGACGGGTGAAGGGGCACCGATGCCGCCAATAATTTTGGGCGCAATAAACGCCAGAATTTTCTGCACACAGCCATCAGCGATCGCGCGAGCTGCCAACGTGCCGCCACACTCCCATAAAACAGCAGATAAGCCGCGATCGTACAAATGTGTCATGGCTGCAAATGGAGTTAGCTGCTCAAGCTCCATGACTTCGACTCCTTGGTCAACTAAGCGTTTCTGAATATCTGGATTCGCTCCCAAACTTGTCAAAACAAGCGTCGGAACCGTTTGAGTTTGCCAAAGGTTTGCACTTGTGGGCAGATCGAGCGATCGACTCATCACCACTCGTAAAGGATTGTGAGCAGTCGCGCCATGAGTCGTCAAATGAGGATTATCTTTGCGAACAGTATTACCGCCAACGACGATTGCCTCACAGGTCGATCGCACCTGATAGACTCGCTGTCGCGATGCCGTTCCGGTGACCCAACTACTATGCCCGGTTGTGGCGGCGATTTTGCCATCTAAAGTCATGGCATATTTCAAAATGCCAAACGGACGGCGGTGCAGAATGCGATGGACAAATGCCTCGTTTAATGCTTGACACGCCGCCTCTTCTACGCCGATCGTCACCCCGATTCCTGCCTCCCGCAGTCGAGCAATACCTCCACCCGCTACTTTAGGATTTGGATCGACCATGCCCACCACCACCCGTCTTAGCCCTGCCGCAATCACCGCTTCAGAGCAAGGAGGCGTTCGCCCATAGTGATTACAGGGTTCTAGATTGACGTAGAGTGTTGCACCTTGGGCAAGTTCTCCAGCGTCTCTCAAGGCAAAAATCTCAGCATGAGGGTCGCCCGCTTTGGGATGAAACCCTTCGCCTACAATTTTCTGGTTTTGCACAATCACCGACCCAACTAATGGGTTAGGTGCCGTCTGACCCTGCGCGGCTTGGGCAAGTTCCAGACATCGCCGCATCATGGCCCGATCGAATTGCTCTTGTTCGGCGGTCTGGCTATCTATGCTCAAGACGATCGCGATGTAGAATATTGGCTCAACACTTCTTGCCCCCAGCGCACCAGTTTTTCGGGTCCTTCCATCATCAGCAGATATTGCCCCCGGTTGAGGTGATGACGATAAACACTAACGGTTGTGCCTTCGCCAAACAGGCCAAACAGTCCGCCCACAAAGGCTCCAAAAAACCCGCTAACTACCCCAGCAGTCGGGATTAGCCATAGAGGTTTCAGGCTATCGAGGTTGCTGTAGCCGTGACTTTGCACTAAAACCAGCACAAAAGCAATCAGCGAACCGATCGTGCCTGCCACGATTGACCAGCTACGCGCTTGACGCATAACAATTTGCATCGGTCTGAGCAACCCGATGTGGTCAGGGTTGCTATAACCCTTGCCCACGATCGCCAAATGTTCGGGAGAAATGCCGTAGTAGTGCAGCAATCGATATGCCTGAAAAGCAGAGGCTTCATCTGGAAATATCGTGACTGCGAGATGAGTCTGTCGGCGCACGAGACCCGTTTTTCGCAAGAACCTGGTAACTGTCACAAAGTGAATGGGGGAAATGGCGGTTTCTGTCTGAATTCTAAACCGTTGCGATAGATTTGCTCAGTATCAAACAGACTAATTTAATTATTTTTCACCCTTCGCGCCTGCCTGTCTACTCTTCTCTTTTCCCCTTTCCCGCTACCATTGAGATATCACATTTCTGCTGTGGGTTTGTTCTATGCCTCCTCGTTGGTCTCGGATTCCCGATCGTAAAGATGCTGACTATCGTCGCCTTGATGATCGTATGACGTTTGCCACTCACGTCCCCCTGTTTACGGCAGTCAATTCTGGGATGTGGTTTTTTAAGATTTTGCAGAAGGCTGACTGGTCTTGGTCAGTCTGGGTGACTGGCATTTGGGCGGCGATTTTGCTGGCTCACGGAATTTATGTGTTTGCGATCGCTGACTATTCTGAACCTGTGGCAACAACTCCAGCCCCAGCAACAGGCTTCAAGCCACGAGAGAAATCTGCAAAATCATCCAAAGGATAGGGGTCGCTAGGAGGAGTTGACCGTTAGTAGTTAATTATCACTCAAACCTTTTTAATTTACTCTTATGGCAAAGTTAAGCACGTCTGAAACAATCGAGTCTCTAGCGGCAGACATTGGCGAAAACATCTACATGGATGTTGCAAAGTGGCATCTTTATTTATCGGATGCCCATTTGCACACCGTTTTAGCAGAAAAGCTTTATCCTCTAATGTCTGAGAAATCGATTCAAGAAGAACAGGTATTAGAGATTCTTCGCGGCATCCCTGTAAAGCTGGGCGGCGGTAAGCGTGAGGTGCCTCTGATCGACCTGCTGCCGATGCAATGCCAGGTCAATCTGATCGATTTAGTAGAAGAGTTCCAGCGAAATTTGTAGGGACATAGCATGCCATGCCCGGTGTTGCAAAATTAAGGGCGATCGCTGCGATTGCTTAAACATTGCGTTTGACTATTTCATCAAACAAGTGTCAAGTTCAGAATATTGAGAAAATAAACCATCCACACTGGCAAGCTTCGCTCTATATTCCAAAGCTGTCGCAATAATCAAGCGATCGAACGGATCTCTGTGAACAGGAGATAAATCGACTGCACGGCAGGCAATCTCAGGAGTTAAAGGGAAGAGCGTGATTCCTGCTGGTTCTAACGCATCTTGAAACCATTGATTAGCAGGACAAGGCAGCTCTAGTCGTCCTCGCCGCTGTGCTAGAGCAATTTCATAACATGAGATTGCTGATACACCGACTTGTCTAGCTGTTGCGATGATATCTCGCCAATGGGATGGAAATCGCTCAAACTCCTGAGTCATTGACCAAAACCAAATGTGGGTATCAAGCACAATCACTTGAGACATTCCCAATCCTCTTCATCCACGATCGGACTCACAAGGTCGCCCAAGGTTTTGCCCTTACCCGCGATCGCATCTGGCGGAAATCGACGTTTCACAGGCAATGCAGTCTCCTCTAAAACTGTCACAATCACACGGGCAGACTGCACCGAAGGCTGTTCTCCTAACCACTTCACCTGACCATTGTCATAAATCGCTTCGTAGCTTTTCAGCATGGCTATTTCCTAGGTAATCTCGATACGCTAATTGTATCGATCGTCTCCCTGTTTATTCTCAGAGCATTAAGCGATCGAGACATTGACTGCCAGCTTTTGCCCTAATCGGAGCCAATGTGGTTGAGAACTGTCCTGCGAAGATTGCAGCCATTGCAGATACAATTCTTGAGCTTGGGCGAGGTTGAGATTAAGCCGAAGTTGCTGACCTAGATCGAGCAAGCGTTCTAAACGCAGAACTTCTCTCGCTGCGGTTTTAGAATCAAAGTGCAACAGTTGCCAGAGCGATCGCTGGATAAATCGCTCTAGGATTTGTTTTGCTTCGAGCGCCGTCAGATTGCAGTGGAGGTGGTTGGCTTCGGTCGCGATCGCTTCCAATTCGAGCAGGTGATTTAAACTTGCGTCGAGACGATCACTGGCAGCATCGCTGGTTTCTTGTTCGAGCGATCGCAGTGCTAACAGCAGACGATGACTCAGGGCAATCTCTGCGGCGACCTGCAATTCTCGCGGTGCGGGCAACTCGTCCCGATGGAACGCCATCAGCACTCCATAATTGTCTCGATAAACCTGTGTGTAAAGCTGATCCAATCGAGTCAGGGTTTCTTGAGTCAAAAGCTGCATAATGCGGTGACGCTCTTCGGCAAACAAGGTCTGCAAACTGTAGGACTGATTGCCAAAAATCTGACTCATCGCCAAGATAGTCTGTGCCGCGCTGCCTTGCTTGAGCGATCCCATCAAGGTTTCTTTGAGCGAGGTATAGCTACGTCGCCCTGCAAACGGCTGAATGCAGCAGTGAAAATCCCAGCCGCCTAGGTGCAGCACAGCAAACACTAGATGAGCGGTTTCGCGGGTGATTTCTGACGTGAGATGCAGTTGCCCGATCGCCAGAGTGAGAGAACCCATCCGCTGCTGCTGATAGTCGAGTTGATGCGCCTCATAGCAATAGACCCGCTCTTCTGTGGTGTATGAGGTAAATAGCGAACTGATGGCGTAGTGTGACGCGACTTGCTCAAAGCTAATTTGGGCAGACACGACGAGTTGACGATAGACTTCGGCACCATTTTTGAAGGAGTCTACGTTGCTCGGTGCCAGCGCTAGTCGCTTCACAAATCCTTTTTCAAGCTGCACTCCGGCGACATCTCCGGCGAGTTCTAGCGCTCTTGAGGCATAGCGAAGAATCTGCGTTCCTTCGGGGCGTGACAGTTCTTCAAAAAACCAGCCGCAGCTTGTGTACATCAGCATGGCGTGGCGCTGCATTTCTAGCAGCCGCAAAGCGTCGATGCGTTCGGCAGCGGTGAGCTTGTGAGTTTGGTGCTGGGCTAAGAAACGATCGACATTGGTGGAGGTACGATCGCGCATAATTTGAATCGATTCATCTCGCGCTAACCAGGGATCGCGAAAAAATTTCTTGCCTGTGTCTTCGTAGACTTTGGTTAACTGATCTCGCAGCCAATCGAGGGCATCGCGCAACGGTCGTCGCCATTGCTGATTCCATAAACCGCCGCCGCCACAGCCACAGTCATCTTGCCAGCGATCGACCCCGTGAGCGCAACTCCAAGCCGTGACGGGCTTTAGTTCGACTTCCCAAGTCGGCGGCGTAAGGCTGAGATAGTGGGCGAAGTTGGTGACCGTCCAACCTTGATGCGAAAACTCTTCATCGAATGCGTAGGCGAGACATTTTTCAGTCCCAGCTTTGTGGTGTCCAAAGGTTTCGCCATCGGTTGCCACTGCGATTAGTTGAGTAGGTCGGTGATCCCCGCGCACGGCTTGACCTAGCCGACTCGCAAGATTGTGAGAACTGCTGAGGGCGCTGTCAAATCCCATATCGCGCGAGATCGGGCCGTCGTAAAAGAAGATATCAAGGTAAGCATCGGGATCGGGTTCCAGGTTCCAGGAGTCAGAGAGCGAGCGATCGCGTCCTTTTTTTAAGAAGCAGCGATAGGGACGAGTCGTATCAATTTGACTGCCGCCGACTTCGCTCCAGAGGTTGGGTTCAGACGCGACTAGAGGACGGCAGCGCTGCGCTTGAGAAGGCGCGAGGATGATGAATTTGATGCCTTCAGCAATCAGTGCCTCGACCGTTGCATCGTCAACGGCAGTTTCAGCCAGCCACATGCCTTCGGGATCGCGCCCAAAGTGCGATCGAAAGTCTGCTTTGCCCCAGCGAATCTGAGTCTGCTTATCTCGCTGATTTGCTAACGGCAGAATCATGTGATTGTATGCCTGCGCGATCGCGTTTCCATGCCCGTTAAGTCGATCGCAGCTCTTGCGGTCGGCTTCTAAGATGCGCTGATAGACTTCGAGATCATGACGCTCGATCCAACTCATTAAAGTGGGGCCGATGTTGAAGCTCAAATATTCGTAGTTGTTGACGATCTTGACGATATTGCCGCGATCGTTCAGCACTCTGGCAAAGGCATTGGGGCGATAACATTCGTGGTGAATCCGCTCATTCCAATTGTGGAAAGGGGCAGCGCTGGGCTGACGCTCGATCGCATCCAAATAAGGGTTTTCGCGAGGCGGTTGATAAAAGTGCCCGTGAACGGTGATGTAAACTCCGATCGCGCGCTTGAGAGGGTTTTGCGAGTCGGATAGCGTCAACGGTTCATGACCTGGCGTGAACTCAATTTCAGAATGGGGATCGGTATCCACTTGAGTCTGCGGAGTTGCATCGATCGTCATAAAAATACTCTTAGGTGAAGGAGAAACCTGGAAGTCGGTGAGATTCAAAAACTGCAAAGCGATCGCACCGAGCTTCTAAAAACAAAGCTGACCCGCACGATAGCGGAGTTGAAAAGAGACAAAAATCTGACTAAAAGCTTAAAGTTGTGGGGATCAACTCAGTCTAAAGGGTGACACCGCTTGATCAACTTTTAAAAACTAGACTTCTCTAGAATTCCCACAGCACTGAAGCTTTGCAAGAATAACTGATTGAATCGCAAGTTCTAGACCAATTTAAGATGAACTTAAGGTTTACAGGGTCATTGCTTGAATCGCTAATTTGCAAAATCACCAAGGATCGTAAATTAAAGAATGTCGGTTACTTGCAAGGCTAATGGGCATAGCAGTGCCATGCCCGTTCGTAAATCTGCCTCTTAAATTTAATTCACGATCCTAAGCTCCGATCGCCGCAGACACTTCCCGATCCGAAATCTTGGTTTGATGGCTCCAGGTGGCGAGATCAGAGAGGGAACGATCGCGATACACGCCATAGCGTTCTTGCTTGTTGCGAATCTTCTGCGGCAGCGCGGGCAAAATGCCAAAGTTGGGCGGCATCGGCTGGAAGTGCTTGGGCGACGCGGAACTGATGAAGTCAAACAAAGAACCCATCATTGTTGTGACAGGGAGTGAGACGGTTGGCAGTCCCAAGGCGATACGAGCGGCATTAGTACCAGCCAACCACCCTCCGGCAGCAGCAGCCGTGTAGCCTTCGGTGCCACTCAATTGCCCAGCAGCAAGCAGCGTCGGGCGTTGTTTAAATTGCAGTGTGGCGTGCAGAAGTTTGGGAGAATTGATAAACGTGTTGCGGTGCATCACACCCATGCGGACAAACTCAGCATTCTCTAAACCGGGGATCAGTTTGAACACGCGCTTTTGTTCGCCCCATTTCAGGTTGGTTTGAAAGCCGACCATATTCCAAAGCTGTCCGCCCTTGTCTTCTTGACGCAGTTGCACCACTGCATAAGGTCGATGGATCTGATTTTCGGGCGCACGGAAATCGCCGAGGCGATCGTCAAACAGTCCCACGGGTTTGAGCGGGCCATAGCGCATCGTGTCTTCGCCGCGTCGTGCCATCTCTTCGATCGGCAAACACGCCTCAAAAAACTTGGCGGTTTCTCGCTCAAAATCTTTGAGTTCTGCCTGTTCTGCCTGACCTAATTCTCGCCAAAAATGCAAATATTGGTCTTTGTTCATCGGGCAGTTGAGATAGGCGGCTTCTCCCTGATCGTAGCGAGATGCCAGAAATGCCACTTCAAAATCAATCGATTCGCCCACGACGATCGGGCTAGCAGCATCGAAGAAACTCAGATATTCCATGCCCGTAAAGCGACGTAGATCCTCCGTTAGGGCGGGACTGGTCAGCGGCCCCGTTGTGAGAACGACAATTCCTTCGGCGGGAATTTGAGGAAGTTCGCCGCGACGCAATTCGATCAGTGGATGGTTGGCGAGAGTGTCAGTCAGGTCTTTGCTAAACTGGGCGCGATCGACCGCCAACGCTCCCCCCGCCGGAACTTGATGTTCGTTAGCTTTGCTAATGACGATCGAGCCTAGCCGACGCAATTCTTCATGGAGTAGACCCGATGCCCGATCGGTGGCTTGTGCCCCAAACGAGTTGCTGCACACTAACTCAGCTAAATGCTCACTGTGGTGAGCTGGGCTAAGTCGTTGAGGACGCATCTCGTGCAAAATCACAGGTACGCCCGCTTGGGCAATTTGCCACGCGGCTTCGGTGCCCGCAATTCCTCCGCCAATCACCTGAATCGGTTGCAAATCTGTCATCAGAAAATAGTTGTAGGTTGACACACTTCGTTAACCTAAGCATGGAGGTCGCCTCCCATGCTTGGCTTCAAAACCGGACGTGAGAGTTTCCGCTTACTCGGCTCCTCTCCAGATTGACCCTGGGTATGGGTACTCAATTGAGTTGAGAGATTGCCGTTTCCACCGTGTATCCAGTTGTGACAGTGACGGTTGAATGGCTGTCAAATTCTCCATTTTGGTATTGCGATGATTTCCATCAAGGTGATGAATTTCAATCGCGTCATCCAGATGGAAATGAAGTCCCCATTCAGCACATTAGCCTTTCTGACGCTTGATGGCAGTTGAGACTCTGTGCTGATGCCAGGGTATACACCCCGTCTTTTACTCCAGTACGTCCAGTTCCCATCGTAGAGGGATACCGTTCCTTTGACCTTGACGTGGCGCTTGATGGGAGTTTCGGCGTGTTTTAAGAGCTTCAGAACTCCATCGCTGAATCTCCATCCTTCACCTTGTCACCACAAAGGGTCGGAATTTCACCGATACGAACATTGTTGGAGTCGAGGTTCAACGGGACTTGCGTTCCTGTGGCTCCTTGCCGCTAATCCCCCAATCTAGAAATAGATTAGTTTCTAGCGAACGAGTCGCACCCGTCCTTTTAGGGCAGGGGAGTGTGTCAACCTTTACCCTTGTGAGTCTTTGGCTCTGGAGGCGACTGAAGCGCCTGATCTAAGACGATACGGGCCTCTTCTGCCTGGGCGCGAGCTTCTCGATATCGCAAATTTGCTTGAGCATAAGTTTTGAGAACTTTGAAGCCATCCTTGAGTTGGATGACTTCTTCCTCGCTCACAAAATCGTCTGAAAACAAAATATCAAGCTGTTCGCGCACTTGTAGCGCCTCAGTGCGAGACTCTTGAACCTTCAGCTTGAGCGTGGCGAGGCTGCTCAAAATCTGAACGGCTTGATTGAGTGAATCTTCATCACCAGCAGCGATCGCTCCGGGGTCTTTGACTTCAATAAACTGTTTCGGACTGAACCCATCTGCTAAATCAGTCGGCAGTTTACCGTCATCCATCAATTCCATGAGTTGATCCATTGCCTTTTCACGGGCTTTTGCGGAGTCTTTGCCCGAAACTGTGAGAATGACTTCGGGGCTTTGAGCAAGCGTATATTGAACCATTGGAGAAGCTAATAACCACAGCACTGGCTTGATTTTAGAGCCTCAAACAGAAATGAGGGCAGAAAATCACGTTCAGTTGTGCGGCAACGAGAGGGCACGACCTATCATGCCCATACCCCGCGCTCTTTCTGGATGAGCATTGCTGTACCCTGATGAGGATCTGTACACGTAAATCGAATTAGGATTATTTTTTCTTAAGGCGCTTATCTTGTCGTCTTCTCGTGAACGCGACTAAGCCAAGTGCCAGTGTAGACCCCAAAAACGTCGATGGTGTCGGAATTGGCTTACCCGGAGGAAGGGTATCTTTGGGCGGAGGCCCTGGTGGATTGGTTCCTGGTGGATTGGTTCCCGGTGGATTGGTTCCTGGTGGAGTAGTTCCCGGTGGATTGGTCACCCGCGAGGAATTATCCTTTTTATGGTCATCCGGTGCCAGGAGAGCGATCATTGCCCCCAGTGCACCTAGACCCCCAATCAGTCCACCGTCTCCCCCCCCGCCAGATGCACCCGGCGGCACACTGCCAGGAGGAGCACCTGCTATCACACCCGGAGGCTCACTTGCCTTGGGGGCACAGGCACTATCGCGCAGTCTGACAATGTAGTCATCAAAATCTTCGTCTTGCTGCTGTCGAGTTTTGACTAGTTTTGAGCCAGTGTCATCCCACGCTATGAGCATGCCGTCTGGGTTGCAAAGATCGGCGGGTTTGCCTGCAAAAACAACTTGCCGTTCTTGATTGGGGTTAAGGGTGTCTGTGGAGTAAACAATCCCAGCGGGGCGACCATTGAGAGTGGATTCTAAATAGAAAACATAATTATTGTTCGCCCGAAACGTGAACTTGGAGATCGGTTGGGGGACGGTATTTCCGGGGGTGCCTGCAAAGTCTAATCGAGTATCTCGATCGTTTACTTTTGTCGAGGGGCGACCTACCGAAGCAGATGCGTCAGCAGGCTTAACTTCAACCAATAGAGGGATCTTTTCGTTGGTGTCAACGTTGAGGACTCCAAACGTAGACTGATAAGCCCCATGAGACTCTAGAAAGCTTGGCTCAAGGGTGGTATCCCGATCGAACTTAATGCCACCGTTGCCGATCGCGATGTCTGCCGCGATCGCTTGGGCTGAGAAGTTGCTTGCTAGCCAGCCAGCCAACACTCCGATCGCAATTTTGGACTGAAAACAAGGTCTTTGAGACGATTTTCGAGTTTGATTACTCATTAGAGGAACACCAGAGAGACTGCGGTCAGATCGGGGGGTACTTAAAAACTGCACTCTTAAAGTCATTGCTATAGGGCTTTTTTTCAGCAGGGTGAAGAAAATTGAGTACTGGGGAAAACACCTAAGTGATGATACTGTAGCGTTCTGTGCCCAATGATGCTGCACTGTGGGTCAAACACATGGAAACTACATAATGCTCCACAAAGAAGCTTTACATAGATTTATTTGCGCCCAACGTAAAAACTTTGAATCGACAAACATCAGTCGATCGGAGCATCCACCAAAGGGAAAACTTACACCCTGAGAAGTACGTTCGTTACACCCTTTTTGCACATGCAAGATATTCGCTTAAACGTAAAAGACTGGCAAGGATTATGAACATCTTTGAAGCCAGATCGAATACGCAATCTTGAGTAGCTTAGTATATTATTCTACGCAGTTTTACTATCAGTGTCAGGAAATTTATTAGGTTAAATTGTAAGGAGTTAACCCTGACCCCAAAATTCACTCGTCTAGCGTTAGGAAAGCTTTAAACAAACCTTACTGAATTGAGCGTTTGGCGACTCTGCCATTCTGTCCCGGATGGCTCATGTTAGGAAAGCTTTAAACAAACCTTACTGAATTGAGCACCGCTTTCTAGATAGTTCAAAGCTTCACGGACTTCGTTAAACGAAAAGACTCGATCGACAATGGGTCCAAGCTGGTGCAGCGCGATCGCTCGATTCATAGTTTCAAACATATCGCGACTGCCCACATAGATGCCTTGAAGCCGAATGTTTTTTTGCAAAATCGTTACAGTACTCACATCCCCTTGAGATCCAAACAAGACGCCAAACAAACTAACGTGCCCTCCTATAGACTCTAGACATCACTGGCATCAAAATAACCTTGCAGATTTTCTGGCTCAAATTGGCGCAAAATGCTGGTTGCTTTGCGAGTCAGTGCATCTGACCCTTTGACGACCACGATATATTTGCCAGCGTTGAGGCGATTGCGATAGGGCAAGGCATCTCCACTGCCCACCACCAGCCCTACGCCACCGCCAATAAAAAAGCTGCCCATTGCGCCCCCGATCGCGCCCAGCACCCCACCGATTAGCTGATTTCCTAACGCGCCCGCCCATGGAAACGTGTCCAACTTAGTGATGGAGTTAAACAATAAGCCAGCCGCAAACCCAAATGGCACCAACCAAACCGCCATTCCCTTGGCTTGTTTTCCGGCTTGCTCGTTGGGGTCAATCAAGCCATATTCGTCGGCACTTTTATAGCCTCTGCCCAAGATTGATACTTTGTCCATCGGCAAGCCGTCTTTTTCTAGCGCAGAGTAAGCGGCTTCTGCCTGAATGCGATCGTCCAGCACTGCCACAAGATAATTCATAAAAAACTCTCAATATTGGCTTCACAGTTTTAGATTAGCAGGGGTGAGGGGCAAGTGATTTGTCGTTTTGAAAAAATGCTGCAATCTGAGAACTATTACTGAGAACTATTACTAACTCGTTTCAATTGAAATGCCAAAAACTTCTGTACTGACAGACGATCGCCTCTACCGGATCGCTTTATTTACCTACTCCACAAAGCCTAGAGAAAGCGTTCCTCACACGTTGGAGTTAGCAGAGGCGTTGCATGGTTTAGGTCATTGCGTTTGCGTCTATGCGTTGGATAAAGATGGAAAAGGATTTGATTATCCGCTATCTTGTGACTATGGGGCTGTGCCTGCTCGATCGACACCGACTGACATTGATAAACTTATTCAACAACGCATTCAAGAATTTGTAGACTATCTGAGTCAGGCTCAACTTGTTTATGATGTCTATCACGCTCAAGATTGCATTAGTGCTAATGCGTTAGCAAAACTCGTTCAGCAACAGCAGATTCCTCACTTTGTGCGAACCGTTCATCACATTGAAGATTACATTAGCCTTTATCTTCAGCAATGTCAGGATCGATCGATTCGTGAATCAGATCTCTGTTTGTGTGTAAGTGAGAAATGGCAAAATGAACTTCAGCAACATTATCAGATTCACGCTCCGCGAGTGATTAAGGGTGTTAACTTAAAGCGATTCTCTCCTAATTTCAATGGTTCTGAACCACTGTTTAAAGAGCGATCGCACCTAACAGGATCTCCCATCTATTTAACGGTGGGCAGCATCGAACCTCGAAAGAATTCAATTCGATTGCTGCAAGCCTGTAAGCAAGTGTTAAACGACTATCCAAACGCTCAGTTAGTCATCGCAGGCGGAGCGACGTTATTTGATGATGTCTCTAGTGGTTAAAGATTATTTCGTTCCCAATCATGACTATGATCTTGATGATTTTGTTCAGCGATCGCAGACAGCACTACAAATCGCCAGCGATCGGGTTCAAGCAAAATATGGTAGACCGTGTGGTTTAGCGTTGGGGCGATTGCAAGAAATCGAAGCGAAATCTGCTCAATATCGTGATCTGCTTGGCTCTAAAGTTCGAGTGATTCAGTTCATTGAGTGAAGATTTTCCAGCATTCTTGCGCGATCGCCCAATCTTCTTGAGTGTGAATTACCAATACTCGAATTGTTGAATCCAGCGTTGCAATATCTTGATCTTTAGGATGATTAGTATTTTTTGAGTCGTCAAGTTTCAACCCCAAAAATTCAAACGCTTCACAGGCAGCCGATCGAACTTCTGGATTGTTTTCACCTACGCCTGCTGTAAAAACTAACGCATCTAGTCGATTTAAACTGGGCAGCATCGCTCCAATTTGGGCACGAAGCCGATGAATATAAACATCAAACGCTAGTTTTGCGCGGGGATTGTTTTGCTCGATCGCGGCTCGAATTCGTCGCATATCGGCAGAGACTCCAGACACGCCCTTTAAGCCAGATTCTTGGTTGAGCATCCGATCGAGCGTGTCAGCATTAAAGCCTTCTTGCCGCAGTAAATGAATCAGAATTCCGGGATCAACTGACCCCGATCGAGCGCCCATCATCAAGCCTTCTAGCGGTGTGAAGCCCATTGTGGTATCGACGCTACGACCATCCCGAATCGCAGCTAACGAGCAGCCATTGCCCAAATGACAGGTGATCAATCGCAAATCTGATGCGTCGCGTTGCAGAAGTTGAGCGGCTCGATCGGCACAATAGCGATGACTAATGCCGTGAAATCCATAGCGCTGAATGCCTTTCTCAAACCACTCGTAGGGAATTGGATAAACCGTCGTCGATGAGGGCAATTTAGAGTGAAAAGCCGTATCAAAAACGGCGACTTGTGGCACCGATCCGAGAACGTGTTCGATCGCGTCGATGCCCTCTAAATTGGCTGGGTTGTGAATCGGAGCAAAAATGGCGAGACGAGCGATCGCTGCTTTCACTTCTGCGGTAACTCGGACACTTTCTCGATAGTCCTGTCCGCCATGAACGACCCGATGACCCACGATATCAATGTCTGAAGGCTGCTGAATCACGGCGGTTTGACCACTCCACAGTTTATCGAGCATCTGAGCGATCACTTCGGGTCGGTCTTGCCCCGGAATCTCTGCTTGTAAAACGGCTCCCTGCTGAGTTTTGACCTCAATTTCTGCAAAACTCTGATGATGAGTCCAATCGACTTTGGCTTCCCAAATCGGCTGTGGTGGCTGATTGGGCAACTCGCCATCTAACTCATAAAGACAGCTTTTTTGACTACTTGAGCCAGCATTCAGCACTAAAATTTTCATGTTCCCTGCAATGCTTGCAACGCCTCACTTAGGTGATTGCGATCGCCCAATCGCTCTAATAAAGGCCCGTGACGATCGAATTTTACAACGCTGACCGACGCAACCGGAGCCGCAATGCGAGTGCGAAACCGCCCCAAGTCAACGCCTAGCAAGCTACACAAAATAATCCGAATCGTGGCTTTGTGCGATACAACTAAAACATTTCCATCGGGGTAATGCTGCTGAATTTCAGTAATCACAGAGGACGATCGGTTGGCAATTTCGACTGCCGTTTCTCCGCCTGTTGGAGCATTCCAAGCGGGTTCTGCCAACCATTTCACATACTCTTCTCTATAAGTTGCCTGAACGGCTTCAACGGTTTCTCCTTCCCATTTACCATATTTGATCTCTTTCAATCCATCTCGCAATTGCATTCCGATTCCAACTGCGTCACAAAGCGGTTTTGCAGTGGCGATCGTGCGTTTCATCGGGCTGACGAAAATGGCTGTCCAAGGAGTGGCTTGATAGGCGATGGCAAACGCTTCTGCCATTTGTGTGCCTTCGTCAGTTAGCTCAGGATCAAGAGCGCCGCAGTAGCTATTTTCACGGCTGAAAGGGGTTTGTCCGTGACGGAGAAAGTAAAGTCTTAGGCTCATCGATTGTGATTAGTAGATGGAGTAAATTGTGGAGGCTAATATGATGTCAGTTCGACGAGTTTTTTCGCTTCGTTGTCAGCGGCTTCTGCCCCCTAAATCCCCCAGAATGGGGGATTTAGGGGGCGATTCCCAAGGGAGAGGGCAAGTCAGCCTTACGCTATGAATGAGCCGAAGCAGCCGAGTCATCCATTTCGCCTGTGGCGATCGCCTCTTTGTCAGAGGTCTGTTCTACGGTGGTTTTCGGCTGTGATTTCTCAGCATTAGAACCACTGTAATATTGCCATTTCCAATCTTCTACCTCTGGCATATCTTCACCATGCTCAATAATGTAATGCTGATGATCAATTAGTTTATCTCGAATCATCTGTTTCACATAAGCGGCACGATGTTTTAGTTGAGGAACTCGATCGATGACATCTTGCGCTAAATGGAAGCGATCGAGATCATTTAAAACCACCATGTCGAAGGGGGTTGTCGTGGTTCCCTCTTCTTTATAGCCTCGGACGTGTAGATTATCGTGATTGGTGCGGCGATAGGTTAAGCGATGAATCAGATAAGGATAGCCGTGAAACGCGAAAATGATTGGCTTGTCGGTGGTGAAAATCGAGTCAAACTCACGATCGGAAATGCCGTGAGGATGCTCGGTCTGAGGTTGCAGCGTCATTAAATCCACAACGTTGACCACGCGAATCTTGAGATCGGGGAAGTGCAACCGCAAAAAGTCAACGGCTGCCAGCGTTTCCAGAGTCGGGACATCGCCTGCACACGCCATCACTACATCGGGTTCGCAGGCTTGATCGTTACTCGCCCATCCCCAAATTCCCAATCCTGCGGTGCAGTGTTTGACCGCCGCATCCATATCGAGCCATTGCAGTTCGGGTTGTTTTCCGGCGACGATCACATTGACATAGTGGCGACTGCGTAAACAGTGATCGGCAACCGAGAGCAATGTGTTGGCATCCGGGGGCAAATAAATGCGAACGATCGTCGCTTTTTTATTGATCACCACATCCAAAAAGCCCGGATCTTGGTGCGTGAATCCGTTGTGATCTTGTCGCCAAACGTGGGACGTTAGCAAATAATTGAGCGACGCGATCGGCTTTCTCCAGGGAATATGACGACAGGCTTCGAGCCATTTGGCGTGCTGATTAAACATCGAGTCAACGATGTGAATAAACGCCTCATAGCACGAGAAAAATCCGTGACGACCTGTGAGCAGATAGCCTTCTAGCCACCCTTGACAGAGATGCTCACTCAACACTTCCATAACGCGACCGTCACGAGAAAGGTGATCATCACCGGGCAAAATCTCGGCAGCCCAGACGCGATCGGTGGCTTCTAAAATAGGCGTTAATCGATTCGAGTTATTCTCATCAGGACTCAACACTCGAAAGTTGCGTTGCTCTGCGTTTAAGTTCATCACATCGCGCAGAAACATTCCCAACACGCGAGTTGATTCCGCTGCGACCGTGCCGGGATCTTTGATATCGATCGCATAGTCATTAAAGTCGGGCAATCTGAGATCTTTGATCAATAAACCGCCGTTAGCGTGAGGATTTGCCCCCATGCGCTGATCGCCCACTGGAGCCAGTTCCGCCAATTCGGGGATCAGTTTGCCTGTTTGGTCAAAAAGTTCCTCTGGCTTATAGCCTTTCATCCACGATTCCAGCATTTGTATGTGTTCTGGCTTGCTGGCAAGCTCTGATAGTGGCACCTGGTGCGCTCGAAACGTGTTCTCGATTTGAACGCCATCGACGACTTTTGGCCCTGTCCACCCTTTCGGAGTCCGCATCACGATCATCGGATATTGAGGACGATCGGTGAATCCATGCGTTCGAGCTTCTCGCTGAATGCCCTGAATCTCGGTGACGATCGTATCCAGCGTTTCCGCCATTAGCTGGTGCATCGTTGCCGGATCACTCCCTTCTACAAAGTAGGGTTTGTATCCGTAACCAATGAACAGGTGTTCTAACTCTCGATCGTCTAACCGCGCTAAAACCGTCGGGTTAGCAATCTTATAGCCGTTTAAGTGCAGAATTGGCAACACTACCCCATCTCGCACCGGATTGATAAATTTATTGGAGTGCCAACTCGCCGCTAACGGGCCTGTCTCGGCTTCACCATCGCCCACCACAGCACAGACAAATAGATCAGGGTTGTCAAACACCGCACCATAAGCGTGAACCAACGCATACCCCAATTCACCCCCCTCGTGAATCGAACCCGGTGTCTCAGGAGCCGCATGACTCGGAATTCCGCCAGGGTAGGAAAACTGCAAGAACAGTTTTTGCATCCCTTCTTCGTCTTGCGTAATGTTGGAGTAAAACTCGCTGTAGGTGCCTTCTAGATAGGTGTTTGCTACCATTCCCGGCCCGCCATGCCCCGGCCCAGCGACATAAATCGCGTTCAAGTCATAGCGTTTGATCAGTCGATTGACGTGAGCATAGATGAAATTTAGACCGGGCGTAGTGCCCCAGTGACCGAGCAATCGCGGTTTGACATGCTCCAGTTTGAGCGGTTCTTTAAGTAAAGGATTGTCGCGCAAGTAGATCTGCCCGACCGACAAATAGTTCGCAGCCCGCCAGTAGGCATCTATCTTTTGCAGGTCTTCTGGAGACAGAGGAGCTTTGGTTGAGATCGAGTTTGCAACGGTCATAGTGAATATCGCCAATGACGTTTCGGGTCAATTGTGATTCATTAAAGCAAACTCTGAATCTGTCATGAGTCGTAGGGATTACATTTGGCTTACGATCGTGGATTAAATAATATCGCGGTTACTTGCAACACCAACGGGCACGGCAGTGCCATGCCCCTACTTTATTTAATTTACGATCCTTATCGTCCTAACCATTCGGTCACAAGTTCTGGCTGATTTTTAGAGGCGAAAACTCGAACCGCGTGATAGTTAACCTTTTCTCGCAGTCGATAAACCTGTTTGATGGGCATATCAAGATCTTGGGCGATCGCCTCCTGCGATCGCCCTTGCAAATAAAGTTTGAGCCACTCAGCCGCCAGGGGATCAACTCGCTCTGCTAAATAAGACTCAAACTCTTGCGCGATCGTCTGTCGCAGTTCTTGCTGTTGTTCTTGCGCCTGCGCTTCTTGATAGTGAGTGATCGCCTGCCCGTCGAGCAAGCTGACTGACCCTTCAGAGTCGTCGGGCGCAATCTCTTCTGAGACTAGGCGAATAAAATCGGCAACCGGAACTTGAGTCATACCGCCACGCTGAGAGCGTCGCAGATAGTTGACAAAGCGATAGACCAGCAGCGGCTGATTGCGAATCGGGCGGAGACAATATTCTTCGGTGCTGGCTAAAACAAGCGCATTGCGAAGCCGGGGATCGCTCGTACATTGAGCAATCCAGGCAATTTGCTGCTGCATATAGTGATCATTTTGCAGCAATTCTTGGATCACTTCTTGCAGCACATCGACGACCGATCGCTGACGATCGCGCGAGAGCGCAATCCAAGTGCGGATTTTGTTGCGAATCAAAAATAGGCTACTCAATCGCTGAATCAGCCCCTTATAAGCACGTTCGGGGCCTGCGTCTAGATAGCGCTGACACAGAATGCGATAGCGATAATCCATCGCTTGTTTGGCGATTTCTAGCTGATGGGGAAGCAAGTCGTCAAACCGCACTTGGTCTTCTCCTAAAAGCCATTGAATGATGGTTTCGTGAGTTGATCGACTGCTCTTGGGCAGATCACTCTGTAACTGTAAACGCCATCTGTCAGCAATTTCTTCTGCAAGTGTCATGGAGTTGCCGTCCTCAATGCCCTGTTATAGAGTTTGCCTTACAACCCCGGTCAAAATCACTTACCCATTCGGGTAATACTCAAAGGTCTTGACTCATTCAACCTCCAGGCATCAAAGGTTGAACTCTAAAGTATAAAACTTTGTCTGCAAATTGTTTCCAACTCGACAGAATTATCAAGTTTCAATGAATTACGCAAAGAATCGTAATCGCCAGAATTTTGAGTCTTAAGCTCGGTTGCTCCGTAATTCCTCGGAGGGAGAATCATCAGCTTCTTTTAAAGACGCATTCATTTGCTGCAAAGTTTCGGTCAACTCAGACAGTCGAATGAGGGTATCAGCCTGGTTTGCTGCTAACGTTTGCATCGCATCGCTCAAGGCAAAAATTTCATAGCCCTGCTGCTGAACTTGAGACGACAACTCATCTAAGCGATCGGCGAGTTGTTCGATCGCGTCAGTCGCTGCCAGCACGGTTTCTGCAATCTGCCCAACAGTAGCCTCTAAACGATCGTCCGATTCTGTCACGCACCAAACCTCTTTCCCAAATAGACTACGGCTCTACGTTCTTCAACCCTAAGCGCTTCATCAGAACTTCACAAAAAGTTTAATTTATTCAAGCAACAAAAAGATTTGAGGAAGTGTTGCGTTTAGCACTGTCGCTCACTAAGACGTTAACTATATTCTGGGATACGCATGACTGGACAGGCATTTTCAGTATTTTCACCGTTCCCATCACTGAAACTAGCTCGACAGTACGCGCTAAATCTTAATCAGGGGTTGCCGATTTTATGATTACGGCTTCTGTTCACCTTAACGTCCCGCATCGATCGACTTGCTCTATTGTCAAACGAGCGATCGACGTGATGGGCAGCCTCATTGGGCTAGGAATCGTCGGCTTAATTTTCTTGCCAATGGCGATCGTCATTCGGCTCGATAGCCCCGGCAATATTTTATATAGTCAGGAGCGATATGGGCTGATGGGCAAGCCGTTTCGCATCTATAAATTTCGTTCAATGGTTAACAATGCAGAGGCGCTAAAGACCCAAGTTGAGAACGAGGCACAAGGGCTGATCTTCAAAAATCAGCAAGACCCTCGGATCACCAGAGTCGGGCGGTTTCTCCGTCGCACCAGTCTAGATGAGCTACCGCAATTTTGGAACGTTTTGACTGGAGAAATGAGCCTGGTAGGGACGCGCCCGCCCACTGCTGATGAGGTGATTCACTATAGTGAACATCACTGGCAGCGTCTAACCGTTAAACCAGGGTTGACGGGTGAATGGCAGGTTAACGGTCGATCGACCATTACTGACTTTGAGGATATTGTCAAGCTTGATTTGCGCTATCAGGCTCTCTGGACACCGCTCTATGATCTGGTTTTGATTCTAAAAACCCTCTACGTCATTTTTGCTAGGGTAGGCGCATTTTAGGATTGTGGATTGAATAATGTTGGTTATTTGCAAGGGCGACGGGCACGGCAATGCCATGCCCTACGTAATTTCACGATTATTTTGCTCCGTGACGCTTTTGGTGCCACTGCCAGGCGTGGGTAAGAATCTGACTGATGTCGGGATATTCGGGCTTCCAGCCTAGAATGGTTCGGGCTTTTTCGCCACTGCCTACCAGCGCAGGCGGATCACCAGGGCGACGATCGTGCTCGATGGCAGCGATCGGGGTTCCCGTTACCTGACGCGCACTCTCAATTACCTCTCTGACTGAGAAGCCACTGCCGTTGCCCAAATTAAACGTTTCTGAGTGTCCGCCTTTTAACAGATATTCCAACCCCAGCACGTGTGCTTGAGCCAGATCAGTGACGTGAATATAGTCGCGAATGCACGTTCCGTCCGGGGTCGGATAATCGGTGCCAAAAATTGAAATTGAATCTTGCTTGCCCAATGCGGTCATTAACACCAGCGGGATCAAATGGGTTTCTGGCGCATGGTCTTCGCCTAACTGCCCCTTAGGGTCTGCACCTGCGGCATTGAAATAGCGGAAGCACACCGATTTGAGTCCGTATGCCTGGTCAAAATCAGCCAAGATCCGCTCGACCATCAGCTTCGTCGCCCCGTAGGGATTAATCGGATTTTGAGGGTGGTCTTCTGGGATCGGCACCGTATTGGGAACGCCATAAGTTGCACAGGTCGAAGAAAAGACAAATTTGTCGATCGCCGCCGCCGTCATTGCTTCTAGCAGAGTCAGGGTGCCCACCACGTTGTTGCGATAATATTTGTCGGGTTTAGTGACTGACTCGCCCACATAGGCATAGGCCGCAAAGTGCATGACTGCCGCAAATTTGCGCGAGGAAAACAGGCGATCGAGCAGCGCCCGATCGTTAGTGTCGCCCACCACTAATTCGACGTTGAGCACTTGATCTACGAGGTCTTGATGTCCATAGACCAGGTTGTCGAGAATGACGACGTGATACCCGGCGCGTTGAAGGGCTAACACCGCATGGGAGCCAATATACCCGGCTCCTCCGGTGACTAAAATGGCTGGTTTATCTGATTGCACGCTAGATCCTCACGAAATTGCAGTTCTTTTCAAGGCTTAGGAATTCGTTCTAAATCCTAAAACCTTATTCAATAAAAGCCCCGGTTCTCAGGACAAGCTCATCAAACGCTTACAGAAGGTTTAAGTGAGATTGCCAGGATCTCGCCAAACTTTTAGCGGGTTGTCTGCTTGATCCCAGATCTCGATCGCCGTTATTTTTTCTTTTTGCTCCCAAAAAGCTCTTGCATTAGGAGAAAAAAGATTACAACAAACACAATTCCTGCCAGAATTAATTCCACCGATCGTTACCTCACTGTCTACAACACCCTTCTAACTGACCAAAATTCGCGCTGCTTAGATTTAAGCTTGCGTTTGGGAGTGACAATCCTGCATTTTGCACGACTTTTACCCTTTTTGAGCCAGGTTAGCGCCGAGAATTCTACTAAAGTTCTGCACTTTAAACTTCAGTTTGAAAAAAATTGCGGCGATCGTACTTAATTTTGGATGACAAATCGGCAATTTTCGGTACAATCCTAGACGAAATGGGGTTTTGAGGCATAAATGCCTTCCTGAATGCATGACTGATAGATTAACTTCGTGCTTTATGAATTGAGTCTAAATACTAAACGAGGTTCGCCACAGAACTTTAAGGAATTACAGCATGGTCTTATTGGTAACAGACGTATTTGTGCTCTTGACCCAGGTGTTGCTTTGGATTGTCGTGGGGCTTTTCACCTGGTATGTTTTGCTCAAAGCACTGCCTAGAGCATTTTTAGGCGGATTAGTTATTTTGCTGCTGCTAGGAGTGGCTGCCATCACTTTTTATCGAGGTGGCCCGGCTGAGGGGCTATTTGGAGATATTTGGCAGGTTCTTGCTATTCCATTTAGCCCTTTGGGGTTAATTCTGATTTTCTTGCTAATCGTCTTACCAGGAATTTTTAGGGGGACGGTTTCTAAAACGGGCTTAATCTTGCTCAGAATTGCAATTCCGTTGCTGCTGATTTTGAGCATCCCGGCGGTGTCTTATTTTCTGGGTCAACGCGCAGAAGCTCAAGCCCTACAAATCACTCGTGCGGCTCCGGCAGAGGCAATAGGAGGACGGCGCGTCATCGTGCTGCTAGGTCAAGGCACGACTCGGCTCCAGCTTCGCCCGCGAACTCAGCCTGCTCCTGCCCCGACACCCAATCAAAACGCTCAAGCACCGCTGATTCAGCCGCCACAGCCATTAACTGAAAATGCCTACAATATTCTGACTCAGCAGCCGACTCAACTCACCGAGCAGGGCAATCGCTTAATCTATGCGGCGCGACTTTATCAAGAAGAAGTGACGCGGGGCAACAATCCTCTGCTGGTGGTGAGTGCTGGGTCTAGAGAGGAACGCGATCGTAAACAGGGCGAGACGCGAGAAGGCACCGCAGAATCAAGAGATATTGTGAGATTTTTGCAAAGTCAGGGCGTTCCGTTGGGCGGCATTTTAGAAGATAACAATAGCCCTACCATGCACGACAGCGCGTTCAACGTCCGAGCATTGCTGCGCTCTCGACAGGTCAACTTTGGAAATCAGCTTTTTTTAGTCACCTCTGCGATCGAGATGAGTCGAGCGGCACTGACGTTTAATCGAGAGTTTAATAATCAGGGATCAGAAACAGTCGTCACGATCGTTTCTCGCCCCACTGATTTTCATACGCTGCCGCAGCGCGACTCACTGCGACGGCGCACTCAGGGTCGAGATTTAACTGAGCGCAGTTTTCGCTTAGGTGATTTGCTGCCCAACACTCAGGCATTTGTTCTGAGTTCCCGCGTGATCAATGAATACATTGCCTCTATCTATTATTTCCTGCGGGGTTGGATTAGACCCGTCAGCACCATCTAAACCCAATTCCAAATTGCGATCGAACGTAGGGGCACGACATGTCGTGTCTCTACATTGGAGATAGCGATAGGATGAGAGAGTTTCTAAATTTTTGATAGAGTCCCTAATCATGGCGCGTTCCCAACTTCAAAAACTAGGGGTTTATTTACGTCCCCACTGGCGCAATACGGCGTTGGGCATCGGCACTTTGCTAGTTGTGAACGCGCTGGCGGTTTACATTCCGCTGTTGATTCGAGACGCGATCGACGAGTTAGGAGTCACCTTCAGCGTCGATCGTGTTTTATATTTTGTGGGGCTGATCTTGGTGCTTGCCTCAGTGATGTGGTGTGTGCGAATGATCTCGCGAACTTTGCTGTTTGGGGTAGGGCGGCAAGTTGAGTTTGATCTCAAGCAAAAGATTTTTAATCATTTGCTCAGGCTAGAGCCGTCTTATTTTGCGACGAATACGATCGGAGATCTAATCAACCGAGCGACGAGCGATGTCGAAAACATTCGGCGCTTGCTTGGCTTTGCGGTCCTGAGTTTGGCAAACACAACCTTTGCTTATGCCCTGACGCTGCCTGTCATGATGCGGATTAACGTGAGATTGAGCTTGATGGCAATCTCGGTCTATCCGTTTATGTTGATTTTGGTGAATTTGTTTAGCCATAAGTTGCGAAATCAGCAGCTTGCCGTGCAAGAAGAACTCTCGACCATGAGCGAGTTGATTCAAGAAGACATGAGCGGCATTGCGCTGATCAAGATTTATGGTCAAGAAGAAAACGAGCGTAAGGCGTTTCGGCAATTAAATCGGCAGTTGTTGAATGCGAATCTGGAACTGGCAAAGACTCGCAATACGCTGTTTCCAATTCTCCAAGGTTTGGGTTATTTAAGCGGATTGATCTTGCTGTGGTTTGGCGGTGGCGCGATCGCCAGTGGCACAATCTCGGTCGGTGATTTCATCGCGCTCTTGCTGCTTGTTGGACAGTTAGTGTTTCCGACAGCGCTGCTGGGCTTTACGATCACAGCTTACCAACGGGGTGAAGTGAGTATCGATCGAGTCGAATCTATTCTCACGGTTGAACCCAAAATTAAAGATAAACCTGATGCAATTCCGTTAGCGATCGACCAGGTGAAAGGCAGATTAACGGCGCGAGATTTGCTTTACACCTATCCCACCAGTGAGCCAGAAAAGGCAGTTCCGGCGCTCAATCACATCAGCTTTGAGATTGCTCCAGGGGAAACTGTGGCGATCGTGGGGGCGATCGGCTCCGGCAAATCCACCTTGGCAAATGCGCTTCCTCGCTTATTAGATATTTCGCCGGGTCAATTATTTTTAGATGGATATGACATTACAAGTTTGCGGATTGAAGATTTGCGAAGCGCGATCGCTTATGTACCGCAAGAAAGTTTTCTATTCAGCACGTCGATTAAAAACAACATTCGCTATGGCAAGGTTCATGCAGAGTTATCTGAAGTTGAGTTAGCGGCAAAACAAGCGCAAATTCACGATGAGATTCTTAACTTTCCGCAGCACTATGACACGATCGTCGGTGAGCGAGGCATCACCCTTTCTGGCGGTCAACGACAACGGACTGCTCTTGCCCGTGCGCTCTTAGTCGATAGCCCGATTTTGATTTTAGATGATGCGCTGTCGAGTGTAGACAACCAAACCGCTACCCAGATTTTGAGAAATCTCTCAGAAGGAACCCAGCGTAAGACGGTAGTGTTTATTTCTCACCAACTTTCGGCGGCGGCATCTGCCGATCGGATTTTCGTGATGGATCAAGGGCAAATCATGCAATCGGGAACTCACGGGCAATTGCTAGAGAAAGACGGCTTGTATCGAACTCTGTGGAATCAAAATAAGCTCGAAGAAGCCTTGAAATAGGCAGAAACATTAAGCCCAGAAATAGCGATACCTCAAATCCTCAGTGGAAGCAGTAGCCGAAGTTACTGATACCTTAAAGTTAAATTATCTTAAAGTTGTGGATTAGTCAGTTTGCTTTGAGGCTATTAATAGGGCAATCAGGTTTACAGCAGAGATAGGGTGTACCTAGTGATGAGTACAGATTCTAATCAGAAAATTGACTATCTTTACAAAGAGTATACAAGACTCAGCGAAAAGTGTGATGAACTTATCAAGAGTACTTTTGATGATTTCAAACTCTTTGGAGCAGCAGGTGCAGTGATAGTTATATGGAAGCCTATTTCTGACCTAATTGCACCTATAAATTCTAAGCTTGATTCTAGTTCTATTTTGTTTTTAGGTTTCTTAAGCATATTAGCAGTTATCGACATAATTGGATATTTGTTTCTGATTAAGCAGGCTTATGGATGGTATTTTGTTTACAACCTTCAAGCTTATGAAATAGAGATAAAGAAATTTCTAGGAGAAGCAGAAGACTCACAGCTTTTCAACTTTAATATGGGAAAGAGTGAGCAGAGGTTTATTACAGGCGTTTATAAGACTTCATTTAGGTCTCTCCTGATAGTCTTCTTTATTGTCGGTACTCTTCTACCATTTATAGCATTGTGCTATTCAAAGATGCTGTATGCAGTGATTTATTTACTACTATCATTGATAAGTTCGATAACCTACTACCAACTCTTTAGACGAATGATGAAGCAATTTTCTGACAAAAGTTATCTTTAAATTCTAAATACTGAATGCTTATGGAGAGGTGAGGCAATGTAGAAGCATTGAACTCGTTAGGATAGATGAACGCACTGGAAACTTATACGTACTTGTTGAAGAAAATCTTGATTTTGAGATTAAACCAACTGGAGGATACGAGCCATGACATCTGCAAACTATAATGATTTGATGAGCCTTGATGAGCTACGTCATTATGTTTTGACTAATCGAGAAGACTTAGCAGCTTTTCAAGTGTATATCGATCGTTCAAAAGCTTCAGGACGAATGATTAGCATCGATCCAAAAGATGCTGGATGGGAAAGATTTAGCACGTCAGATGCAACGAGCAACCTTTGATGATCTCGGCTCAAACTAACAAATCTTTTCCGACTAAACGCAGCGATCGCACCATTTCAACGACAGTAGATCTTTCTCCTAGTTGTAGGCTGTGTAATGCGACAACATGAAGCCCTTGCAATACTGACCAACCATCAGAACACGCTGAAAGATTTTGGCGTGAAGTCTCTTATTCTGTTTGGTTCAGTGGCAAGAGATGAAGCGCGAATAGACAGCGATGTTGATCTGCTAGTAGAGTTCGATCGTCCAATTGGTTTGTTCACGTTTGTCCGTCTAAAACGATACCTAGAAGAGATTTTAGAGAGTTCGGTTGATTTGGGTACGCCCGACTCACTCAAACCTTACCTACGAGAGCCTATTTTCCGGGAGGCTATTCGCGCCTTCTAGAGATTGGCAAAATAGAGTAAAAGACGTGTTGGATGCGATCGCACAGTTTCAACGACAACTACCACCGCTCGATCAATCTCATCGCTCCTCACCCGTTAGAATTAAGTCTCTATCGTTTTTAACCAAATTCTTTGTTATCTCAACCGTTGAAAGTGGTCGTGATTGGAGGAGGAGCGGCTGGCTTCTTTGGTGCGATCACCTGTGCCCAAACCAACTGTAGCGCTGATGTGACGCTGCTCGAAGCGAGTCGGCAACCGCTCACCAAAGTGCTCGTGTCGGGTGGCGGACGCTGCAATGTCACCCATGCCTGTTTTGATCCGGCAATCCTGGTGCAGAACTATCCCAGAGGTAGCAAAGCGCTGCGGGGTGCCTTTAGTCAATTTCAAGCTAAAGATACGGTCGAGTGGTTTACAGCGCGAAACGTCAAGCTCAAAACCGAAGCAGACGGGCGAATGTTTCCGATTACAGACAATTCTGCCACGATCGCTCACTGTCTAATTCAACAAGCTCAAGACGCTGGAATTAATGTTTGTCTAGGAGCCAGCGTTAAATCAGTTATCAAAAAAGATGGCGCTTTTGAGATTGAATTGCGATCAGGCGAAGTTCTCAACGCCGATCGATTATTAATTGCGACGGGCAGCAATCCCCAAGGCTATCAGATTGCGAAAGAGTTGGGACATACGATCGAGCCGACTGCCCCTTCTCTGTTTACGTTTAACTTGACGGACGATCGCCTAGAAGATTTGTCAGGAATTGCCGTCGATCCGGTGCGGTTGCGGTTGCAGGTAGGCGACACCAAACTAGAGCAAACTGGAGCGCTGTTAGTGACGCACTGGGGCTTGAGCGGCCCGGCGGTGCTGAAGTTGTCTGCGTGGGGTGCTAGAGTTCTGCATGAGCATCGTTATCAAGCCACGCTGGTGATTAACTGGTTGCCCAAGCAAAATCCAGAAGCGCTGCGGCAAGAATTGTTGGCAGTCAAATCGCAGTTGCCGAGACGAGCGATCGGGTCGAGTTGCCCAGTGCTGTTACCTCGTCGTTTGTGGGAAAAACTCACGGCTGCTGTCGGCATTCATAAAGAAGCTCGCTGGGCAGAACTCTCAAATAAAACGCTCAATCTGCTGATTCAAGAACTGACTCAAGGGAAATACACTGTTAATGGAAAAGGAGTATTTAAAGAAGAATTTGTCACCTGTGGCGGCGTGAATCTTAAAGAAGTCAATTTCAAAACGATGGAGAGTCGCTGCTGTCCGGGGCTTTATTTAGCGGGCGAAGTGTTAGACATTGATGGCGTTACGGGCGGGTTTAACTTCCAAAGCGCTTGGACGACGGGCTATATTGCCGGGCAAGCGATCGCAAGAGATTCTCTCGTAGAACTGACAGAACAGCGATCGTGATTTAGCGTGAGTGCGATATCCTGAGATTTAACTTCAAGACTTGACCCGATTAGTAACTTAGGATCGTGGATTAAAAACCTGTAAAAGTCCTCTGATTTGTCGTCGCCGAGACTTTTGCCCCCTAAATCCCCCACGAGTGAGGGACTTTGAAACCAGAGTATTAGCTCAAAGTCCCCCAGAATGAGGGATTTAGGGGGCAAAAGCCGACCCAAACGCAGCGACAAAGATTGGTGTACACCGTAGCTCCTGAGGGGGAGGGCGAGAAGTTACACCTTAATAAATCCACGTTCCTAAGTTGATCGACAAAGCAGCGTAAGGCAAACTGGAGGGCGAACACTATGTGGAGCGAAGCTAACGCCAATGACGCAAGCCAAACCCCGATTTAGAACGATTGAGGAATATCTTGACTATGACGATGGCACTGACACCCGTTATGAACTGGTTAATGGGGAGTTAGTTGAGAAGGGTGCTGAAAGTACGTTGAATACTCAGATTGCTGTTTTTCTGATTGCAGCTTTTTTGCAACTGGGCATTTCCTATAGTCGATTGGGAATCAAGCAGCAAATTTCTGTCAGTAGCAGCGAAGTCACAGCTAGGGAGCCTGACTTGATGGTTCATTCAGAAGAATCTGCGATCGCTATCAGTGGTCAGAAGCAAGCTCTACTCACTTTTGAGATGCCTATCCCGTCGCTGGTGATCGAAGTCGTCTCACCAGGGAAACCAGGTAGCGATAACTACAATCGTAACTATGTTGAAAAACCGAAGGAGTATGCAGCGCGAGGCATTCCTGAGTTTTGGCAGATTGACCCAGATAGAACAGTATTAGCAGTGTTGACTCTCAAGGATGAGGCTTATCAGTCGAGAAAGTTTCGAGGGGACAATCAAGTTGTCTCTGTTATGTTTCCTGACTTACAACTGATGGCTGATCAAATCTTGAGGGCGGGAGGATGACAAAACGCAAAGCGGTCACCTCAAATCAAGCGATCGCTACCCTGCACGATCGGGTGTCGCTGATCGAGGTTGCTACGCCGCTTTTACTCACTACTCTGATGTCTAATCCGCGAACTGCGCCGTTTATTCTCACACGATTGAATGACCTGACGGCGATCGTGGCACCCGGCAAACTCGACGAATTATTAGAACGTCTTAAAAAGTTGGGGCAACTCCCCAAAGTGCTGTAGGAGGTGATGATGGTTCCTTTGCGATTTGACACCTATCTGACTCAACTCGCGCAACCGATCGTCCAAGACATGGCGAAGTCTTGGGGGTTTAGAGGCAAACAAACGTCTAAAAGTGAGTGCATTGCGGCGATCGCTCGTGGGCTAAAAGACGCAAAGCAGATTCAGCAATTAATCGCCGAGTTAAAGCCTTATGCACGATTGGCATTAGAGCTGGCAAAAGCCCAAGGCGGCAAAGTTTCGGTTCGCACGGTGATGATCACGGCAGCGCTGTTGGGAGTTGAGCAGCCCGATCTCACCAATAAATTTGGCAACGAAGCGATCGCTTATGCTCACGAGTTGATTCGTAGCGGTGTATTTATCGCGACTCATTCGATCGATGGTTATTATGGCTATGGGCTAAATTTTGAACAACTGCTCTCTGATGAACGAATTCTAGAACAGGTTAGCGAACCTCACTTTCCGACCTTAGATCTCAAAGAAACCGCCGCCCCTAAAATTTCTTCTTATCGTCGTCCTGCCAGTGTGGTGTTGACGATTTTGGGCTTTATGCAGGCAGTCTCAGGGTTGGGAGGTCTGAAGCTAACTAAATCGGGCACTCCTCAAGTCAACAGCCTCCGCAAGTTGACTAAGGCGCAGCGTTGGGAAGAAGACGGTACAGAAATCGATGGGTTTTGGTTTCCGCAACCGACGATCGCCCTAACAGCAGCGAGTGTCTATTCAGGAATTTTGACTACCCACAGGGACGACACTCAGCTAGAGTTAGCTGCGCCGATCGAAACCTTTGCCAATCGTCCTTACCCGGTTCAGATCAGTCAACTGTTGGTAGGGTTTAGCGTCGCGGCTGAATGGACTGAATGGAAAGCCAGCAGTTTTTTTGATGCCAGCAGCTATATTGAGGCGCGTCAGATTTTATTGCTGGTGCTAAAGCTGTTGCCGTCTGATCAATCTGCCTGGTTTAGCCTTGATGATTTAGAAAAATTTCTGTTCGATCGCATCGGCGATCGCTTCTCACTGACCGGGTTTATTCCATCCCAATTTCGTGCGGCGGGAGTTGACCCAGAAGAAAGCGCTAAACGCTGGAGAGATCGGCAGCGCAAAGAATGGCAGCAACGCGAAAAACATTGGTTTCGCTACGCATTATCAACATGGTTGTATCTGTTAGGAATCGTCGAATTAGGCTGGAATTCACGATCGGAATTCTCGAATCAAAATGAGGCGATCGTCAGTTTTAGAGTCACCGAGTTAGGGCAAATGATTTTGCATCCCGATTTGGCTGCATCGTTTGTCGAGATGGCTCCGCAACCTGCATGGATTGTGCAACCCAACTTTGAGCTTTTGGTCTATGTTGATGAAGTCGCCCCGTCTCAAATGATCTTTCTCGATCGCTATGCCGATCGTCTCGACATTCAGCAGCACACTGCCCATTATCGCCTCACCCGTGAGTCAGTTTATCGAGGGTTAGAGCGCGGCGGATCGCTAGAAGAATTTCTCAACGCACTGCGAACTGGGGCAAAGGTTCCGGTGCCGCAAAATGTAGAAATCGACCTTCAACAATGGGGAGGATTGCGAGAACAAATTACATTGCGACGCGAAACGCAGATGATTGAGTTTGCAGATCATCAATCAATGCAAACGGCAATGAATCAGGGAGTGAGTGGCAAAATCTTGGGCGATCGCTTTCTGCTAATCGATCAAAACACGCCAGCGATTGAGGCATTGATCAAACAAAAAATCCGCTATGACCAGCCGTTAAGTCGCTGCTTAAAAATCGGTGAAACCGGAGAAGTAACGCAAGTAAAGTCAGTCAAGGATCTGCTATTAGAAACGCAGCTACAGCGATGGATGGAGAAAGATTCAGATAACACTTGGACACTGACTCAAGCCAGTGTCGTTAAAGCGGCGCAAGCAGGCAACAAAGCCAGTGATATTCTTGACTTTTTAGAAGCCAGACGCACTGACGAATTGCCACCCTTATTAAAAGTGGCGTTAACTGCCTGGGCAGGTCGTCCACCCACGCTTGAGATGGCAGAAATTGTCGTTTTGCGTTGCACCAACTGGGAGGTATTTGACGCGATCGCCCGCAGTGAGATACTACGATCTCGTTTCGTGGCGCGGCTGTCTCCCGATTTATTGCTGGTCGATCGTTCTCAGCTTAAAAAGCTTAAACAAGATCTGGAGTGGTTGGGCATTCAGCCGCTTGAGCAGTTGCGAATGGATTAAATTAGCGTCTATAAGCCTAAACAATACCGAACGGCTGCTTCAACTTGCTCCATCTTCTCGGCAGAGATCTGTCCAGATGGTTTTGAAGGAAACCGATCGGCATCTAGAGATCGAAGCTGAAAGCAGAGAAAAACAGTTTCTAGAGACAATCCGCTTTCTGCTGTGAAAACGCGAACATTGGTTGGATAGTCACGAGAAATATTTTCGCCTTTAGTTCCGACGACCCCAGTAACAACGAGGGGTAGTTGATTAATCGCATCAATAGACAAAACTAGAACAGGACGTTTAAGTAGCTGAGTGGAATTAAATAGAAGACCCTCATCCCCAACCCTTCTCCCCAAGAAGAAGGGAGCAAGATTCAAAGTCCCTCTCCCTAGGGAGAGGGATTTAGGGTGAGGGCGATTTGGGCATCTTACATTTAATTAGGTCTGTCTACTTACCAGCTTGTTCCCTGCCCTGAACCGGGTTGAGATTGACAAAGTAGATTTGTCCCCGCTGAATGCTCATTGAGAATTTAGTCCATCCATTTCAGCGATCGCAAACTCTAAATCAATGGCAGCAATTTCAGCTTGAATCTCTGGGTCATTTGCCATTTCTGCTATTTTTTTATCCCAGTTCATTCGTTGCGTAGTGTTTTGATTTCGTTGAACCAGAAAATCAACGAAATTCTCAACTTCAATCACTTTCTCAGGGGGAAGTTGCCGGATTTTCTCTAGCAGCTTTTGCTCAGAAGTTATAAGTTTGTTCATCCTGATTGTGCTTCTCTAAATGGTATGTCGATCCTACCTTATGAACGATTGGGCACAATCGTATCGCGCTTTGCTATCGATCTGAGCGATCGCCCGCAGTGAGATACTACGATCTCGTTTCGTGGCGCGGCTGTCTCCCGATTTATTGCTGGTCGATCGCGCTCAGCTTAAAAAGCTTAAACAAGATCTGGAGTGGTTGGGCATTCAGCCGCTTAAGCAACTGCGAATGGATTGAATTAGGTCGAGATCCTCACCTTATTTCATGGGAACGACTATCGCAGTCTACCCATTAGGGAAAGTATCGGTAAATCTCTCTTCGATGCAATACACGAGCAAAAGTGATTGTTTCCTTAAGCGTGAACAAGCCAATCCGATAATCACCGACGCGAATCCGGTACGCATCGTCAACCCCCTTGAGCCTTTTCAAACTGCTGATTTCTCCCAGAGATGTAGATCGGGGAATCTCTTCAAACACGAGCGCATTAATAGCTTCAAAGCCGGGTGTGCTTTTGAGCGCTTTCAAATCCTTTAGAAAGCTGGGTAAATATTCAACCTTCACTCTGCTGCCATTTCCTTGAGTGCTTCCTCTAAGCTCAAAGGAATTTCGTTACGAACCTCAGCCACTGCGCGGTAAAGCCCTTCATCTTCAAGCGCTTCAATCAATTTCTGATAATCTGCAACATCAATAACGACTTTGCGGATGTGCCCCTCAGCATCGGTAATGAATTCTTGTGCAAAGGGATAGTCTTTAGCTTGAGCGTTCATTCACTTTGTTTCTCTAGCAATCCATCAATTTTAGTCTGTAAACGGTTGTGCATCACCGTCTACAATACAACTAGAATCGAAAAAACTTTAGTACTAACTATGGTGTCTGATGAAACAGACAATAGAAATTTCAGATGATCTCGTTCTGCTGATTCAGAGCTATTTACAAAAAAATCCAGACCTCACGATATCAGATTTGATTCAAGAAGCGTTGGCACCAAAACTTGGGTTAGAACTATTAGAAAAGGATTCTGTAGCGAGTGAAGTTGCGGCTCCACAACCCAAACAGGTTGAGAAATTTATGGCATTATCAGGAATCGTTAAACAGGCCCCGCACCACTCTGATGAGCGTGCAGAGGATTACGATTGAAGCAAATTGTTTTAGATGCAAGAGCGTTAATTGCCCTGTTCTATGAGAACGATCGCTATCATGCAGAAGCAGAACTTGGATTTCGTCAGCTTTTTCAACAGAAAACGATTCTTTGGATGCCCCTTCCAATTCTCTTTGAGGTCTATAAGTGGTTGCTGAATCATCAACGCTATGAGATTGCTTGCGATGCACTGACGCTCATGCTGGATGTTCTGCAACCTGTTTTTCTCGCTCAATCTGATGTGCTAACGCTACAGCGAATGATTCAGTCATTACCAGGTTGGAGTGGGAGTTTAGAGGATGCATCTGTTGTGATTCACACTGCTCAACGTCGTCGTTGCCCAGTTTGGACGATGAACTACCGAGACTTTGGCACAATTCAAGATCTACAATTTTGGACACCTGAACAAAAGTAGAAGGGAAATGCTGATTCTGCAACACCCAAAATTGCTCGATCGGAAGAAGACATGACCCATCACAAAGCTATAGTCTGAATCTTTTACACACTTCTTTAAAAGAGTCAGTCTGAATCTTGATCCACAATGACTCGTTTACCCCAAAATTATCCGCTTCTGTTATTCAAGGAAAGCCAGATTATTCTCCGTCTCGCCATTCCGGTGATGGCGGCTCAAGTTGGGCAAAATCTGATGACGTTTGTAGACACCGTAATGGTCGGGCACTATAACGCGCAACATCTCGCCGCGATCGCCGCAGGAACGATGTTGTTTTTCCCGCTTCAAGTGTTTGCAAATGGCGTTTTAATTGCGCTGTCTCCGATCGTGGCTCAGTTTTATGGATCGGGTGAACGACACGAGATCGGTGCCTATGTGCGCCAAGGTCTTTATTTGAGCCAGTTCATCGCGCTGCCGATTGTCTTGATCGTCCGGCATCTTTCTCCCGCGCTCAGTTGGATGGGCATAGAGCCAGGTGTCGTTGCGATCGCAGATGGTTATATCAAAGCGATTAGCTGGGGTCTTCCGGCAGCGTTTGCGTTTATGGCGCTGCGGCTGTTTAACGAAGGCATCGCCGTCATGAAGCCCGGAATGTATTTCACACTGGTGGCGCTGGGGTGCAACATTGTCGGCAACTCGGTGCTGATCTACGGTCGGTTTGGCTTTCCAGAACTTGGAGCCGTAGGAGCCGGATGGTCAACGGCAGTATCGTGGTGGATTATGCTCGCGTGTATGAGCGTCTATGTCGTGATCAATCGGCAGCTTAAACCCTTTAATCTGCTAGAGCGATTTGACCGACCCAGCGCGAGGAAACTCTTAGAACTGCTAAAAGTGGGGATTCCGATCGGGTTGAGCCTGATTCTAGAAGTGGGGATGTTTGCCGTGACCACACTGCTGATCGGCGGGCTAGGAACCAATATTTTAGCGGGGCATCAGGTGGCGCTTAACATTGCCGCTATGACATTTATGGTGCCGTTGGGGTTATCGATCGCGACTACCGTTCGAGTTGGGCAGTTAGTCGGGCAGGGCAATTTTATAGACGCACGATTTAGCGGCTTGACTAGCCTCGTGATTTCGGTGGCGATTATGACGAGTGCGTCTCTGGTGCTGGTTTGCTTGCCGATGACGATCGCCGGACTTTACACTAACGATCCGCAGGTGAAAGCGATCGCAGTCCAATTGCTGATGATGGCGGCAATTTTTCAGATTTTTGATGGGCTGCAAGTCGTGGCGATCGGCGCACTGCGAGGTTTAAAAGATACGCGAATGCCCATGCTGTTTAATTTAATTTCTTATTGGGTGGTAGGGTTGCCGATCGGCTATTGTCTCGGCATTATTGGCCCCTTTGGCGCTCAAGGACTATGGGCAGGATTCATCGCCGGACTTTTGATGTCTGCATGCTTGAACAACATTCGGTTTTTTCGGTTGACTAGAAACGTTTAGGAACGTGGATTTATTAAGGTGCAACTTCTCGCCCTCACCCTAAAGAGCTACGGTGTACACACAAGTCTTTGGCACTCGTTTGGGTCGGCTTTTGCCCCCTAAATCCCCCATTTTGGGGGACTTTGAGCCAAGACTCCAGTTTCAAAGTCCCCCACTCGTGGGGGATTTAGGGGGCAAAAGTCTCGGCGATGACAAATCATAAGACTTTTACAGGTTATTTAATCCACGATTCTTAGCAGGGGTAGTTTAAGCGTGAAAGTAGCTCCTTGTCCTTCTCCAAGGCTATCAGCTTCAACGGTGCCGCCGTGTGATTCGACTAATTGCCGAACGATCGCTAACCCCAACCCCAACCCGCCAAAGTGCCGAGTCGTAGCGCTATCTGCTTGCCGAAAAGACTCAAACACAAACGGCAAAAAGTCAGGCACAATCCCCTTTCCGGTGTCGCTGACTTGAACTTGAGCGTGATTATCAGCGACCTGCTTTAAGTCAACAACGATTTTTCCCTCGGCAGGTGTAAACTTGATGGCATTTGACAAAAGATTCCAGACCACTTGCTGAAGTCGGTTCGCATCGCCTGACACCCAAATCGGCAGGGAAGGCGGCTCAAATTTAACCGCGATCGTCTTGGCTTGAGCCGCTAATTGCAGCGTGTCGATCGCTGACTGAATCGTCACATTTAGATCAACGGCGGCAATGGTGAGGCTGAGTTTGCCCTGCACAATTCGCGAGATATCTAATAAGTCGTCAATGAGTTGCGTCTGTAATATTGCATTGCGCTCGATCGTTTCTAGCGCTTGCTCGGTTCTGGCAGGGTCAAGGGTGCGCGATCGCAGCAGTTTTGCCCAGCCTAAAATTGGGTTAAGTGGAGTCCGCAATTCGTGAGAAAGAACGGCCAGAAATTCGTCTTTCATGCGGTTAGCGGCTTCGGCTTGGGTACGGGCTTGCTGCTCATGGGCAAGCATTTGGGTGCGGGTTTCTTCGGTCTGTTGGCGCTCTAGCTCGGTTGTAATTCGCAGGGCAAAAATCGTCAGCAGAGACTCAGCAAGCTGCACATTTTCTAAAGGTTTGCCATCCATCATGCTCAGTAACCCGATCGCAGAACCCGTTGAGTCAAAAAAGGGAATCGCAATATAACTTTCGATATTGAGAGGAGCCAATAAGGGTGCGTCAGGAAATTGCGCTTGTACTCGATGCGGATAGCAGCAAATCGTGCGTTTTTCGATCACGGCTTGACAGGGCGTGTCTTTAAGCAAATAGTCAAAATTTTCGCTAATTTCACCCTGAGCGCACACTGCGATCGTTTGAATGGCTTTGTCTTCGTGGTCAACCACTAGCCCAATAAAGGCATATTCAACGTTTAAAACTTTGGCAAAGTGCAGCACGAGCGCTTGAAAAAATGCGTTGCCCGTCACCGCCGAAACGCCTTGGGTAACCGTCAGAAGAGCAGCATCGGCCTGAGCAATTTTTTTGGCGGCAAGCCGTAGCTCTAGCTCATCAACCACCATCGCGGCGAGATCGATCAACGTCGCTTTTTGGGCATCGCTTAACGCTTCTCGCGGGTTACCGTCTAGCAAACAGAGGGTGCCCAGGTTATAGCCATCATGGGTCATCAGGGGCGCACCTGCATAAAAGCGAACGCCTGGTTCACTGATTGCAAAAGGGTTGCAGGCAAAACGATCGTCTTTGCGAGTGTCAGGAACGACGAGAATGTCGTTATAGAGCAACGCAAAATTGCAGATCGCGTCGCCCCGTGGCACTTCGCAAAGATCAAACCCATAGCTCGACTTAAACCAGGCACGAGAGTGATCGACTAACGAAACCAGCACGATCGGCATATCAAACAGTCGTGCTGCGAGTGTTGTGATCCGATCAAACGCAATCTCAGTAGGGGTGTCGAGAACGTGATATCGCCGCAGTGCTTCCAGGCGTTCGGCTTCGTTAGTGGGGAGGGGAATTGAGGGGAAGCGATCGGGAGGCAGCGCGTCAAGCATTTAGACAAGTCGGCTCGATGTGACGGTCAACACTACTTATTATCTAACCACAAGTAGAATCGCCTATCTATCAAGAGAACGATCCCGCTTAAAGCAACCCTAGCTTTCAGTAAAACAGCGCTTGCAGTCAATTTCTGCGTGGTTACTGAACGGGTTTCGCAGGCGACTGAGCTACCTGCAACGCTTTCACTAAATCAGCCAGCGAGGTTTCTAACTGCGTTCCTGCATCCATCGCCACCCATCCTTCTGTGGTCAACTGCCGAAACTCAAAGTGTAAGTGAGGCCCGGTTGAGGCTCCGGTGCTGCCGACCCGCCCAATCACCATTCCTTGCTGCACGATATCTCCGGGTTTGACGAAGATCTCTGATAAGTGACCATAAAGCGTCTGCTGAGTGCCTTGATTGTGGTTGATTGCCACCGCTAGTCCATATCCACCAAAAAGGTCTGCAAACGCTACTTGACCTGCATAAGCTGCCAAAACGGGCGTTCCCATCGGTGCGCCTAGATCGGTGCCAGAGTGAAAGCGACTGTCACCTGTGATGGGGTGAACGCGCCAGCCAAAAACAGACGTAATCGCTGAGGGAATCGAGAGCGGAAAAATTAATCGAATATTGCCATTGCCGAGGCGAGCAGGAGGGCGAATCGTGCGATTGTAGTAGTCGCGCACGGTGCTATATTCTCGCCCGATCGCCGTGGTGCTACCCGGACTCGAACTCCAACCAATCCCCCTTGCTGAAACGCTGACGGAACCCAAATGCGTCGGAGTGACGTTGACGGGCGCGCTGACTTGATCGACCTGCACGACCTGAGCCGCAGGTGTAGGGTCGCGACGCTCGGTTGCCCCTACGCTGTAATGGGTGCGATCGATAAACAAATCTCCACTCTCGACGGGGGCGATCGCGCTAGGTGTCACCACCGGGGCCGCCAATTCAGGGGCAGGATCTAACGAGGCAGGAGCGGCTGGGGCTGGGGCAGAAGGAGCTAGTTCCAGAACGGGTGTCTGAGTTTGAGCGAGGGTTATGTCACTGCCCAAAAAGCCTGAACTGACCACACAACCGAGTCCGCACAGCAAAAGATAACGCTGATATCGTTTTTGAACGGTGGAAGCGGACGTTTTAGGATGAGTCATGGGGGCAATCCTCAAGGACATAAAGGGAAATGGTTGACACTTAATCTCTCGACAAGTCTTCTGGAAAGTAAGACTCTTTATACAAACACGACGTTCTTTATAAGTTATGCCTAATTCAATCAACAATGTGACAGATGATATTACATCAATGCCTTTTAGTTTATTGTGCCTTGAACTTATGCGATCGGAGCCAGAAAACCCGCAGCAATTAGAATTATTGATCTTCGCCTCTGCCTGCGGAATCACTATCGGGCAGCGATATTGCTAACGGCTCGTTGCAATTGGGCAAGAGAGAGGTTATAACCAATGATTGCACTGACCCGGTTGCCTTCTGCACGAGTCAAATCTGTCTCTGCGTTAATCACATCGGTTTGGGTTCCTACACCTGCTTGGAAGCGCAATCGAGCTAGTCGTAGTGCTTCGGCTGCCTGTCCGAGAGCCGTAGTTGTGGTGTCAATGTTGGCGCGGTTTGCCTGCAAATTGGTATAGGCTTGCTCAACCTGAAAGCGGACGTTGTTGCGGCTTTGGGCAAACCGAGATTCGGCAATTTCTTTGTTTCGCTCTTGCTGGGCTGCGCGGGCTTGAGCGGCTCCACCATCAAAAAAGTTCCATTGAGCTTGCAGAGCCAGGGTGTAGCCATTGCCTACATCCTTGACGGGTGCCTCAAAGCTCTTGAGCAGGTTGTAGCTAGCTGTCGCACTGACAGTCGGGCCTAACGCTGCTAATGCCGCTCGGCGCTGTTGCTCACTGACCTCTCGCTGCACTAATTGCGTTTCTAGTTCAGCTCGATTTTTATAAGCCAGGACGATCGTGTCTTCGATCGGCAAACCCCAAGTGCCAGCAGGCTGCACGGGGTCAGAAGTTGAGACGTTGAGCGACTCTGGTAAACTTAGACGCACAGCCAGTTGACGACGATTGATACCCTGAGTGGCGATCGCGTTGGTGAGTTGCTGTTGAGCATTGGCAAGTTGAACCTGCGATCGCAGCACATCAAACCGAGTGCCCAACCCTGCACGCTCTTGCGCCTGTGTGTCACTCAAACTTCTTTGGGCATTGATCACGGCTGCCTGATTAATTCGCACCTGTTCATTGGCACTTTGCAAATTGTAATAATCAGTTGTCGTGTCGAGTCGTAACTGCTCACGAGTCTGCTCAACCGTCAACTCAGCGGCTCTTACCAGCCGTTCTGCGGCCTTTCTTTGAGCACTGTTTCGACCCGATGTAAAAATGTCATAGTTGAGTTGAATCGCTCCACTCAGGCTGGTGCTGGGCGGGTTGGTGCTAGAAGCCCCAAATAGCTGAGATTGCGGTGATTGTGCTTGCACCTTTGCTGAAATGTCACCCGATGCACTCTGAGAGCGATTTAAACTAGACTGAAGTCCCACCGTGGGATAAAGCGTAGCTTGAGCTTCGCGTAACGCCGCTCGACTGCTTTCTAGCTGAAGTCTAACTACTTCAAGGTCACGGTTATTGCGCTCTGATAGCTCGATCGCTTGCTGCAAGCTGATCAGTTGAGTTCCGGCTAGGCGCACTTCGTCGGGGCGAGTCGGAAATAATAGCGGGTTGGCGGGTGAATTGAGGTAGGCAGGGGCAGGGGTTGGGTCAGATTTAGAAGTTGTAGGCGTAGGGGTAGGTGTGCCGGGGGTTGGTGTAGTGGTCGCTGGAGTCCGCGGAGATGACGCGGGAGGATTAGAGGGCGGAAGCGGAGTCGATCGGGGAGGCGTGACAGGCTTAGGAGTCTGAGCAACGGCTGAGTCTGAAGCCTTTTGTGGCTCGTTGGCAAAAACCTCGACGATTTTGGCACCCTCAAAGGACGGTTGGGCGATCGTCGGTTTCGTCTCCGATCGGGGCTTTTTCGCCTCAGCTAAGAGGGAGGGCACTTTTTTGGCACGTTCAGCCGAGACTTTCTGCACGCTGCCGCCAAAGGTTTGGACAATTCTGACGATCGTCACAGGTTTGGTAGGGGTCGAAGCAGCTTCACCCTCAAAGGTGGCGGCGATCGTTTTGAGGGGGGGTGACTGAGCGGCAAGATTAGAGCGTTTCTGGGGCTGACCAGAAGGCGATGTCTGTGAATAAGCTGCACCCACAGAGCCAAAAGCGATCAAAGCTCCCACACCCACTTGAATTAAATGAAGAAACATTTTCATACGATTCTTGGTTAGCCCACAGACTAAAGAAACTAGCTTTACAGACTGGTTGAGACTGAGATTTAACGTTAATTCGATGAAGCTTTTCGCTGCGGTTACAAATCTGGGTTGCCCCCTAAGTCCCCCAGAATTGGGGAATTTAGGGAGCAGAAGCCCTAAAGAACGAAGCGAAAGAACTCATCGAACTAACGTAAATTCAAGGAGCCTATCTCTCCCAGCGATAAATTTCAGATCGACAACCTTAAGCAGGATAACGCTTGTGCTGTCGATCAAACAAACGATTTAGCTTAATTGCGTCCGAAATTTGTAGGTGCTAATTGCCAGCAGAGCGACTGCAAAAGCCGTAAGGGCGATCGCTTCGGGGTAAAGCACCTCTAACCCGTTGCCCTTGAGGAGAACCCCACGAACAACCTTGACATAGTGCCGCAGTGGGTTAAACAGCGACAATATCTGAAAAAATCGCGGCATACTTTCAATGGGCGCGATCGCCCCTGACAGTTGGATCAGCGGCAAATTGATAAAAAAAGAAGTGAGAATCGCCTGCTGCTGGCTCCGCGAAACCGTGGCTAAGAGAAATCCGATCCCGATGCCCACGCAGATATAGAGTCCTGAGAAGCCCATGAATAAGAAAAAGTTCCCTCGAAAGGGGACGTGAAAGACCAGAGTGGCAACGGTCACTGCTAGCATAACCTCTCCTAACAGCAAGACAAATAGCGGCACCACTTTCGCCAAAATGATCTCCCATGCGGCGGCTGGAGTCATCAACAATTGTTCTAAGGTGCCCGTATCTTTTTCTCGCACGATTGCCGACGTGGACACAAGCGAGCTACCTAAATTCAGCACCAGTCCCAAAACGCCGGGCACGATAAACCAGCTAGAAATCAATCCTGGATTGTAGAGAATGGTGACTTGGGTCTCGATCGGCGCTTGATTTTGAGGAGCCAATTGCTGACTGAAGTGATTGATAATCTGGGCGGCGTAACCACTGGCAATTCCGGCAGTGTTGGCATCGACGGCATCAATCAGAACTTGCACTTCTGCGGGATGATCGCTCTTGAGATCGCGGTTAAAGGTCGGTGGGATTACCAGCCCAGTTATGATTTCGCCTCGCCGAACTTGCTCACCCAAAATCTGCTCATTGGGTGGAGCGCGATCGACTCGAAACACACCATTTGCAGTTAAGGCTGACACCAATTCTCGACTCATCGGCGTGTTGGAATAATCAACCACTCCTAACTTGAGGTTTTGCACATCGGGATTCAACGCCAACCCAAAAATCAACAGTTGTATCGTTGGCGGAAACACCAATAGAAAAATCAACTGTTTATTCCGCAAAATCTGACCGATTTCTTTAACGGTCAATGCCCAAAAACGACTTTCGATTAAACGACGCAGCAGTTTCATCACTCAAAGCCCTCTAACCTGGTAATTGCATTCGACCCAGAATGCGACGGGCGATGTTAAACAGCACAAACGCCAACACTACCAAACACACCTGAGCCACCCAAACGCCTTCCCATCCCGTGCCTCGCACAAAGGCATCCCGGCTGATCTCAATAAAATAGCGAGCCGGAACAATATTAGTCACGAGTGACAACGGAAACGGAATGTTACTCAGTGGATAGATAAATCCTGACAACAGCAATGCTAATAAAAAGCCTGCGGTTGCTACACCTTGAACGGCAACACTCCGATTATTAGCCCGGACACCAATGAGCAAACCAAACATAATGCTGGCGATCAAAAAGATACCCGTCCCGATTAAAAAAGGACTCGGATCACCCACAAACCAAATGCGAAAGATTGCACATCCTAAGCCGATCACAAATATCGCTTGCCCAATGCCAACCACCAAATAGGCGAGACATTTGCCTAACAGCAACTCAGCCGCGCTGATGCTAGAAGCGTAGGCTTGCAAAATCGTGCCCTGTTCTTTTTCTCGCGACATCGCCAACGCTGCCAACAGTGATGGATAAATCGCCAAAATCACGCCAAACACTCCCGGCACAATGTAGAGCGATTCTCGCCGCCCCGGATTAAACCAGAGACGCAACCGTGGTGTGATTTTGCTCGTTCCTGACATCAGATTCTGATCTTGCAAAAAAGATCGCGTGAAGGCTTGAATGCTGTTCTTAATGACTCGCGCATTGTTGACATCGGTGCCGTCAATTAATACCTGTAGCTGACTGGTTTTTCCGGCGGCGATGCCTCGACTAAAGTCAGGCGGGATGATCACAGCAGCTTTAGCAATGCCGCGATCGAGCGCATCCTGCATGGGGTCATCTCCGCTCCACTGGGCTGGCACAAACTGATTGGTTTGATATAATCCCTCGGTATATCGTCGGCTGAGATTGCTGCGATCGAAGTCTTGCACGACGATCGCAATATTTTTTGCCTCTAATCGGATGGCAAATCCGAAGATAAACAGCGTCATCACAGGTAAAATAAACGCCAGCGCCAGGGTGAGGCGATCGCGACGAAACTGCGCTAATTCTTTGGTGCATTGGGCGAGAATTCGTTTCATGTTGGCTACGGTTCCTCTGGAGTTGCGCTTTGCGCTAACCGCTGCACGACTCCGATAAAAGCATCTTCGAGCGAGAATGGGATTGGACGCAGAGAATGAATGGTGAGATTGGCAGATTTGAGCAGCGATCGCACGATCGGAATGTCACGATCGGGATCGTCAAGGACTATATGAAGGCGATCGGCAAAGATCGAAACTCGCCAAGACTCCATCTGCTGTTTGAGTAAATTAGAAGCCGCTTGAGTTTGGTCGATGACCACTTCAATCAACTGTCCTGGTTGGGATGCTTTGATCTGGCTGGGCGACCCTTCTGTCACGATTTCACCCGCCACCATAAAACTCATGCGATTGCACTGTTCGGCTTCTTCCAAATAGTGGGTGGTGACTAAAACGGCCGTACCATTGCGGGCGAAATCGTTGATTAACTTCCAGAATTGACGACGCGCTAGTGGGTCAACGCCAGAGGTCGGTTCGTCGAGAAACAGAATATCGGGTTCGTGCATGACTGAGGCACCAAACGCGACGCGCTGTTTCCAACCGCCCGGAAGCTGTCCGGTGAGCATGGTTTCTCGTCCGTCGAGTCCGCAGGTGGCGATTACCCAGTCAATTTTTTCGCGTCTCAGCCTGCGAGGCACTCCATATACGCCGCTATAAAATTCCAGGTTTTGCAGAATGGTTAAGTCATCGTAGAGGGTGAATTTTTGGCTCATGTAGCCAATTCGTCGCCTGAGTTCGCTGCTGCGGAGATTTCCGCGTTCTCCTCCGAGTGAAATATCGCCAGAACTGATGGGCAGCAATCCACACAGCATTTTAATCGTGGTGGTTTTTCCGGCTCCGTTGGCTCCAAGTAAGCCAAAAATTTCGCCGTAGCGCACTTCGACATTGACATTTTTAACGGCCCGAAAGCTGCCAAAACTCCGATTTAGGTTGTGAGAATAGATCGCAAAATCAGAGGAAGATCCTGTAGTGACGTTTCGATTGCCGCCTCGCGATCTCGGAAACTCAAAAAACTCCGGTGCCGATCCCTGCTGGCGCAATCGAGTCACAAACACATTTTCTAGTGTGGGTTCAGCGAGTTCGATCGTGTCTGCTTGCAGGTGGTTTTGGCGAAATAATTCACGCACCTGAGATTCTCCTGTTTGCGGATCACTCACCAGCACATCTAAGCGATCGCCAAACGTCTGCACATCCACGATCGCATCGGACTCAGATAGCGTAGTCAACACTTGCTCGGCTGCCTGCAACTGGGGCGTATGCACTTCGAGGCGATGCAGTCCTAAACTGTTTCTCAGTTCGGCGGGTGTGCCAATCTGCTGAATCTGACCGTCATACATCAGCGCCACTCGATTGCAGCGTTCTGCTTCATCTAGATAAGGAGTTGCCACCACGATCGTCACCCCTTCTTCGGATGACAGTGCTGCCAACACATCCCAAAACTCGCGCCGGGAAACGGGATCAACGCCCGTCGTCGGTTCGTCAAGCAACAGCACTTGAGGCTGGGACACAAGCGCACAGCACAACGCAAGTTTTTGCTTCATGCCGCCCGATAGCTCTCCGGCAAGGCGATCGCCAAATTTCTCTAAATTCATCAAGCGCAGATATTTTTCGCGCCGCTCCGAAAATTGACGATCGGGCACTTGCCGCAATCCACCCACATAGCGCAAATTTTCGTCAATGCTGAGATCCAGATACAACGAAAATTGCTGAGTCAGATAGCCAATTTTTAATCGCGCATCTCGTGGCGGTTGTCCCAACACCTGCACATCCCCTGCTGTCGCCTCCATCACGCCGCCGAGAATGTGAAACGTCGTCGTCTTGCCTGCACCGTCCGGCCCAATTAGCCCAAAGACTTCGCCGCGTCGCACCGAGAAATCAACTCCCTGAACTGCCGCCACCCGATCGTAGTGTTTGTGCAAACCGATCACGCGAATCACATCGTCTGAAGCCGCAGGATCAGTGGGCCGAACTTCTGTGATCTGGCTATTCGTCACCGTTTTTTGAGTCATGACTCCAGCCTCCAGAGGGCATCATTTAGTCTCTAAAGTGATTTCTCCGTCGGCTGGCATTCCAGGTTTAGCAAAGCCTTTGGTATCGTTGATCGTCAGCTTCACCCCAAACACTTGGTTGACGCGATCGTTGCGAAAATAAATATTTTCTGGCGTAAACGATGCTTTGGGATCGATCGCCGACACCTTAGCCGTCAGCCCTTGACTAGGATTGGAGTCGAGAAAAATCTTGGCAGGTTGACCTACGCGAACTTTGCCAATCTCGCCCTCTGGCACATAGCCCCGCAGATAAACCGAAGTCAGATCCATCACCGTTAGCATCGTTTTGCCCGGAGCGACCACTGCCCCAGGCTCGATCGGGCGGGCTGTCACCACGCCTGCGATTGGGCTGGTTACATTCAAATAATTAAGCTGCGCCTGAATTTCTTTTTGCTTCTCTTGAGCGGTTTTGATCTGAGCTTGCGCCTGTTTGAGTTGAGCGACTGCCTGCTGGCGCTGTTGATAAAATCCCGACAGTTGAGCGCCTCGAATGTCAGGATTAATGCCCGTTGTCTGCACCTGCGTAAAGCCGCCTTTAGCTGCACTCAGTTGATCACGAGCCGCATCCACGCTTGCTCGACGCGCTAAGAGTGTTGCCTGAGCAGTTTCCACCGATGCTTGAGCCGTCTCAAAGGCGGTTTGCGCTTGGTCAAACTGCTGTCGATTGACCGCACCTTGAGAAACTAGCTGGGCATAGCGATCGCGATCTGTGGCAGCAAATCTCTGCGACGACTGAGCTTGTCTGACCTGCGCCTCAGCTTGTTTGACTTGGGCGATCGCTTCTGCGAGTTGAGCGTTTGCCGCTGAAACAGTGGATTGTGCCTGACTAATTCGCCCGGTGGCATCGCCTTTCGACTGTTTTAGATTGAGTTCTGCTTCCCGAATCTTGCTGTCGATGCCATCAATTTGAGACTGGGCTTGCTGCGCTTGCTGTTGGGCAGAAGTTATATTTGCAGTTGCGCCTCTAAGCTGTGCCTGAATTTCTTCATCATTGATTCGCACCAAGACCTGTCCTTTCTTAACTTCGTCGCCTTCGCGCACCGCAATAAAATTTACCCGTCCGCCCGTTTTTGCACCGATGTCTGTCTCATAGCCCTCGATCCGACCGCTTAAATGCAGGGTCGTTGGCTCTGGATGAGGCATCAAACGCCAGACTCCATAGCCGATCGCCGCGATCGCCAGACCGATCGGAATCACTAACAAAGGTTTAGGAATCCGCCGCCCTTCAGGCTTTAACTGTGGCGAATCTGGAAGCTGGTTGATCGGTGGGGGAACAAGCTGAGTCATGGTGATAGGCCTAGAGGATGCGCTATGAAAGAAACTCTTGGCAGTCAAAAATAAAATGCTTTAAGCTTTCGATCATACTAGACCGTCTAGTATGATTAAACAACGCTCGTTAGAAAAAGTTAATACGCGAAGAAATGGTTTCCTGCCCATCGAGCAATAATCTGTGATTCATGACCTCATTAGACGTTGTTCCTTTTAGCATCACCCCTAAGCAAGAACAGATTTTGCAGGGAGCCATGCGCGTGTTTCTCAGTTGTGGCTATGCGGGCACCAGCATGGATCGTGTTGCCACAGAAGCGGGCGTTTCCAAGCAAACGATCTACAGCCACTTCACCAATAAAGAAGGGCTGTTTAAAGCGTTATTAGAGTGGATGACACTCTCCCGATTCCAAGAAGTCTATGACGGGGGGCAGTTGCGGGGTGAGCCTGCGATCTTATTGAGGCAAGTTGCCAAGATTTACGGCTCTAAAGTTGCAGATCAAAATTATTTGTGTTTGATCCGGCTGGTTATTGCAGAGTCCGATCGCTTCCCAGAATTAGCAAAATTATTCACAACCACGGTCATCAAGCAAGGGCGACACTTACTCAGCCAATATTTTGAAACCCATCCAGAACTCGGCATTGCTGACCCTGAAGCGATCGCGCAAATCTTTTTCGGTTCTCTTGTGTCTTATATGTTGGTGCAGCACATCCTGCACGGCAAAGACGTAATGCCAATGGACTACGATCGCCTAGTCACAAGCTTAATTAATCTAATTCTCGCGCAATCAAACCAGGATCACAAATCAGGTTCCAACTATCAAGCTGACTCCTAACTTTTTCACGACTTCTGCCTAACAAGACTTTTTGCTGGATATTGGGCTATCTCTATCTATCCAGCTACAACAATCTAATTCCTTCGACACCTTGCAGCTTGGCATCAAAAGAAGCGGTTTCTACACACTTCATTTGTTGATTTACTTTCAGAATCAAATAGTCTGAGAAGTCAGCCCCTCCTCGCTTCATTTGTTGAACTGCCCACCATGCCGCTTCTTGATTCTCAAACACAAAAATGTTAGTTCTTAGCAGTTTCTCCACTGTATCAATCAGCTCTGATCTGCTAAGTTTATAGCCCGATCGCAGCACCCAGACCACTTCACAGAGAACAATATTGTTGATAAAACAAGTCTCGGTCGTATCTAGAGCATTATTAATATACTGATCAGCCAGTTGCCATTGTTCCTCGTTATCTCGCAACAGATATCGGAGGATGACGTTTGTATCTAGCCCTCTCAACTTGATTCTCCAGCACATCGAGCGATCGCTTCATCCATTTTCTCAATAGAAAGAGGTTTTCTCTCTGGCTTATATAGCATTGCAGATAGCTGCCGAACATCGATTTTTGCAGGTTGAAGATAGACTTTGCCATCTTCAGAGATCACAAACTCGACTCGATCGCCCGGATGCAGATTTAGCAATTCACGAACATCCTCTGGAATTGGAGTCTGTCCATCGCTACTAACCTCTGTGGTAAACATTTCCACTAGATTTTCCATGCTCTATAATTTGTATTAAATCTTTCAATCCAGTCTAGGATATTGGGTGATTTAGGCTTACCCAAGCAAATTTGCACGAGGATTAAACGTTTCTAGCTGGCGCAGCTTTTCATAAAGTTCGCGTTCTTGAGTTGTTAGCTCTTTAGGCATGACGATTTGCAACTCAACAATTTGGTCGCCCCGTTCTTTAGGCGCGTCGCCCCGCGCATCACTGCCGACTTCGGGATAGCCTTTGTTTGCCAATCGCAAGCGCTGACCCGATCGTACACCGCCCGAAATCGTCATTTTCACCAAACCATCTAAGGTTGGGACTTCGATCGCGCCGCCCAAAACTGCCTCACTCGGCGTAATCGGCAACTGACAGACGACATCAGAACCTTCTAACTTAAAAAATGGGTGCGGCGATACCTCAATTTTGAGATACAAATCTCCGCCAGACATCCCCTGCCCTTTTAGCCGAATGCGCTGCCCTGTGATCATGCCAGCGGGCATATTGACTTCGAGCGATCGTCCATCTTCTAGCCGAATGCGCTCCCGTCCACCTGAATAGGCTTTTTCTAGCGGCACAGTCAGACGCGCTTCAGCATCGCGACGAGTCGTAGTCGATCGGGCACTCGGCACGGTATAGCTCGTTTTGCTGCTGCCGGGACGATAATAGTCAGTTTGAGGCGGTCGGGTGCTGGTGGTATTGGTGGTGACTCGCCGATTTAACAACTGATCGACAAAATCGTTGAAGTTGCGATATTCGCCAAAATCGACTTCTTGAGCGCCATTACCAGTCGTTTTATTCCAGACATTCTTCGCCGCTCTTGCGGCTCCTTGAAACCCTTGCTGTTGCCAGAATTTTCCGAACTGATCATATTGCGATCGCTTGGTGACATCCCCCAACACCTCGTAAGCTTCGCTGAGTTCCTTAAACTTGTCCTCCGCCGCTTTATTGTCGGGGTTGACATCGGGGTGATATCGACGCGCTAACTTTCGATACGCTGTTTTGATCTCATCGCTCGACGCATCTCTTTCGACCCCCAAGATTTCGTAATAGTTTCGGAAATTCTGCATAGCATTAGAGCAAGTTTGAGGTTTGAAGTTTAAGGTCTGAGGATCAAGTTTGGGGCAACTTAGCCCTCGTCATTCAGCTACTTTTTTAGAGCCAATCGTCTTCGTCGTCCCAATTATCTCGATCGTAGTTGGGGCGACTCGGACGCTTTTTAGAAGTGTCGCCTCGGCTAGGACGACGACTCTCGGAAGCGTTGTTGCTATAGGGATCACTTTGAGAATCGCGTCTGGGCAAATCAGTGTCACCATTGCGTCTCGGAGCTTCGTAGTCACGACTTCCAGTATCACTACGCGATGGGCGGGCGGGCGGATAATCACGATCGGCTCTAGGCGAGTCGGCATCGCGATTGCGTCTCGGAGCATTGTAGTCGCGGTCGCTATGAGAATCGCGAGAATCTCGATTAGGCGCGTTGTAATTGTCATTTTGCCGGGGTGAATCGTAGCCACGATCGCGGGGCACGTTGCCATCGTTGCTTTGTCTGGGCGCATCATAGTCGCGGTTGCGGCGCGGCTCACTCGCTGGATAGTCGCGAGGCACAGAATTATAGCCGTCTCGCGAGTCACGTCTCGGTGAGTCATAGTCGCGTCGAGCGGAGCCATCGTAGGGATCTCGACTCCCAAACGAGTCACGACGCGGCGTATCCCAATCGTTATCTCGTCGTGCGCCATAGTCATAAGGGTCGCGACGATCGTTGTAATAATCGTAATCGTCGTCATCGTCCAGAAAGAAATTTTTAATCGACTCAAAGAATCCGCCTTCTTCGTCACCCTGATTTTGCTGGTAGACTTCGCGATTTAGGTCGTAGAGAGCGTCTTTGAGGTCAGCTTCAGCAAGGTCAACGCCGCGATCGTTGTTGTCTGCCAGAGCCTCGCGCAGTTGCCGAGTTAATGGCTCGATGCGAGAACGGTAGCTGCTGACAAACTGCATCCCAAAATCGAGGGTGGCTTCTCGCAGTTGCCGTTCGGCTTGAAAGGTGAGCGCTTCAGCCCGATTGCGCTTCTCGACTTTTTCTTTGCGAAGCCGATCGACCTCTGCAAACTCTTCGGCGTTGCGAATCATCTGCCGCACCTCTTCTTCGCCCAGTGTTGAAGCGCCTTGGACGGTGATGCTTTGCTCTCGCCCGGTTGTGCGATCCATCGCGGTGACTTGCAGAATGCCGTTGGCATCCACGTCAAACGACACCTGCACTTGCGGAATGCCTCTCGGTGCAGGCGGAATGCCCATCAGCTTAAAGCGACCGAGCGATTTGTTGCCCGATGCCATATCTCGTTCGCCTTGCAAGATGTGGACTTCCACCATTGTCTGGTTGTCTTCTGAGGTCGAGAAGGTGTCTGATCGGCGAGTCGGAATCGTGGTGTTGCGTGGAATCAATTTTTTCATGACTCCGCCGATCGTCTCCAACCCAAAAGACAGCGGCGTGACATCTAGCAGCAGAATGTCTTTGATTTCACCCGCGAGAATTCCTGCCTGAATCGCTGCCCCAACCGCGACGACTTCATCGGGATTGACGTTTTGATTGGGTTCTTTGTTGATAATCGATCGCACGACTTGCTGCACCATCGGGATTCGAGTCGAGCCGCCCACTAACACAATGTCATCGATATCCATCGGGGTCATGCCCGCATCGCGAAACGCCTGTTTGAGGGGTCCGCGCAGCCGAGAAAGTAAGTCGCCACAAAAGCCTTCAAACTGCGATCGGGTCAAGCGAGTTTCAATATGCAGGGGGCCTTCTGCATTGGCATCGATAAAGGGTAGGTTAATCTCGGTGACTGCGACCCCAGATAGCTCAATTTTTGCTTTTTCGGCGGCTTCAGTTAGGCGCTGCAAGGCTTGACGATTTCGCCGCAAATCAATTTTTTCTTTTTCTAGAAATTCTTCTGCTAAGAAGTCCACAATTTTTTCGTCAAAGTCATTGCCTCCTAGCTGCGTGTCGCCGCTGGTGCCTTTGACCTCAAATACGCCATCGCCGACTTCGAGAATGGATACGTCAAATGTGCCACCGCCCAAGTCAAACACTAGGATAGTTTCACTTTGTCCCCGATCGAGTCCATAAGCTAACGATGCCGCAGTTGGCTCATTGAGAACGCGCTTCACATCTAAGCCTGCAATTCGCCCAGCGTCACGGGTTGCCTGTCGCTGCGAGTCATTAAAATAAGCCGGAACGGTGATCACGGCTCCGGTAATCGGTTCACCCAAATATCGAGCGGCTTCGGCTGCCAACTTCTTGAGAATCATTGACGAAATTTCTTCGGGGGCAAAGTCGCGATCGAGCCGCGGACATTTGATCCGAATATTGCTCACTTCGTCTTTGCGAATCGTATAGGGCACGCGCTTCGACTCAGGTGACAGTTCGCTATATTTGCGACCAATAAAGCGTTTGACCCCAAAAAAGGTGTTTTGGGGGTCGAGCACCGATTGCCGTCTTGCCATCTGCCCGACTAGCCGTTCGCCCTCCTTATTAATGCCGACGACGGAGGGCGTTGTTCGCATTCCTTCTGCGTTGGCGATCACAACAGGCTTTCCGCCTTCCATGACTGCTACCACCGAGTTTGTAGTCCCCAAGTCAATACCGACTACTCTTCCCATGCCTTGCGATGCTCCTCGCGTGTCTAACTAAATGTTGAGAACTTTTGCTGGATTCATTCTATCTTGCTAGTGAGGAAGTCAAGAGATTCCGTCTAGCGATCGTTCCTATAGCTCGACCTGCTTTCTAGCCTCAGTGCAAGGCTTCAGTTTATTTGCTGGGTCGCTCTAATTCCTTCTTTAGAACAAATCTAGCTGAGTCGGAGTTTGCTCAAGTGAGTCCCACGGGAGCGGCGGAATGGAAATGTTCTGTTTTTGAAGGAGATGCTGAAAGTGACGAGCAGTTTGCGGCGATCGCTCCTCAACAGGACAATGCACAAAGAAATAAACGGTCGTTCCTTGTTTGAGCCAGCGATCGACGATTTTGACCCATTCTTCTAAATAGACTTGATTCATCTCTAGATTGGGATGGCTGATGAACCGAATTAGACTGAACGGCGCAGTGACGATCGGTTGCAGTGGCACGTTGGGTTTTCGGCGCTCAGAACCAATCTGCGGATCGTCAGGTGCATTATAAATAGGGCGAGTGTCGAGCAAAACTCGTCCCACGTTGAGATCTTTTAGCATCGCATTGAGGCGGCTGTTATGAGGCTCTTTAAACCAATCGAGATGCCGAACTTCGACCGCTAGAGGCGATTTATTTCTAGCCCAACCTTCTAGAAAACTTGCCAAATCATCGAAATTTGCAGGACTGTAGCTCGGAGGAAGTTGGGCAAACATTGAACCTAAACGATCGCCCAATCCTTGCATTTGTTCTAAAAACTTCAACGCGCCCGGAAGCGAAGGTTTTAACAAATGATTGTGGGTTAGCGTTTTTGGCAACTTTAAACAGAACTTAAATCCAGGCGGTGTTTCTGCTGCCCATCGTGAAACAGTCTCTGAATCAGGAATCGAGTAGAAAGTTGTATTGCCTTCTACTGTGGTGAAGCGACGACTATAGAGATTGAGATAGTCTGACGATCGACTCTTGACCGGAAATAAATCTCCGACCCAACCTTTATAAGCCCAGATTGCACAGCCAATGTAAAAGTTCATAATGTTTAGGTTCTACATTCGCTCTAGCACTCGAATTCCTAATAAAGACAATCCCAGTTTTAACGTTCGAGCAGTCAGATCGCACAACATCAACCGAGACGTTTTTATAGAGTCTTCAGCTTGCAAAACGGGACAACGATCGTAGAACTGATTAAATTTTTGACTCAGTTCAAACAAATATTGACACAGCCGATTTGGAAACAGATCTTGACCTACTTGATCTAAAGCATCTTCTAACTGCAACAGATGTTTTGCTAACGTTAATTCTGTCTCTTCGTGCAGCAGAATCTTTGCGTCAGATCCCAAGTTTTGAAAGTCAATCTCACCTTTCCGACTAATTCCTTGAACTCGCACATAAGCATAAAGCATATAGGGTGCTGTGTTGCCCTGAAGCGCCAGCATTTTGTCGTAACTAAAAATATAGTTACTAGTGCGGTTTTGGCTCAAGTCAGCATATTTGACTGCACTAATTCCGACAATTTGAGCAGCGTTAGCAATGAATTCTTCTGTTTCTTGACGACCTTCTTCTTGAAGTCGCGCTTCTAGATCTGCACGGGCACGATCGACCGCTTCATCTAATAAATCGCGTAGCCGAATTGTGTCGCCCGATCGCGTCTTTAACTTCTTGCCATCTTCACCTTGAACGAGTCCAAACTGAACGTGTTCAATGTCCACATCTTCAGGAATCCACCCCGCCCGACGCGCCACCTGAAACACTTGAGCGAAGTGGTTTGCCTGTCCTGCATCGGTCACATAAATTAGTCGCTTTGCCTGATCTTGCTGAATTCGATACCGAATTGCGGCTAAATCTGTCGTCGCGTAATTATATCCTCCGTCTGACTTTTGAATAATTAGAGGTAATGGTTGCCCTTCTCGATTCTGAAAGCCTTCTAGAAAAACGCATTTTGCACCTTGATCTTCAACAAGCAAGCCTACTTTTTCTAAATCTTCAACCACCGAAGCCAAAAGCGAATTATAAAAAGATTCACCGCGTTCGGTAATGCAAATGTCCAGCAGATTATAGATAACTTGAAACTCTTTTCGAGACTGTTCGCACAGCAAATTCCAAGCCCGAAGCGTGTCTTCTGCGCCTGATTGCAGCCGCACAACTTCGTGTCGAGACTTCTCTTGAAAGTCTGGATCTTCGTCGAACCGTTGTTTTGCTTTTTTGTAGAACGCAACTAAATCACCCAAGTCCAAAGCATCCGCAGTGGTCAGTGCTTCCGGGCAAACTTCACGCAAATAGGTAATCAGCATTCCGAACTGAGTGCCCCAATCTCCAACATGGTTTAGTCGCAGAACTTCATGTCCTTGAAACTCCAAGATTCGAGCAATGCAATCACCGATGATGGTCGATCGTAGATGCCCAACGTGCATCTCTTTCGCAATATTGGGACTCGAAAAGTCTACGATCGTCCGCTTCGGCTTTTTGACAGCTTCCACCCCTAAACGATCGTCAATTTGAAAAGCCGAAAGTCTTGCCGCTAGATACTCTGGCTTGAGGGTGAAATTAATAAATCCCGCGCCTGCGATCGCCGGAGGCAAACAAACGTCAGAGACATCAAGCTGCTGAATTAACTCTTCAGCGATCGCTCTTGGTGCTTTCCCTAAACGCTTTGCCAATGCCAATGGCGCATTCGACTGATAATCTCCAAACTTCGGATTGCTCGTCGGAACCAGCATCGGGTCGGCTCCTGCTAGATCTTCTCCAAATGCAGCAATCAAGGCTTGTTCAAAGCGGTTTTTTAGCTGTGCGATTACCCCTTCAGAGGACTGTGAAGCATTCGTAGCATTCATAATTTCAAAGCCTGTAAGCAAAACATCACTCGGATTTAACTATATATAAGATAGCGACCCGGCTCTTTATCATTTAGTAAGAGCGATCGTTTAAGCAAGGAAACCGTTAAACTCTATTAAAAAAATCCTTAATGTTTCTTGATTGATCTAACCTACTCCTGCTGTCTGGAAACTTCCATCTACAGCATGAATCCTTCTATAGTTACTCCGCTAGAAATTGGGAACGCTAAACCCAACTTCTTATGATCTACCACTACTAGAAATTAACGGATGCCCCCATGACACTCAGGCTCAAAATTCTTACCCAAACTACTTTCAAAAGAAAGCCGCTTCAGTCTTCAGAACTTCCTGAAGACTTCAAGCAATCTATTCAGGCTGGCAAAGAGTTTGAACTCGACTCCTTCGACATTGAGCGCGATCATGCTAGATGCTTTTTTTCTAAGGACGCGTTCAAAGATACTAACGTTTGGTATGTTTTTGGCAAACACGCAGAGATCCGAAGAGATGGAGTTCGAGTCTTTCCTAAGCCCATTCCCAATAGCATCAAACTCAATATTCCTTATAAATCTCAACGCGACAATGAGTTAAACCCCAACGGTGCTTGCAACGTCACCTCTCTTACCATGTGCTTTGAGTTTTTGGGCATCAAGCGCAAGACCAAAGTAGGTCAGTTTGAAGACGAACTTTACGATTACGCCGAAAACAATGGGCTGAGTCGCCACGATCCTCACGATCTCGCTCTAATCGCTGAACGTTACGGCGCTCGCGATGATTTTAGAGCCGATGCCACGATCGCTCAAGTCAAAGAGTGGCTATCTGATGGTAAGCCCGTGGTCATTCACGGATACTTCACTGATTTTGGTCACATTGTCGTTCTCACTGGCTTTGACGAAAACGGGTTTATCGTGAACGATCCTTACGGCGAATGGTATTCGTGGGGATACGATCGCAACGCCCTCGGCTTAGAAGACAACAAAGGAAAATCTGTCCACTACTCCTACAGCATGATTACTCGCTTGTGCATCCCAGATGGCAACTTTTGGGTTCACTTTATTTCTAAGGCTTGACAAATCTCATGCTTAGGTCTAACCAAGGCGATCGCGTCACTGGCGCACTGCTCGAAATGTAATCCACCCCAGTTTCCGCGATCGCCCGAATCGTCTCGATCGTCACATTCCCCGAAGCCTCAATCTTAATCCGCTCATTGCTCTGCCGAATTCTTTGCACTGCACTCCGCATCAAATCAAGCGGCATATTATCTAGCATAATGATGTCTGCCTGATGCTGCAAAGCCTCTTCAACCTGGTCTAAGTCTTCCGTCTCGACTTCAATTGATAAGGGATAAGGAATGTGAGCGCGAACTTGTGCGATCGCCGCTCCAATTCCACCCGCTGCCACAATGTGGTTATCTTTAATCATCACGGCATCATCTAGTCCCATCCGGTGATTGACTGCTCCTCCAACCTGAGTCGCATATTTTTCTAGCACCCTTAACCCTGGCGTTGTCTTCCTCGTATCCACCAGTCGAGCAGGAAGATCTTTAATTTTCTCCACATACCTACGAGTCATTGTTGCGATCCCGCTCAACCGCATCGCTAAATTGAGTGCAACCCGTTCTCCTGTAAGCAATGCATCAAAAGGTCCTTGAATTTCGGCGATCGTCTCTCCTTTTTGATAAACGCCTCCTTCTATAGCTAGCGCTTTGAATGTCACGCACGGATCTAATAAGTAGAAAACTCTAGCAGCGATCGGTAATCCAGCCACCACCCCATCCTCTTTAACCATCAAGATCGCATGATTTTGTCCAGTGCCAGAAGGAAAAAGGCTTTGAGTGGTGCGATCGCCCCGTCCAATATCTTCTATGAGCCAGTCTTGAAGATAGCGATCAAGAATAACGAAAGGCGGTGATGCAGCAGTTGAAGTATTCACGACGATCCCAAGACTGACACAACACTAATCTGTTAATTGGTTCTCCGATCAAGAATGCATAAGTTAGCAGAGCGCTTTATTCAATTGAAAGCCCTTTCGATGCTAAATCTAGAAAGCTATTTTCTACACTATTAATAATGCCCGCTTTGTGGTACGTGAGCCATTTTAATCGGCGAATTGCGTTACTTCCTAAAAGCCTAAGGTTCTCTAAACGCTTGCTGACTGTTCGCTTCAGCTTTCCTTTGCTGATTCCCCAAACTTTCCACAGATTTTGCTTGACACGGTTCGCCTTGCCAAGTTATATTAGTCAAGCGGGTGAGAGGAACGGACGCGAAAGCGAAGGTTCTTCCCGTGCTGAACCAAGAC
>NZ_MPPI01000058.1 GCF_001895925.1 Phormidesmis priestleyi ULC007 | reverse complement strand
CCCGAATTAACGCTTGGGGAGAATCCCACCTCTGGCCCTGACGACGCAAGGACTCTAGGTTAAGTGGTTTCGTTGAGCCAAGAATCCCCGTCCCTTTAGGGCTGGGGAGTGTCAAAGGCACAACGCGAGTGTCACCTTGCACGGTCGAGCCAACAATGCTAATCCGCCCGCCGAAGCTACGATCAGGCAATCCGTTAACTTTGACCCGCACCGACTGACCGACCCGAATTTGATTAAGATCTTTTTCGTAGATGTTGCTCGATGCTTGCACACTGCTGCCATTCACGATCGTTAAAATCTTCTTACCTACATCTTGTCCCGATTCCCCGGTTGTCGCTTCTCGATCGGCAACTGTGCCAGCAATCGGAGCCGCGATCGTAATGGTGCCGTCTGCGTTGGCATTAGCTCCAAGTTGACGTAGCCGAGTTGCGTAGGTTTGTCCACCGAGTTCGACGCGCGATCGTGCTGATGCGATTGGGCCCGTTGCAGTTGGGCTTGTGCCTCCGACACCGACAACCGACTCTCAGCTTTCGATAAGTTTGCCCGTGCTTCTGCCAATTTGGTTCCCGATTCGAGCGCGGTGCGCCGGGGAAGTAGCACCGTTCCGCATACTGGAGTTGTCACCTCAACTTGACGATTGGGCAACGATTCAATTTGTCCGTTGTGTTCACCCCAAACGCTAATCGCTGCCGTGTCACAGGTTCCACCTTCAAACCGAGCCGCTGTGCTGTTTCTGCATCGACTTGAATTCCAGACGATTGTATCGATCCGCCTTTAAATTCGTCGCCATGCCCGCCGTACGCGAGAACGATCGCAGGGCTTCCTGACAACAATCCGAGCGTTAGCAGCGTCGCTGAAAGACGGCGAATCGAAAAGGAAACAGAAACAGCAAGACTCGGCATGGTGAATCCTAACAGTGCATTAACTATCCAATGTGACAGCTAAAGATGAAATTAGAATGAAATGGACTATTGGTTATACCAAGCTTTGCGCCACTGTTTCATCTGATCAATTTCGGCTTGTTGAGAAGAGACGATCGCGGTCGCAAGCTTCTGAACTTCAGGACGTTTTGACTTTTGCAGGGCATCGTTTGCCATGACGATCGCGCTCTCGTGGTGCGGAATCATCGCATTGATGAACCGCAAGTCAAACTGATCATCGGCTGCACCCAAATCCATATTCATCATCATGCCATTCATTTGATCCTTCGACATTGGCATCATGCCCTTGGTTCCGCTATTCCACGCCATCGAAGTGCTAGACGCATTGGCATACCAAGACTTGCGCCATTGCTGCATTTGGGCAATCTCTTTGTCTTGGTCAACAATAATCGATTGAGCGAGTTTCTTGATTTCAGGTCGCTTTGATTTTTGCAGCGCCTCTTGCGCCATTTTCACGGCTCCCTGATGATGTGGAATCATCGCATCCATAAAGCGCAGATCAAAGTTTGCATCGGCTGGGCCTAAATCCATATTCATCATGCCGCCCTTCATGTTGCTGTGATCCATCTCTGACATGCCTGCCATAGGTGAACCTGTTGCAGCGGGGCTTTGATTAGAGGTTGAGTTTTGAGTAGCGTTTGAGCAAGCGGTGAGTCCACTAATAGCAATAACTGCACCGATCGAGAGTCCGAGCAAACTTGTTTTGAGCATTGAGCGATTCATCCTTCACCTACGAATTTTATTGACACCTTTTATTCTCAACCGTCTGGTCGGCTGGAGAGTCAAATGCAGGAAGCCGTATTTTGGCCGGATTCCTTAACTTTGATGTAGCGTTAACCACCTCTTTCTACAAGACAGCCCAAAAAAATGAAATCAGTATGAAATCAGGCTATGTCTCTGCCAGAAACTAAGCCTCTCTCGCCAGAGGGAATTTGTCACGGCGATCGTTACGTAAAGTGTTTGCATATTCTTACCCATAGAGGAGTTGCTGTGCGTCACATTGTTGTGCTGATTGTTTGCGTGTTGGCGCTGTTGGATTTAGCCGAAGGGTGTTACTTTATGCCTAAAGGTAAGCGGAGGGTGAATGTGCTGTCTTGCCCCAAGACACTATAAACCTGCACTACCCTGATGTGCTTGAGTAATGGCGCTGGCAATGGCCCTCCAGGCTGTTCGAGCATCGGCTCTAGCCCATCGTGAATGTGTGCCTGAAACAGATTCTAATTCGTGATGTAGAGCATACCAGTGCGCTTTGGTCAGAAAATGGTAAGCAGCCAGTCCAAACAGGCTGAGAATCAACCCCATAATCTAATCTGAGGTTGCCAACCTGGAGTTGTGGCGGCTGGATCTGGGGCGATCGCCGCTGCAATGCTCGAAGCCGTGCCCGCAGTTCTGCCATGCCAAACGGTTTAACAAGGTAATCATCGGCTCCAGCATCGAGTCCCGTCACAGCTTGATTCCTTTGAGATTGCTGCGCGGATCGTAACTTCGATTGTCGCGGATCTTCTCATAAGATTCTCGCTCGATCGCGTTCAACTCTTTGGGTGGCACGATCGTCAGTTTGAGCATCAGATCGCTTCTCTCTCCTTTGAGGTTTTTCCAACCCTTGCCCCGCAGTCGCAGAGATTGCCCTGATCGTACGCCTGCGGGAACGTTGACTTTCACCATACCATCAGGGGTCGGGACTTCAACTTGAGTTCCTAAAACGGCTTCATCGGGGGCGATCGCAACTTCACAGACTAAATTGTTGTCTCCGTCAAGCTGAAAGAACGGATGCGGCGCGAGTTCGACAATCAGATAGAGATCGCCGCGTTGAGTCGTGTAGTGAGAGCTAGGTCGCCCCTTGCCGCGCATCCGAATCCGAGTCCCGGTTTTGGCACCTGCCGGAATGTTGACATCAAAGGTTTCGCTGCCAATGCTCAACCGTTTTTGTGCGCCATTAAATGCTTCTGAAAACGTCAGCGTAATCGTCGCTTCAACATCTAGATTTACGCCTACACCACCGCCGTCATAGCTAGTCCCCGGCGAGGTGCGATAACCGCTAAACGGATCGGCAGTTCGACCGTAGCCAGTTCCGACTCGCCCCAGTAAGTCATTGACAAATTCGTCAAAGCTGCCGTAGCGCCCAAATTCAAATTCATCAAAACCGGGACTTGTGTTGGTGTTGAAGGGCGATCGTCCGCCTCGTGCCCCGGCTCGATCGGCCTGCTGCCAATATTGCCCAAATTGGTCATATTTTTGGCGCTTATCACTGTCAGACAAAACTTCGTAGGCTTCATTGATTTCTTTAAACCGAGCCTCTGCTGCCTTGTCACCCGGATTCATGTCGGGGTGATATTGCCGTGCCAATTTACGGAAGGCTTTCTTGATTTCGTCGGCGCTGGCAGTCTTGGTCACGCCTAGAAGCGCGTAATAGTCTTTAAAGTCGGTTGCAGCCACCCGTTTCCCTCTCCTAAAGCTTTAATATATGGGTTGAATATCTCTATCATGCCCTAGTCATCGAAGACACGCTATTCAACATCGATCCTTAAGTTTGAGCGAGCATTGCGGCGCATCATAGCGGGTTTAATTCGTCTGAGGGCAGAAGCGGGAAAGCGGCGATCGTACTCTTCATCTGACAACTCTGCTAACTCGGTGAGGGTCGGATCAACATTGCCAGGGTAGGGCTGAAAATCAGCGACATCGCTCTCTTGGGCAAATCGCTGATTCCAGGGGCAAACGTCTTGACAAATATCGCACCCAGCCACCCAACCGCCCAGATGAGGAGTAATCGTTTCGGGAAGCGTTTCGGCGCGGTTTTCGATCGTGTGATAGGCAATGCAGAGATTGGCATCGACGACAAACGGCTGCGTGATCGCTCCGGTTGGGCAAGCATCGAGGCAGCGAGTGCAGGTGCCGCAGTGAGAAGTATGAGGACGATCGCCAATGAGTTCTAAATTGGTTAACACTTCGCCTAAAAACACCCACGAGCCATAGTCTCGCGTAATCACGTTGCTGTTTTTCGCGATCCAGCCGATGCCTGCTTGCTGCGCCCAAAATTTGTCTTGTACGGGCCCAGTGTCTGCATAATAACGGGCGCGAATGTCGTCGCCTTGTGCCTCTAGCCAGGTAGACAGCGCCTTGAGTTTTTTGTGCAAAATTCGGTGATAGTCCCGACCCCAGCCGTAGCGAGAAATTTTGGCATAGTCATTGCCTTCGGGCCGATCGTGAGCGGTGTAATAGTTAAGGGCAACACAAATCAGCGATCGAGCTTCGGGCATGACTAAGCGAAGATCTTGTCTTTTGGGGTTTGCCATCCACGCCATATCTGCCTGATGATTCTGAGTGAGCCAGCTTTGCAGAGAAGTTACAGCCGCTTTTTCGTCGTCTGAGTTGACAGGAACGATCGCGATTCCAACTTTGTGAAATCCAACTTCTAAGGCTTTTTGCTTAATTCGGTCTGTTAGATTTGAGGCGCGATCGGTCATGCGTAATCTCTATTACAGGCGTTGCTGAATGCAAATATGAATTGCCCCTAGCCCCCCAAGTTTGAGGGGAACCAGAATCTTAAAGTCCCCCAAAATTGGGGGATTTAGGGGGCGAAAGGGTTCAGCCTCGATAGACAGATTCATACTTGCATTCAGCAACGCCCTATTACAAACGCTGCCACTGTTAGTTTAGCTGATTCGGCGGGAATCCCCACACCATAACGTTTCGTTGGTGTGGGATGAAAGCCAGGGGCGCTCGATCCAGCGTCCTATCTCTCAGCACTCACCACGGAGTATGCTTATCAATAATCTTGATTTGTGCTAAGATGCAGATATGTTGAAAGCAACAAAGGTACGAATTTACCCGACTGATGAGCAAGTTATTCAGTTGTCCAAAGATTTTGGCGCAACGCGATGGCTGTGGAATCAGTTGCTTTTTGTGATGTCTCAGACGTACAAAGAGACGGGTAAAGGCGTGTCTGCTTACGACATGAAGAAACGCATACCCGAACTGAAGAAAGAGTTTGAATGGCTGAAAGAAACCTACTCTCAGTGCTTGCAGCAATCCGTTCTGAATCTCTCTCAAGCGTTCCAAAACTTCTTTGAAGGACGGGCGAAGTATCCCACTTTCAAGAGCAAGTTTAATCGCCAGTCGGTTCAGTATCCTCAAAACGTCAAAGTTGAGAGTGAATCGACCATCAAGTTTCCCGGCTTCTTAGGAATCGTGAAAGCCAAGATTCATCGGGAACTCCCTGACGGCAAACTCAAAACGGTCACGGTTTCTAAGACTCCAGACGGGCGTTACTATGCCTCTTTGTTGATGGATGATGGCATTGCCAAACCTGAAATCACGAGTGACGGAAAAGCCGTTGGCATCGATCTGGGATTGATTGATTTTGTCGTCACTTCAGACGGCTCTAAGTTTTGCAATCCTAAACACCTTAAGAAACACGCCAAGAACCTAAAACGCAAACAGCAAAAGCTTTCTCGGAAAGCGAAAGGCAGCACGACCCGCGCTAAAGCACGGAAGATGGTTGCCAAGGTTCACAGCAAGATCACACGAGTCAGAGAAGATTTTCTCCACAAACTATCTCGCAAGCTAGTCAACGAAAACCAAGTTGTTGTGGTGGAAAATCTGGCAGTTAAGAACATGGTGAAGAATCACACCCTAGCTAAAGCTATTAGCGATGCTGGATGGGGTAAATTCTGCACGATGCTGAAGTACAAAGCAGAGTTTGACGGTAAGACCTACCTTGAAGTAGACAGGTTTTTCCCGTCGTCTCATCTTTGCTCAAACACGCTGCTACAGATCCCAAAGATGGATCTCTCTGTTCGTGCATTTGATTGTCCTCACTGTGGTCAGAGGCATGACCGAGACGTGAATGCAGCAATCAACATCAGAAATGAAGGCTTGCGATTATTGGCGTTGGGAATCAGCGCTACTGCCAATCGAGGGAGTGTAAATCCAAAGGGTTCTGGACGTAAAAAATCCACGAACTCCGAGGTTGCTCCCATTGAAATTGGAAGCCCGCGCTCTATCGCCTAGCGATGAGCGTCGGGTAATTCACCTAATGGCAATTTAATTATTGTTTTTGAAATTGGTACAAAATGTCAACCCAGAAATTCTGTACAGATCCACGTAGATGTAAATTTTAGTTGCCATTTATTAATTTATGTTGCATTATAAAAGCGATCGAGGCGCGATTTCTGGGTCACCTCATTAGTCAAATATCTCTCTAGAGGCAGGACAATTCCTGCCTTTTTGTTTAACGTCCATATAAACCATATAAACCATAATGTTCTATCGATATGCAAAGTGTTAAGGATGATGTAGCGATCGCACTCCAACCTGAATCAAGCGCGATCGCAGGTATTACAGAGCCTAGTCTGATCAACTATTTTGAAACGTTTAATGTGGGCGATTTTGAGGCGACCAGTCAGCAATTTGCGGTCAACGGGGCACTGCATCCGCCGTTTGAATCGGTAATTGAAGGACGAGACGCGATCGCTGACTATCTCAAAGTCGAGGCAAAAGGCATTACGGCTCAACCTCAGCAGGGAGTGATTAAGCAAGTTTTAGAGGATGGCTGCCCTGAGATCGAAGTGACGGGGCGAGTGCAAACGCCTTGGTTTGGCGTAAATGTGGCATGGCTATTTACTTTAAATTCTCAACAAGAGATTACCTTTTTAAAAGTTAAGCTGATTGCGTCTCCTCAAGAGCTATTAAAATTGCGGCGTTAGTGGGAGATGCTTAAAGTCCTGTTAAGCTTAAGACCCTCCACACTAGACACTCTTGAAGTTAACGACTCGCGGACACTATAGCGTTAAAGCTTTGTTGGATCTCAGCTTTCAGCCAGGGTATGGCCCTACGTCAGTGAGAGCGATCGCGCAACGACAGAATCTGCCAGCTCCTTATTTAGAGAAACTGTTGATTGAGATGCGACGAGCAGAGCTAGTACTTTCTGTGCGCGGTGCTCAAGGCGGATACCAACTAGCACGATCGCCAGGGCAGATCTCACTAGGGCAAATTTTAGAGGCTGTGGGAGAAAGCGTAGAACCGTTGCCTCATCATGTGCCTGACGGAGCGCAGGCCGAAGACTGGGTAACGTTTAGCTTATGGAATCGACTTCACAAAAAGCTGAACGCAGCGCTTTACGAAATCTCTCTAGAAGATCTCTACTACGATGCCCGAAGCTGGCAAGCCGCACAGGGAGAGGAGGCGAGTTTTGTGGTCTAGTGAAAAGTTGGGGATGAGTGTTTTAGCGATCGCGGCTCTCCTCGATTATCTGATTGGCGATCCTTGGGGATGGCTGCATCCGGTTCAGGTAATCGGGTGGGCGATCGCTCACTATACCGAGCTTGCTTTAAAGGAATTCAGTCAGCCAGCTTCATTGCGATTTGCAGGCGTGATTCTAACTATTCTCATTGTCGTGGGTAGCAGTGTAATCGGATGGACGATCGTAGAATTCTCAAAAGCATTACATCCAGTGTTAGGCGTTGCGATTTCGAGTATTTTGTTAGCGAGTTGTTTTGCGGGGCGAAGTTTACGATCGGCGGCTGAAGATGTGTTACGACCTCTGGCAGATGGGGATCTCGATCGGGCGCGTTCTCAGCTAAAGCTATATGTCGGACGCGATACCGAAAACCTTTCTGAATCAGATATTCTCCGAGCCGTATTAGAAACTGTGACAGAAAACGCGATCGATGGTGTCATGTCTCCGTTATTTTATGCGTCGCTCGGCGCATTCCTACCATTTGTTGGAAGCGTTCCATTAGCCTTATCTTATAAAGCTGCTAGTACATTAGATTCGATGGTGGGATATCAGACGGCACCTTATCAAGATATCGGTTGGTGTAGCGCTAAAACAGATGATTTTTTGACCTGGCTTCCGTGTCGGTTAACGGTGTTGACCTTAGCGTTGCTGTCTAGAAAACCTCGCGAAGTTTGGCGACTCTGCCAGCGAGATGCGCCCAAAGATTCTAGCCCAAACTCTGGTTGGAGTGAGTGTGCTTATGCGGCTGTGTTGGAAGTGCAAGTCGGCGGCATTAATTGGTATCGCGGCGTGGAAAAGCATAAACCTCTCTTAGGTGAGCCAACTCGACCCATTACCCCAGATCGAATTCGGCAAGCCTTACAGTTGACGCAAATAAGTTTCTTGAGTTGGTTAGCGATCGCACTATCAGGGTTAACAATTTTAGGATCACTATGAAATACATCGGCTCGTTTCACAGAACTTGCGCTCTCGTTGTCATCTCGTTAGGGTTAGGACGATCGGCTGCCGCAATCGCGATTTCTCCAACGCCTGCCCTGCTCGATCGGGCAAATCAAGGCATGGTCACGTCTGCCCATCCTCTCGCGACTCAAGCGGGGCTGTCAATGCTGCAACAGGGAGGAAACGCCGTGGATGCAGCCGTTGCCACAACCTTTGCAATCTCGGTCGTAGAGCCATTTTCGGCAGGGCTTGGTGGGGGTGGATTTCTGCTGATGTATCAGGCAAAAAACAATGAGACAAAGGCATTAGATTTTCGAGAACGTGCGCCGCTCAAAGCTACGAAAACAATGTATTTGGATAGACAAGGAAACGTGCGCCCCAACGCGAGTACGAATGGATATTTGGCAGTGGCGACACCGGGCACGATCGCAGGACTCTATGAAGTGCATCGTCAATATGGACGCTTACCCTGGAAAACTGTGATGGCTCCTGCGATTCAATTAGCAGAAAATGGATTCCCGGTGAGTTGGCGGTTTATAGAAGCAACAGAGATGCATCAGCAAACGCTACTCAAAAATCCTGATGCACAGAAAATTTTTACTCACAAAGGAAAGATTTATCAAACGGGCGATCGGTTAGTGCAATCAGAATTAGCCGCCACGCTACGATCGGTGTCTCAAAATCCTCAAGATTTTTATACGGGAACTATTGCGACAGCGATCGCCAACGATATGGCAGCGAATAACGGATTGATTACAAAAAAAGATTTGCAGCAATATCGTCCGACTTGGCGTGATCCGGTGTGCGGTGATTTTCGTAAAGCGAGAGTTTGCTCAATGCCGCCACCTTCTTCGGGAGGGGTGCATTTGCTGCAAATCCTCAACATAATTGGCGATACAGATTTAAAGACTATGGGATGGCACAATCCCGATGTGCTGCATTTGTTGGTCGAGTCGATGCGAATTGCTTACGCCGATCGTGCGACTTATCTCGGTGATCCTGCTTTTGTCAAAGTCCCAGTTAAGGCGCTGATCAGCCCGGTCTATGCTCAAAAACGACGACAGGAAATCAATCCTCAAAAAGCAACGCCGTCCACTCAGGTAAAGGCAGTTGACCCCGCAGTGCTGCAACGCTTGACTAAAGAATCAGTCGAAACGAGTCATCTCACCGTTGTTGATCGCGATCGCAATGCCGTCAGCCTGACCTTCACCGTGAATCTCGGTTTTGGTGCGGGAGTTGTCGCAAAAGGAACAGGCATCGTCTTAAACAACGAAATGGACGACTTCGCGATCGCGCCCAATACTCCCAACGCATTTGGACTGGTGGGCGGAGATGCCAACGCGATCGCACCCAACAAAATTCCGCTATCGAGTATGACTCCGACGATCGTCACTCAAAACGGTCGCTTGCGATTAGCGGCAGGTTCACCGGGTGGCAGCACGATCATTACAACGGTGTTGCAAATCTTGTTAAACGTGTTGGTCTACGAGATGGATGTTCGCCAAGCAGTCGCGGCTCCGCGTGTGCATCATCAATGGCTCCCCGATCGCCTCAACGTTGAACGGTGGGGATTAGATACGCTGACGATCGCCGAATTAAAACGACGAGGACATCGAATTGAAGAACGATCAGATTGGGGAAATGCTAACGCGATCGTCGTTCTGCCCGATGGCTCTTTAGAAGGCGCGGCTGATCCAAGAGGTGAGGGTGTCGCCGCTGGGTTTTAGTAGAACGTGAACTCGACGACTTCGTTACGAGTCTATTGCGCCCCCTAAATCCCCCAAGTTTGGGGGACTTCAAGCCAAAATTTCCGGTTCAAAGTCCCTCAGAATGGGGGATTTAGGGGGCAGAAGCCGCTGACAACGAAGCGAAAAACCCCGTCGAACTGACGTGACGTTAATAGACTTGCTGTTCTGCCCCTTAACCCCAATATTGTTCTCTCTTGAGAGAGTCGCCTCCTAAAATAAATCGCGGTAATGTATGTGCAGCGTTAGTGTCTAGACCAACGGTGATCACCATGCAAACCCAACCAGAAGCCCACAATCACGATTCTCACAAACTTCAGCGGATTGCGACCGCGTTGCGCCTTGCGGGTTGGGCGAGTTTTTGGTTAGAGCTTGTGTTCGCCGCCGCATCAGGGCTGCTGTTAGCGTTTGCCATCTCTGGGAGAAACTTTACCCGATCGGCAGAGACTCCTCTTCCGGGCGGAGGTGTGGCTCAAGGGGTGACTCCGGGCTTGGGCATTGGCATTTTTTGGGCAACCTGCGGATTGGCAGTGCTGTTGTTTAGCCTTTTCTTAGCGTTCCGCTACACCCGATTTGCCAGACGGCTCCGCAATTCAAATTCTGCTGTTCACCCTAAAAAAGCTGATGTGATGCAGGTCTTACGTTTAGGTGTAATGGTCGGATTGGTGGGATTAGCGGTGTCCATTTTGGGCGGTGGAGCTTCTTTGGGTGTCTTGCTGTCAAAGTCGATTACTCAGCCTCAAGGCGTTGCGATTTACGATCCGACTCGGATTATTCGATCGGTCGATGTCTTCGTCGCGATGGCAAACATGAACGGCATCGCAGGGCATTTTGTGGCGCTTCTCGCAGCGTTGGGTTTGTATAGCGGACTCGATCGGGCGTAACGCGATCGACTTTCTGGAGAGTTAGCGGAAGTCTGCATCGGGGTACGTTAGGGGATATCACGATCAGGAGATTCTCTGAGCTTCGCGTGTTCGAGTCGGTAAGTCTTCACATTGCGATCGTTTAGCTCTTAAAGACTTTATGTTTCCTGGCAAGATTCAAGTGATTTCACTGAAAACAGACCTTTGTGAAGTGACTTAAACTAAAGCTGAGATTTCAATTACAGAACGCACCTAAGTGATTTAACCACACACCGTCAGGCTGTCTTGTGGCAGAGTTTGATGCGGATGAGTGGAGGCTTCGATCGACGTTATTAAGGATTTGGAAAATGACAGCAACCGGAATTCGTCCAAAGGAGGTACAACAGAGTATTAAAAGTACAACTGTTGAAAAAATAATGCCTAAAATCACACTCAATCAACTGATTCAAACTGAGATTGCTCGAATCGCAGAAGCCCAAAGTGTAGACACGGCAACTCTCGAAGAATTTGCTCAATTTATTATTGAGAATCATAAAAAGAAAGATCCTAAACCCAAGCTACCGAAAGTTGTTAAGCCTAAAAAAGTTAAGCCTTTAACCTTAACTCAACTCAAAGAAGCCATTCTTGGTCATTTTGGCGTTAAAGATGTCAAAGAATTAAGAAAATCCGGCTCCTTCGAGATGGCGACGAGCGGCATGGAGAAACTTGACTTCAGCAAGAAAGATGGCTGGGAAAAGCTGTATCGCAAGTTTATCGGCGTTTTGCCAGAAGAAGAAAACGAAACTGGCTATGGCTGTGTCAATGGCATCAACATCTTTAAATACGATCTTGTGTGGAAGGCGTTTGGATTAAATCCTCAGACAGCAACTTCAGAGGATATTAAGTCTGCCTACCACGACCTAAGCAGAGTCTACCACCCAGATGTTCCTAACACAGGCGATGCTCAAGTTTTCGCTCGTCTGAACGTGTTTTATAAGAGTCTTACTGAAAGGTTTTAGAAATGGCAGAACTATATATCACCTCTCAAAAGTTGGTCGAGACATTAAAAATTGCCACTCAAGACCTCATTGATGCTGAGGAATTCTTTGACTCAATCCCAGATGATGAGTGGGAGTTAACTCAAGGCAAAGATTACAAAGTAGTTAATAAAACTACTGGGTTACGAGAATACACCTCATCAGGCGCTTACACGATCGCTCGCTATCTCGAAGCAACGCAAAAGCAAACATTTTGGCAACGTCTGACAGAATGGTTTACACACACTAAAAGAGAAATTAGTAAAGCATTTATCAAAAAGCACATTCTTGATAACTCTTCATCGCTAATTAAGCGTAATGGACAGTTCTTTGTTTCGAGGTCTGACCTTGTAACAATTTTCAAAACTCGGTCTGACTACTTAAGCAAGATGGCTGAACACACTCAAAAAACTCAGTATCCTCTGATTAAAGGCGAAGATTTTGAGGATTTTGTGGATAAGGGAGGCTTGCACTTCTCCTTGTCAGGTATTTCTAAGCTATCTCACTCCTTCAAAGAATGCCAGTCTAAGAAGAATCGTCAAGAATGGTGTGGGGATGTCGGAGTAGTAGTTGGCCCGCAAATTTCTGACATCGTAGCTGAGATTCAAAACCGCGAAAAGCGCATCCAAACAGCAATGGACAAAGTTAAAAAGCGAGATCACAATACTTGTCAGGTGACTGGTCAGAAGAAGAACCGTGTTGACAGGCTTAAGTTATCAGCGCATCACTTATATTCTCAAAATGGGTATCCTCATCTGGCAGATGTTGAAAATAATCTGCTTACCCTAGATGTCGAAGTCCATGAACGGTTTCATCAAGACTATATGGGTGGGACTACGAAACCTTGCACGATCGACGATTTCATTAGCTTTGTTCAAGCCTATTATCCTAGCAACGCTAAAGTCGTAATCTGGCTAGATGCTCAGAAACGAGTTTTAGGAAATCCGCAGCCCGAAGATCAACGAAAACCTCATGTCCTTTATCTTCCAGCGAGTAGAGTAATTTAATCGTTAGCCGAAACGCGATCGCCCCTTTCTGTTACAATAATAAGAATAGAAGCGCGATCGTTTTGGGGCAACTTTGACCAGAAAAAATACAATGTCAGTAACAACCCCTACACCAACAGGAAAAGTTACGACAACCATTATCCTTATTAATCGGATTGACCAAATTCTTGCCGATCGAGGATTCATTCCCCCTAACGAGATTCGCTCTGTCACTTTAGAAGATGTTTTGGCAGACACAGGTGCAACTCGACTTTGCCTGCCTGCCGATGTCATTAGCCAGTTGGGATTGCCTCTGCAAGGAGAAGTCGATGTCAAAATCGCGATCGGTGTGCAAAAAGTCCGCACCTTTAGAGAACTCAGTCTGACCGTTGAAGGACGAGAAGGCACTTTTAACTGCATTGAGCTACCCGCAGGGCAAGACCCTTTGTTGGGGTTAATTCCCCTTGAAGATTTGGGATTAGAGCCAGACTTGCAAAACCAACGATTGAGAGTGCTGCCTCGCGATGGCAAAGAGACTTATCTCACCGTTTTGTGATCGCTCCAGTCACTCTTTTTCGTCATTGATCCGCCTCTCCCAATAAAGAAGAGTAAATGCCTTTGCTGCATCTGGATCAATCGTTTCAAGCGCATCTCGGATGTCGATCGCCGATTCAGCAGAAGGATCTCGATTTTCGTTCACCCATCGGCTAATATTTCCAGAAGCAATCCCCATCGTAGATGCTAGTTGAATTTGACTGATTCTGTAGGTCGCTAATACCCGTTTAAGCGCTTTGCCTGCTGTTCCCATTCACAAGATTCTGTTAGAAGCTCAGTTTATCGTTGTCTTTGATGTGGCAATTGAGCCAGACCCAAAACAATTCAACATTAAATAAACGTCAGTTCGACGAGTTTTTTCGCTTCGTTTCAGTCGGCTTGTGCCCCCTAAATCCCCCATTCTGGGGGACTTTGAACGGATGAAGCTAGATTTCGATCACGGTGACGATCGTCTGGAGAACACCCCTTAAATCTGACATCACTATCCAGTTCAATGATCAATCGATGGTGAGGACAATAGAAATCGACGATAAAAGACTCGATTGGATGCTGAACACGAAACTTCCAACCGTTCAGTTGGCGGTTTTTTAGAGCCTGCCACAATATCTTTTCAGCCGGGGTGAGGTTCTGCCGAAGTTGCCGAGCCGCAGAAATAATGTCAGGAGTGGTGCCCCGGATGCGCTGAGAATTCGTAAAACTAATGAGTGATGAGCTTCTACAAAAGTGCCCATCTTCCCTAAAATTTCCTTCTGTCTGAAAGTTCCCCAGAATGGGGGATTTAGGGGACGAACCCCTAGCAATCGGAACCCAAAACAATTTGTGTGTATACAGTAGTCTTGGGGAGAAGAAGGGTCTTCTATTTAATTCCACCTATCCACCTAGATATCGATTAAACGTAATGGCGATCGCTCCTAATCACACAGAATCGATCGCCGTTACGTTTAGCTAATCGAAAATTTCCGCTAAATCTATCCAGCAAATTCTGTTCAATAACCTGCCCGATCGACCCAATTAAACTTACCCTGAACAAGCGAGTCACTTTCGAGGAAATCTACGTCTTGATATTTCCACTCACTCACCTTCTGATTCACCCCGCAGCACTCACCCTATGGGACAAAACAAGCGGCACTTGGATCAATGTCGCTACCATTCTCGGAGGCACCCTTATCGGGCTAGTCTTAACCGAAAGTCTGCCCGATCGGATGCAGCGCATCATCACTCAAGGACTTGGCTTGCTAACGCTATTTTTAGGGGTGACTCTGGCAGGCAGTTTATTAAAAGTGAAAGCGGGTCAGATTGATGGGGTGATCATTGGACTCTTAGCGATCGTGCTGGGCGGTCTGCTCGGTGAATGGTGGCGCATCGAAACACAGCTACAAAAAGTTGGTAATTGGCTCCGCGATCTCGTTAAGGGCGGCGGCAATTTTACTGAAGGATTTGTCGCCGCTAGCTTGCTATTTTGCATTGGCCCTCTGGCTATCTTAGGCAGTCTCAACAATGGTTTGTCAGGCGACCATGCGCTGTTGTCAATCAAATCTGCAATGGATGGACTAGCCTCGATCGCTCTCAGCAGCAGTTATGGCATCGGGGTCGGATTTTCTAGCATTGCAATCTTGCTTTATCAAGGTGGCTTGTCTCTTTGTGCCGGATTCTTAGCGCAAGTGTTGCCCGACCCAGCGAACGCGCCTCAAGTCTTATTAACTTCTGGGGTCGGCGGTTTAATGATTATGGGATTGGGATTGAACTTACTAAAAATCACGCAGTTGAGTATCGCGGCATTTCTTCCGGCGTTGCTGCTTGCTCCAGTATTTTGCACGATCGCCCAACGCCTGGGTTAGCAGTCCAATCAATCTCAGGGATACAAATTAACTAACATCGCTCATTCTTGAGCAAAAGAGAAGACACGACCTACTAGCGATCATTAAAGTGGTGACATTGATAAAGCTGCGGTGACTCTTAAAGCAACCAAAACGATCGATTCATCTAATCCTAGAAGCGATTTTTTTAAGATTTGATTCCAGATTCTAATAATGTCTCTATAATTGACGACGATGGTCATGATGGTGACAGCATCGTCAACGACTCGCGAATTGAAAAATCAATCAGCAGTCTCCACGAGTCACACATCTTTTTTCAAAATTCATCGGTTTAAAACCCCTGGTTACGGGATACCTAAAGAAACCAGTCCACATCACTCAATTATTTAGGATAATAAAATGGCAACAACCAAACGGAGATCACCGACATCAACGCTAGTGTCAAAGGGTGCAATCAGCAGTGCATCTTCAATCTTGGAAGGTTTACCCGAAAAGCCTAAAGAAATTTGGTCACTGCGAGAAGCGATCGATTTGCTCAAAGAACCGATTTCAGCAGCGCTCGACCGTGGCTATAGCTACGCAGAAGTTTCAAAAATGCTAACGGAAAAGGGAGTGGAAATCAGTCCGTCAACGCTGAAATATTACCTCTCATCTGCACGCAAAGACAAAGACGGCAGCAAACCCAAAACGAGAAGACGACGTAAAACGCAAGGCATCACACTCAACCCAGAAACCGTAACCTTAACGAATGGCAGCGACAATGGAGCCGCAGCAAAGGCAGAACCTGCTGTCGAAAAAGCTCCTGCAAAAAGCACTCGCGCCACCACAACCGCAAGCGCCAAACCTGCCGCTAAAACTCCTGCAAAATCTGCGCCAGCAGCAAAAGCAAAACCTGCGGCAACTAAATCTACAACGACCAAAACAGCTTCTAAAACCCCCTCAACCAGAGGTCGCAAGAAAGCGGCTGAGTAAAAGCGCAAGCTTGCAGAGATAGGGGCGAGGCAGTCAGTGCGGAGTCCCTTGATCGCTTTTGAATTAATTATATATCCCGTTAAATTCTACAATCATTGTGAGGGTCGTTTTGTTGTTTATTCAAGTTTTATTCAAAGTTTAGTAAAAACTCACTATGCAAGATCTTGTCACGTCTTCGATACCAGATAGCCTGGATGCTTTCTGGATGCCTTTCACTGCCAATCGCCAGTTTAAATCGCAGCCTCGATTAATGGCATCTGCGAAAGGAATGTATTACACAACTGTTGACGATCGTCAGGTGCTAGACGGCACAGCAGGATTGTGGTGTGTTAACGCCGGACATTGCCGCGAAAAAATTATCGCCGCGATTCAAACTCAGGCAGCAACTCTCGACTTTGCCCCCACATTTCAAATGGGTCATCCCGCTCCCTTTGCGTTAGCCGATCGCCTCGCGAAGATGTTGCCCGGAGACTTAAATCACGTCTTTTTCGCAAATTCTGGATCTGAAGCCGTCGATTCTGCCCTTAAAATTGCCCTGGCTTATCATCGAGTGCGCGGAGAAGGCAGCCGGACGCGATTGATCGGGCGAGAGCGAGGATATCACGGGGTCGGCTTTGGTGGCATCTCAGTCGGGGGCATTGCTCCTAATCGCAAGTCTTTTGGCAGCTTGCTTCCGGGGGTTGATCATCTGCCTCATACCCACAATTTAGAGCGCAACGCCTTTACTCGCGGTCAGCCACAGTGGGGCGCACATTTAGCAGATGAGCTAGAGCGACTGGTTACCCTTCATGATGCTTCTACCATTGCAGCCGTCATTGTCGAACCCGTTGCTGGCTCGACGGGAGTTTTAGTTCCGCCCCAGGGTTATTTAGAGCGATTGCGATCGATCTGCGATCGTCACGGCATTCTGCTGATTTTTGATGAAGTGATTACCGGATTTGGGCGTTTAGGAAAAGGCTTTGCCACCGATTATTTTGGAGTCATCCCCGATTTAATGACGGTTGCAAAAGGCATTACCAATGCGGCGGTGCCAATGGGAGCGGTGTTTGTGCGAGACGGCATTTATGATGCGTTTATGCACGGGGCAGAGAACGCGATCGAACTTTCTCACGGTTACACTTATTCGGGGCACCCGCTTGCCTGTGCAGCTGCTCAAGCGACGCTAGATATCTACGAAGAAGAGGGTTTGTTCGATCGGGCAAATAGTCTGTCTAGCTATTGGGAAGACGCAGTTCACTCGCTTGAAGGGCTACCTCACGTCATTGATATTCGCAATCTTGGATTAGTAGCTGGAATCGAATTGGAATCAATTCCTAACCAGGTCGGAAGTCGCGCTTATGATTGCCTAGTGCGCTGCTTTGAGAATGGATTATTAGTCCGCACGGCAGGCGATATTATTGCGCTGTCGCCTCCGTTGATCATCGAAAAACAACACATCGATCAAATTGTAGAAATGCTAGGTTTAGTGCTGAAAGACCTTGCTTGATTAAATCAACTTAAGATCATGAACTAAATAAAACCGCACAGTGTTCAGGCTACGTTTTAGCCTTTTGCCCTCATCCCCAACCCTTCTCCCCAAGGAGAAGGGAGCCAGAACTCTTGTTCCCTCTCCTTAGGGAGAGGGCTAGGGTGAGGGCAGAAGTTGCACTTTAATAAATCCACGATTCTTGAAATGTCTTGCCGACAGTTCTCGATCGCACATCTCCAACAAACACGCAAGCTAGAAAAACAAGATTGAGAACGAAAAACGGCGATCCCTGGTGGGCGTTCAGCCGTCTTTCTGTTATTTTGTTTAACTTCCCTCAGTTTGCTAAAATCATCGTTTACTGTAGTGCTGGTTACTTCTTCTGAGCAATCGCCAGTTGTAAGGTGCCCAATGCGGATAAACTCACGCCGATGATTTGTAGGAGAAAGCGAATAGCCTATGTTGGGTAAGAACGATCGCACAGGAATGACGCTGGAAAACCTCAAGCAAGCCCTGATAGACCACCTCTATTACATTCAGGGCAGAGATGAGCAGTTTGCCACGCTAAACGATTACTACATGGCGCTGGCTTACACCGTGCGCGATCGCCTGACCGATCGCCGCATTAAAACCGCACAAACCTATTTCCAGAAAGACACCAAAGTCGTCTATTATCTCTCTGCCGAGTTTCTGGTCGGGCGGCTCTCAGCCAATAACCTGATCAACTTGGGCATTTACGACGAGATGAAAGAAGCCACCAAAAAAATGGGGCTAAATCTGGAAGATCTGCTAGAGCAAGAAGAAGAACCCGGTTTAGGCAACGGTGGACTCGGACGACTCGCCGCCTGCTTTTTAGACTCGTTAGCGACCCTAGAAATCCCCGCGATGGGATATGGCATTCGCTACGAATTTGGCATTTTTGACCAGTTTATTGTGGATGGCTGGCAGCGTGAACGCCCCGACAACTGGCTGCGCTATGGCAACCCCTGGGAAATTGCTCGCATCGATTACACCGTCGAAATTAAGCTGGGTGGACACACCGAGGCAGTCACTGACGCTCAGGGCGGTTATCGAGTGCGGTGGGTTCCCCAAGACACTGTGTATGGCGTTCCTTACGATACGCCGATACCCGGATATCGCAACAACACCGTCAACACCCTGCGCCTTTGGAGTGCTAAAGCCAGCGAAGACTTCGACTTCCAGGTTTTTGATGCGGGTCAATATACTCAAGCGGTTGCCGAGAAGACGTTTTCAGAAAACATCTCAAAGGTGCTCTATCCCAACGACAATACGCCGCAAGGAAAAGAACTGCGACTTCAGCAGCAATACTTCTTTGTGTCTTGTTCGCTGCAAGATATTATTCGATCGTATCTCCGCAATCACGATAATTTTGACCAGTTTTCAAACAAGGTAGCGATTCAGCTAAACGACACGCATCCCTCGATCGGGGTCGCCGAACTGATGCGACTCTTGATCGACGAACACGCGCTCGACTGGAATCGCGCTTGGGATATCACCCGTCAGACCTTCGCCTACACCAATCACACTCTGCTGATTGAGGCACTAGAACGCTGGTCAGTTAGCTTGTTTGGGCGGCTGCTGCCTCGCCACTTAGAGATCATTTACGAAATCAATAACCGCTTTTTAGATGAGATTCGGCGCAAGTTTCCGGGCGATCGTGACCGACTTGAGCGCATGTCTCTGATCCAGGAAGGCGACGACAAGCACATTCGCATGGCATATCTGGCATTTGTCGGCAGTCACACTACCAATGGGGTTGCCGCCCTGCATACAGAGCTGCTGAAGCGGGATGTGATGCACGACTTCTATGAGATGTATCCAGAGAAGTTTCAAAACAAAACCAATGGAGTCACCCCGCGCCGTTGGCTGCTGATGAGCAATCCTAAACTCTCAGACTTGATTACGAGCAAGATTGGCGATCGCTGGGTTAAAGATCTGTCAGAGTTGAGAAAGCTCGAAGCGTTTGTTGATGATGCTGAGTTTCAAAAAACGTGGCGTGAGATCAAGCAAGATAATAAGCGCACCCTTGCAGATTATATCCAGAGCGATAACAATCTCGAAATCGATCCTGATTCAATGTTTGATGTGCAGGTTAAACGCATTCACGAATACAAGCGGCAACTGCTAAATGCGCTGCATGTAATCACTCTATACAACCGGATTAAACAGCACGGAGCCAGCCCTTCTGACGTTCCTAGAACCTTTATCTTTGGCGGCAAAGCGGCTCCTGGCTACTTCATGGCGAAGCTCGTGATCAAGTTGATCAACTCCGTCGCCGAAGTGGTGAACAATGATCCCGATGTCAAAGGGCTGCTGAAAGTCGTGTACTTAAGCAACTTCTCGGTTTCGCTGGGTCAAATTACTTATCCGGCTGCCGACTTATCTGAGCAGATTTCGACCGCTGGAAAAGAAGCCTCTGGCACCGGAAATATGAAATTTGCGCTGAGTGGGGCACTGACGATCGGCACGCTTGACGGGGCTAACGTCGAGATCCGCGAAGAAGTGGGCGAGGAAAACTTCTTCCTCTTTGGTCTAGATGCTCAAGAAGTGATGGCAATGAAGGCGCAGGGCTACAATCCTCTAGCTTATTACCGCAACAATGCTGCACTCAAAACGGTGATTGATCAGATTGCGTCTGGCTTCTTCTCGCCTAAAGAACCGGCGCTGTTTAAGTCGATCGTAGACTCACTCTTATATAAAGATGAGTATATGCTGCTGGCAGACTACCAGTTTTATGTCGATTGCCAAGAGAAGGTGAGTCTAGCCTATCAAGACCAGACCCAGTGGACGCGGATGTCGATCTTAAATGTGGCACGAATGGGTAAATTTTCATCAGACTACACGATCAGCGAGTATTGCAAGAGCATCTGGCACGTTGAACCTGTGCCCGTCTCGTTAGAAGATTGTGAGTTGCCAACCCCAAGGCTGAAGCCGAGCCTGGTTGATCAGGTTTAAGCCTTAAAATTCTGAATCAGTGCCCATTTTGTGAGGAGAAATCTTTGTAAAGTGGGCACTTTTTTTGAAGATCGCGATCGAAGAGTGAAATAACGTCAGTTCGATGAGTTCTTTCGCTTCGTTCTTCAGCGCTTCAGCCCCCTAAATCCCCCATTCTGGGGGACTTCAAGCCCAGAATTTAGGTTCAAAGTCCCCCAATTGGGGGATTTAGGGGGCAGCCCAGATTGGCAACCGTAGCGAAAAGCTTCATCGAATTCACGCTGAAATAAATGTCAAACGGTAGGTTACGACGCTGCCAAACTCACTCTACAATGCCATTTCATTTGAGTTTACCGTGATGAAATTTTATATTCGTTTGGCTTTAGGGTTGTCTTTAACGTCTGCAATGCTCACTCCCGGACCGCAAGCTTTTGCCAGATCGGTCGATCGCGAGGTCGTTTGTGATGTGCTGGTGGCTGGAGGCGGATTAGCGGGTGTGGCAACGGCTTATGAATCGCTAAAATCGGGTCATCGCGTCTGTCTGACTGAGATCAGCGATTGGCTGGGTGGGCAGGTTTCGGCGCAGGGCACGTCGGCACTAGATGAGAAGAAAACTCAGCGAGTGGAGCTTTATTTTCCGCAGGGCTATGTTGAGTTTCGGCAGCGATTGGTCGATCGTCACAAAAACCAAAAAACCCCCGGAAATTGCTGGGTGAGTGCAGTCTGCTTTTTGCCCAAAGACGGGCACGAAATTTTGCAGAAGATGCTGAGAGAAGCCGAGAAACAGGGGAAGGGGAAGCTGCAATTTTTCCCCAATACAGTGGTGAAAGATCTGCAAGTCGGCACCGTTGGCACTGGGCAGCAGATTCAATCAGCGCGAAGCATTCAGCACAGTCCCGCAGCAGGTGCGTCGCCGTTGAACACAGAGCCGTTGTCACAAACGATCGCCGACACCTATAGCGAAGACGATTCATCGCGGTTTAAAAAAACCATTATTCGCTTTGTGCCGCCAGCGTCGGGTCAGTGGTATGTCGTCGAAGCTACCGAAACTGGAGAGTTATTAGCGCTAGCAGATTTACCTTATCGTCTTGGCATTGATGGGTTGTCTTATACTAATCCGTCTTCGTCTAGTGCTAGCGATGATCCTTATTGTCCCCAAGCGTTTACTTATACGTTTGCAATGGAGGCAACTGCAACGCCCCAAACTGCTGAACCGCCTGCGTTTTATCCACAATATGCCAAGTCTTACAGCTTTAATTCTAATCAATATGCTCAGGCTCCAGAATTGGTGTTTACCTATCGGCGTATTTTAAGCACTCAAAATAGCGCGGGGTCGAAAACGATCGCCCCCGGTGACATCTCAATGCAGAATTGGAACTGGGGCAATGACTATGCTCCGGGTACATCTGCCGACAATTATCTCTACACGCGACAGCAGCTTGCCGAAACAGGACAGCTTACGCCCGGAGGTTGGCAAGGCGGGCTACGAGTTAGCAGTCTACAAGGCGGTGAAGAACAAGCCCTGGGCTATTTCTATTGGTTTTTAGCAGGCACGAGCGATGCAAAACTGCCCATCAAGAAACCGTTTCCGAATGTGCGGTTTCTCAAAGGATTCGATTCGCCAATGGGCACGGCTCACGGGTTGTCAAAATATCCTTATATTCGCGAGTCGCGACGGCTAATCGGACGTTATGCCTACGGCTATTCCAATGGGTTTGCGATCGACGAAATCTCAGCCTCTCGCAAAAGCTTTCGTGACACGCCCTTTTATCGCGAGAATCTTTCAGAGGAAACCTATCGAAACTTAGCAACTGCACTGGCGGGGTTACGGACGATCGACGTGATTCGAGGCAAGATCTCTCCTCAAGAATTGCAGTGGCGATCGCGCGCTCACATCTATCCTGACAGTGTGGGCATCGGTCACTACAATCTCGATTTTCACCCTTGCATGGTCGAGTCGCCGCCCGAAAAACCGGGCAATCAAGAACGTCCCGGAGAGCGCCAGGGAGCCGATGAAACCTATCCGTTTCAGATTCCTTTAAGGGCGATGATTCCGCCCAAGATCGATAATTTGCTGGTCGCTGGCAAGAGCATCGCGATGGATCATATTAGCGCATCGGCATATCGGGTTCACTCGATCGAGTGGTCAGCCGGAGCCGCTGCTGGAACAACTGCATCGTTTGCATTAGAAACGGGAACGATGCCGTATCAGTTAATCGAAAACTTACCCAGAGTGAATGCCAATTTAGAGCAGTTGCAAAAACGCTTAAATGCGAATGGTAATCCCACAGCGTTTCCCAATACCTCAATTTTCAATCTCAACTGGAAGGATTGGAGATAACGATTAAATTAACGTGAGTTCGACGAGTTTTTCGCTTCGTTGTCAGCGGCTTCTGCCCCCTAAATCCCCCAATCTGGGGGACTTTGAAACTGGAGTCTTGGCTCAAAGTCCCCCACTCGTGGGGGATTTAGCAGGGTGGTTTCAAGGTCTAGAGAGAAAAATGAGGATGGACTGCAATCATCACAAAAGTAGCAGTCCATGTCCCTCATAGACCAATTAAAAACGATTCCCGACCCGCGAAGCA